>CAZWPS010000067.1:0-7487 GCA_964635775.1 uncultured Zetaproteobacteria bacterium | reverse complement strand
GATTACAGCAATGTTAAAATATCTTTATTTGTTAAAGCATATATGGATTTCCCAACGACAACGGTAGTCGAACATATACCTGCGAATGGTGAAGTTAAAGTATCACTTTTGGCGGCTTTTAATAATAAAATTTTGGGTATTGATGAAGATACAGGTGTGCAAACCGAGGTCAAAGCCGAATATTATTTAGCTGGAAAACCACACGTGGAAACGCTGAATGAATCCATGACGATTTATGGTAAAAATGCCATTGTTTGGGACAAACTCGACATGGTTGGTTCATTTGTTACGCCTAAAGACGATGCTTTAGCAGTATTTGTGCGGCAATTGGTCAACACCTACAATCCAAAGAAAGGGGCAATTAATGCCCGTGTGTCCAAAGCTATGACTGTGTATAATGGTTTGTCCGCGTTTGGCATTCAGTATTTGATCGACCCCAATACACCTTATGGTAATTTGGATGCCTTGCAGCTCGATACCGTGCAATTTCCGCGTGAAACCTTGCGCCAGCGTAGTGGTGATTGTGATGATTTATCGATTTTGTTAGCCGCAGCATTGACTAATTTAGGTATTGAAACGGCAATTTTGGATGTACCTGAACATTTATTGATGATGTTTAATACAGGTGTGCCTGAATCACACAAAGATTCGATTAGTTTAAACGATGAATCCATTGCTATCTTGAATGGACAGGTATGGATTCCCTTAGAAGCGACCTTAATTGCGGCAAGTTTTACAGAAGCTTGGGCAGAAGGCGCGCGTAAATATCATTTGTATGGTCAGCAAGCCAAAATGAAAATTATGCCCTTGGTCAAGGCTTGGGAGAGCTATAAACCTGTGACTTTGCCACCAGCAGACTTTGCTTTGCACATTCCTGATGCGGGCATGATGGGTGATAAAATTCAGAAAGAATGGGGTATTTTGTCGGTCAGGGCGTTGGAGCGTCAGGTGAGCCCATACCGTGTAATGTTAGCACTTGATCCGAAAAACACACAAGCACAAATGCAAATTGCAGTGGTCTATGCGCGTAATGGGCTTTATGATGAGGCTACAGTTGAGTTGCAGCGTATCCATAGTGATGACCCGAATAATATTGCAGCATTGAATAATTTAGGTAATATTCATTATATGCAACAGGCATATCAAAAGGCTTTGGTTATGTACCAAAAAGCGCTTGAAGTTGAATCAAATAATGCGGACATTATGGTCAATATGGCGATGGTCAATTATAAGCTGGGGGATTCTAGGGCTGCAGAAGCCTTGTTTGTTCAAGCAACAGCGCAAGATGACCAAATACCTGTGCGTTATGCGCAGCTGGCATTATTATTGAATCAATAATATATTGATATTGATGTGTGAGCATGACCTGGCTCACAGTCAAGACAGAATAAACGGTTATACTTGGGTTTATAAATAAGGAGAAAGAACCATGAAAAAAGTAATGATATTGATGTTTGCACTGGGTATATTCGCTGTACCCGTAATGGCAGAAGATAGTAAAAAAAGCAGCACCTATGAAGTCGTCAAGTCAGAGAAATCATTTTTTAGTTCTTTGTGGAGTAAAGTGAAACGTATTGTACCCAACAAACGCACAGCCAATAGCGGAACAACAACAGCCGTGCTTGGTGTTCGTGGTGCAGAGACTACTGAAAGTGCGCTCAAGCCACATTGGGAAGGTGATTTATCAAAAGATTCCGCCTTTCGTAATGATGTTAAACAATTCGAAGATGGCACCATGCTTTGTGAATCAGACACACCAAGCCAAGGTACTGCGGCATTTGAGCAGCTCTTGAAAACATCATCAAACCAAATGCTTAAAGCCAATACTTTGATTGCTTTGGCATCATGTTATGCACAACAAGGTGATGAAACAAAAGGACGAGAACATTTGCAAAGCTTTTTGCTGAAATATCCTGAACACCCTATGCATGATGAAATCAGCACTTGGTTGACGGCTAATAAATAAACTTTAACATATCCTGCATATTTTATGTATGCAGCACATTGTTCATAAACCCCATAAAATATTATGTTTTGTGGGGTTTTTTTATGTGTGAAGGAGCGCGTTATGCCGAGTCAAATACCAGCAATGAAATTTGAACAAGCAGCCAGAGAACATCAAAACAGATTAACAAAACCACAAGGTGCTTTAGGGCGATTAGAGGATGTGGGCTGTTGGTTTGCGGCAAGGCAAGGCAAGGTAATACCTGATGTGCTTCAACCACATATTGCAGTGTTTGCGGCAGATCATGGGGTTACAGCCGAAGGAATATCTGCTTTTCCCTCGGTCGTGACGGCGGAAATGGTGAAAAACTTCGCGCAAGGTGGGGCAGCAATTAATGTGTTGGCAAAACAAGCCGACGCTTCATTGGTGGTGGTGGATGTGGGCGTATTGCTTGATGTATCAGCCGTTGAAGGTGTGGTGAATGTTAAAGTACAAGCGGGCACAGCAAATTTACGGCATGAAGCAGCAATGACCAAGGCTGCATGTCAGCAAGCGATAAATGTGGGGCGTTTGCAAGCACAACAAGCCATTGCTCAAGGTGCGAATGTGTTAATTGCAGGTGATATGGGCATTGGTAATACCACAGCAAGTGCCTGTTTGATTTGTTTATTGACCGATGCCTTGGTGCAGGATGTGGTCGGAAGAGGCACAGGCATTGATGATGCCATGCACCAGCATAAAATGGATGTGGTTCAACAAGCGATACAGCGTGTTACTGTAAAAGGTGCGCAAAAACAAGATTTCTTGGCTGAAGTCGGTGGTTTGGAAATTGCTGCGATGTGTGGTTATTACCTTGAAGCAGCAGAATCTGGTGTTCCTGTGGTGATTGATGGATTTATTGCAGCAGCAGCGGCACTGGTCGCACAATTCATGGATGAAAACAGTGTGCAATGGATGTTGGCAAGCCATGTTTCTCAGGAAAACGGGCATATTTTGGCTTTACAAAAGCTGGGCATTGAGCCATTTCTTGATTTTAAATTACGTTTGGGTGAAGGCTCTGGTGCGGCATTGCTCTTGCCTTTGTTGCAATCGGCAATTGCTTTACATCGTGATATGGCAACCTTTGAACATGCGGGTGTGAGCGAAAAAAGCGAGTGATTTCATGTGTTGGGCAGTTCTTTTTTGACATTGTGTCAGTGAACAACTATTTTTAGGAAATGCAAAAAATAAATGGTCAAACATCAGTGTATGGGATTATTGGGAATCCTGTCAGGCATTCTTTATCACCCTTATTTCAAAACCATTTTATACAAACAAGTCAGAAAAATGCAGTCTATTTGCCTTTTTCAGTTGCCCCAGATGATTTAGAGAGTGCTTTGGCAGGTTTATATGCATCAGGTGTCATGGGTTTGAATGTCACCGTGCCGCACAAAGAGCAAGCTTTGGCATGGGTTCAAGCAGATACTGATGCACAAACGATTGGCGCAGTGAACACCTTAAAACATTCTGCTCAAGGCTGGTTAGCAAGCAATACAGACTGGCAAGGTTTTGCAGCGGTATTGCAGGGTTTACAAGCCGACGTCCAGCAAAAACCAGTGTTATTGTTTGGCGCAGGCGGGACTTCTCGTGCCATTTGTCATGCCTTACACCAACAAGGTGCGCAACATATTTTGCTCTGCAATCGCGGTGCAGCCAGAGTTGAAAAACTACGCGAACATATCACACAAGCATACCCAAACATGCGCTGTGCGTTGGTGGCATGGGAGGAAAATGCAGTGGCTGAAGCAACACGTGCTTGTGATGTCATCATTAATAGTAGCAGCATTGGTTTAGATGCTGCTGATGTTTTTCCTTTTGCTTTACAAGGTGGTGGTGTGGCGATTGATGCGGTGTATCAAACCAATGGTGAAACTGCTTTTGTGCGTGCAGCACGGCAAGCTGGTTATTTGGCCGTGGATGGTTTGCCCATGTTAATTACACAAGGAATGGCATCATTTGCGTTTTGGCATGAACAAGGTCAGGCTACGCCTTGCACTATTTTACCAGAAAAATTGTTGGCATTACAGTGGGTTGAGCAACAATTGACGAGAAAACCGTTGCATTTGCCAGGTTGGGGAAAATGACATGAAACAAACACGTTTAGGCGACATTTTACTACGCAAAAAAGCCATTACCAAAGAGCAGCTGGATAAAGCCAAGCATGAAATAAAATTACATGGTGACACCTTAACTTTAACATTAACCAAGCTGGATATTTTCAGCGAAGACCAAATTGTTAAGTTTATAAGTACAAATTTCGGGCGACCAGCGATTGACTTGAAAAAAGTCGAAATCGATCGTGATTTAACTAAAATTCCAGTTGCGATGATGCAAAAGAATCAGGCTATCCCTGTGAAACGCAAAGGTAGTGTGGTCACACTTGCTGTAGCTGATCCCTATGACATCAACAGCATGGATGAAATGGCATTTATTGCAGGTTGTCAAATTGATGTGGTGATTGTTCGTGAAAGTGAGTTGGTTGCCAAGCTAGAAGAGCTTGGTGGTGCAGGGCAAGAGCTTGAAGATGTGATGGCAGAGATGGGTGCTAAAGACATGTCAATCGTGGACACCGATGACACCCAATATGATGAAGGCTCTTTGGCATCAGCAAGTGAAGAAGCACCCGTTGTTAAGTTGGTCAACTTAATTTTACTCGATTCCATCAAACGTGGTGCATCGGATATTCATATTGAGCCATATGAGAAGGTTTTGCGGGTGCGTTATCGGGTAGACGGTGTGTTACAAGAAATTATGCGGCCGCCTATGCAAATGCGTGATGCGATGATTTCAAGGCTTAAAATCCAAGCCAAATTGGATATCACAGAGCGACGCATACCTCAAGATGGGCGTATTAAACTCCGCTTATCCAAAGCGAAAACAGTGGATTTTCGTGTCTCTATTTTGCCGACATTGTTTGGTGAGAAAGTGGTGATGCGTTTGCTGGATCAGTCCAACCTACAAACGGACATGAGCAAGCTGGGTTATGAACAAAGTGACCTTGATAAGTTTAAACATGCCGTTAATTTACCTTATGGCATGGTCTTGGTTACAGGACCTACAGGCTCGGGTAAAACAGTCAGTTTGTATTCGGCTGTAGCCGAAGTAAACGACCCTGGCATTAATATTTGTACAGCAGAAGACCCTGTAGAATTTAACTTTATGGGTATTAATCAAGTGAATGTAAACCCTGCAATTGGCATGGATTTTCCAGCCGCTTTGAAATCATTTTTGCGCCAAGATCCCGATGTGATTCTGATTGGTGAGATTCGTGATTATGATACAGCAGCCATTGGTATTAAAGCGGCACTGACAGGGCACTTGGTATTGGCAACATTACATACCAATGATGCACCCTCAACCATGACACGAATGATTAATATGGGCATTGAGTCATTTTTGGTGGGTTCTGCGGTAAACTTAGTCACAGCACAACGGTTAGGGCGGCGGATTTGTAGTGAGTGTGCCGAGCCGACAACGGTGGATCCTAGCGCATTATTGAATGCTGGCATTAAAAAAGAAGACTTGGATACTTTTGTTTTGAAACATGGTAAAGGTTGTAGTGTTTGTAATGGTACGGGTTATAAAGGGCGTGTGGGTATTTACCAAGTGATGCCGATTTCTGATCCGATTCGTGATGCGGTGTATGCAGGCAATAATTCAGATGAAATCAATGAAATTGCCGTGGCGGAAGGTGTCAAAACATTACGTATGTCCGCTTTGAACAAAGTGAAAGATGGGGTGTTGACCTTAGAAGAGTGTTTAAGAATTACAGTGGGAGATTAAGTTATGCCAGTTTTTATTTATACCGCGAAAGATCGACAGGGCAAAGAGAAAAAAGGCGAGCTAGAGACCGTTAATAAAGATGTGGCAATGGCGACATTACGCCGTCAAGGTTTAACTGAAGTTAAGGTAAAGAAAAAACCGATTGAAATTAGTTTTGGCGGTGTGCAAAAGATTACAGAGAAAGAAATTAGTATCTTCTTTCGTCAGTTATCGACCATGATTAATGCAGGTTTACCCTTAGTACAGTGTTTTGAATTATTACAAAAAGGCACGGACCATAAAGGGCTGCTTAAATTATTTTCAGGCATGCAAAATGAGCTGGAAACAGGCACGCCGTTTGGTGAGACCTTGCGCAAGTTTCCTGACGAATTCGATAGGCTGACATGTGCATTGGTTGAGGCGGGGGAAAAAGGCGGTATTCTTGATAGTATTTTATTGCGCATTTGTGAATTTAAAGAAAAGTCACTGGCATTAAAAGCTAAAATCAAATCAGCAATGGTATACCCTGCATCTATTATGGTGATTGCGTTTATTGTAACATCTATTTTGATGATTTTTGTAGTACCTATTTTTGCAGACATGTTTTCAGGTTTTGGGGCAGAGCTGCCCGCACCGACTAAGATTGTCATGAATATTTCAGATGGGTTTGTTGAATATTGGTATTTAGTATTTGGTGTTCCCATTGCGATGGTTCAAGCCACTAAAATGATTTATAAAACGCCAGCAGGAAACTACCAACTTGATAAATTATTGTTAAACCTACCAGCCATTGGTGATGTTTTACGTAAAGGTGCTGTAGCGCGTTTTACACGCACATTTTCAACATTAAGTGCAGCTGGTGTACCTATTCTTGATGCCATGGATACCGTGGCAGAAACAGCTGGTAATGTTGTCATTGAGCAAGTCATCATTGGAGCTAAAGACTCGATTAGCCAAGGGCAATCGCTTAGTCAACCCCTGGAAGAAAGCGGTATTTTCCCCATCATGGTAACGCAAATGATTGGTATTGGTGAACAAACGGGTGCTATGGAAGAAATGTTGGGTAAAATCGCAGATTTCTATGAAGAAGAAGTTGATACGGCAGTAGACGGCATGACTGCTCTAATGGAGCCTGCAATCATGGCATTTTTAGGCGTGGTGATTGGTGGTTTGGTGATTGCGATGTATTTACCTATCTTTATGATGGCAGCGGTGGTTTAAAAACATGCAAATGATGCATGATGTGTAATCTTACACCTAAAATGCGTGCTGGCTGCATGAAGGAAGTGCCGATTAACCCTCATCAACACTTCCCTAAGTGCGTGTGTTGCATTTTTTAACGTATTCAATGACTTCACAAACTGAAATAGCCAGCTTAAAACGCCTTTTTATCGCGCGTTCATTGGGTGCATTCCTTGTATTACTGGTCTTTACATGGTTAGGGCAAGGCTTGCATGATGTAACGCTATTGCGCCAAGTCTTTGTCTTGTGGTTGGTCTTGTTATTGATACAAGCACTGTTGTTTCGCTGGGATGCAGTAATAACGAGCCACTTGCTGGTGCAATTAATATCTGATTTATTGTTAATTGGCGCATTGATATATGGCAGCGGGGGCATGCATAGCCCCTTTGTTTTTTTATTGGGCTTACCCATTATTATTGCGGGAAGTCAGGCGCGTATATTTGTTGCCTTACTTACAGGCGTGTTGGCAGCATTCACTTATTTAATTGCTATTTATAGT
>CAZWPS010000066.1:0-7763 GCA_964635775.1 uncultured Zetaproteobacteria bacterium | reverse complement strand
ACCTTACCCTCTGCAAATATCCTTCAATTACAAACCCACCTCAACAATAACCCTGATATATTCAAACCAAAGTACATCAGCATAACCACAAAAAAAGGTGACTCATTATGGAAGATTGCTCGCCATTACCGCACCAGCATACGCACTTTACGCCGCCTCAATCCTAAACTTCAACACACCTTGAGCATTGGCATCAACATCACCGTACCCACGGCAGGTTTAACCCATTCAGTGTCCACAAAAATCAATCCTTTATTGTCCCAAGGGCGACGCATTCGCTACAAAGTACGGCGTGGTGACTCATTATGGAAAATTGCACAAAAGTTCGGCACATCACCGAAAAAAATTGCGCGCAGCAACCAAATTTCAACACGTCATTACATTCGCCCTGGAGATAAACTATGGATTATCGCTCAATTTCGCTCAAATTAATCGCTGTTTTATGTCTTTTTAGCCTGATTTCATGCCAAAATGATGAAAAATCAAGCGTAACCGTCGTTAGCGCGCCCCTCAGCCACACCGCTGCTCATGGTGGACAATTCACCGATGCATCCATTGGTGATGCCAGCAACCTCATTCCCATGATTGCCGGTGATGCCTCAAGCCATGCCATTGCAGGACAACTCTACCTTCCTTTGCTCAGTTATGACAAAAATTTCAAGCTTATTCCCAAGCTTGCCGAATCCTGGTCTATCGCTGATGACAATTTAAGCATCACCTTCACCCTTAAAGCCAATCTTAAATGGAGTGATAACACCCCCTTCACCGCTCAAGATTGTCTTTTCACCCTACAACTCATCCAAAATGAGCATACCCAAAGCCCTTATAAAGCTGACTATACCTTAGTCACACGCGCCCAAGCCCCTGATGCCCGCACATTTATCGTACATTACGCCGAAGCATTCTCACCAGCTTTAGCATCATGGGCACAATTATCCATCTTACCCCAGCATATCTTCAAAGATGAAGACATTATGAACACTCCCCTATCTCGTTTACCCCAAGCCAGCATTGGTCCTTATTTTCTCAAATCTTGGCAAGCACAACAAAACATCGTATTAACCGCTAACCCTCAATATTTTGATGGTGATGTTTGGATTAATCAACGTATCACCCGTATTATCCCCGATTCAGCCACCCAGTTTTTAGAATTAAGTGCAGGTCACATTGATGAAATGAACCTCACCCCCATACAATACACCCGCCTCTTTCCCAACAACCCTAAACTACAGAAAACATATAAGCGTTATCAATACCTTGGTTCAGGTTATACTTACCTCGGCTTCAACCTCAAACGCGCTCCTTTTCAGGATATTCATGTTCGCCAAGCCATTGATTACGCCATTGATCGCCAAGAGTTGGTTGATGGTGTATTGCTGGGTTTAGGCGAAGCCATTGCCACCCCCTACAAACCAGGAACAGCATGGGTCAATACCGCCATACAACCCCGTGCCTTTGATCCACAACACGCCAAAACTTTGCTCGCCAAAGCAGGATGGATACAACAAAAAGGTGACGCCTTTGTCCGCAAAGATGGCAAGAAGCTTAGTTTCACCATCATCACGAACAATGGAAACAAACAACGCGCCGATACCGCCACCATTATTCAGCAACGTCTGCAAGGTATTGGCATTGAAGTTCATGTGCGTTTAATTGAGTGGGCAGCTTTCATTGAAAACTTCATTAACAAACGTGATTTTGATGCTGTCATTTTAGGCTGGAGCTTAAGCCCTGAACCCGACCAATATAACATTTGGCATTCATCACAAACTGGCAAACGTCAGTTTAACTTCTTAAGTTACCGCAATGCCAAAGTTGATGAAGCTTTAGAACAAGCACGGCATATCTTTGACCCTCAACAGCGCAAAGTTTGGTATGATATCATGCAACAAGAAATCCATCATGATAGCCCTTTGATTTTCCTTTATGCTGCTTATGCCCTACCCGCCATACACCAACGTGTTCAAGGCATCGAACCTGCACCTGCTGGCATTCACCACAATACTGAACAATGGTTTATCCCCACAACACAACAGCGCACCAGCATGCAGCCTTAAATCAATGCCAATAACCAACAATCAAACCTCGCAACCGCTCAGCATTACCGAGCTAACCGCCCGCATCAAGCAGGTTTTAGAGCAAGGTTTTGCCCAAATTGAAGTAACTGGCGAAATATCACGTTTAACTAGCCCCGCATCAGGGCATTTGTATTTCACCATCAAAGATGCCCATGCTGCGATTTCGGCAGTGGTTTGGCGTTCGGCTGCACTGCGTTTGAAAACACGCCCTCAAGAAGGAAAAGCTTATATATTTACGGGTCATTTAAGTCTTTATGAGCCGCGTGGAACCTACCAACTTGTCATCAAAGGCATACAACCCATAGGTGCAGGGCGTTTAGCTGCTGAATTTGAACACCGCAAACAACAATTCGCCGCACGCGGTTGGTTTGAGGCTGAACACAAACGTCCTATCCCCTCACTTCCCCAACATATCGCCATCATTACCTCAACCACTGCGGCGGCTTGGCAAGATGTACAAAAAGTATTAAGCAATCGCCCTGCATGGCTAAAAATCACGTTATCACCATGTCTCGTGCAAGGTGATAAGGCTCCAGATGCCGTGGTCAGCGCCTTTCATAAATTGCACCAGCTGCCACAGCAACCTGATGTGATTCTTTTGGTGCGTGGGGGTGGAAGTATAGAAGATTTATGGTGTTTTAATGATGAGCGCATCGTTCAAGCCATTGTCCAAGCCAAAATTCCTGTCATTTCAGGCATAGGACACGAAATTGACACCACATTGGCTGATTTAGCAGCCGATATTCGCGCTGCAACACCATCAAATGCCGCTGAACTATGCTGTCCATCTCGCGAAACCTTGCGTCAGCAACTGCCCAAACTCAATTCCATCACTGCCTTATTGCAACGCCGTTTACAACAACTCGCCCAAACACTAGGGCAATTGCAACAACGCCAAACCCACATCCTGCATCGTTATCAAGATGCACAATATTGGTCGCTCGAACGACTAAACACGCGTTTGAAGCATACTTATCAACAAACCATAACCCAACAACGGCTTCGTTTAAAACAGTCGCTCTCACAATTGCATCAATACGAACCTCAACAACGTTTACGCCAGCAAACCCATGATTTCTATCACCTTACCCAGCGGTTATTGAACCACACACAGCGCATCAAACAACAGCAACAACACCGCTTACAACAACACAAACATCGCTTTAGTCACAGCATCTACCAAGCCTTGCATCGAAAAAAGCAACGCTGGCAATGTTTACACGAACATCTGTTTGCCTTAAACCCCCAGCACATTTTACAACGTGGTTATGCCATGACCACCAATCCCCAAGGAGAAATCATCAGTTCCAGCCAACATTTACAATCCCACGACTTGCTGCAACTGCATTTTCATGATGGTGTTGCCGATGTTCATATTCAGGAAATTCACCACAAGGAGCTAAAATCATCATGAAAACCATGCTTATCAGCCTTTTTTGCCTCTTTTTCAGCTTTAATCATGCTTTTGCCAATGATTATAACATTGCCCAAGGTGATGTTTTACGTTTAGCAGCACCTCAACAACATGGGCAGCATCTCAAAGTAGAAGCTTTTGGCAAACAATGGCCCATTTACACTTTTAAAGGTAAGCAAGTCGCTTGGATTGCTATTCATCTTAAAACAAAACCTGCCACTTACCCTATTGTTTGGTCAAATAAACAGCAAACTTGGCATGATCAAGTCAAGGTGGTTCAAGGCAACTTTCGTATTTCTCACATTAGCGTCAAAAAAAGCATGTCCTCTTTTAATGCAAGCGATTTAAAACGCATACGTGCCGACCAACAAGCCATCAAAACATCGTATCAAACCAGCATTCATGCACAGCCAGTATGGCCTGAAATGCAATGGCCGGTTGCCGGCATCATCTCCACACCGTTTGCCGCACAACGTTATGTCAACGGTCATGCCCGCTCGCCCCACTCAGGCATTGATATTGCTGCCCCAGAAGGCACCAGTGTTTATGCACCGTTGGCAGGAAAAGTGCTGCTCGTTGCTGATATGTATTTAAATGGCAACCTTATCGCTATCGCTCATGGTGATGGCATCACCACTATTTACGCTCATCTCAAACGCGCTTTAGTCAAAGAGGGGCAATATATAAAAGCTGGTGAAATTTTTGCCGAAGTTGGCTCCACAGGACGCTCTACAGGGCCTCATTTGCATTGGGGCGTACATTTTTTAGGTGCTAAAATCAATCCGCGTAGTATGTTAAGCCCCATCATGCAACAACAAAAACAACCAACACTTGGAGCCATCAATGAGTGAAAGTGATTTATTCCGTATGGGAAAAAAAGATCAACAGCGCGATATTTTTCTTGGCAATTTTACCTGTGACATTCCTTTTAGCCAAAATGAAGTAGACAGTGTAGGCGCATTACTCACCCGCAATTCAGATAAATCAGAACATGGTATTCCCGTCTTGCGTCTTTATGCTGGGCTCTATCAAATGGATTTTGAAGCCCATGAACATACCCCTGTAGGGCATGCGGCTAAAGTTGTTGCCGATTGGTTAAATCAACAACAAGACTTGGATGAAACCTTACGTTATGTTGTTGAACTCTTTTTATGGCGCTGGCCGGGCATTCGTCAAGGCGATGATGAAAAGTGGTATTTAAGCAACCAAAGCCAACGCGAATCGTTTTTTGTACCTCCTTTTATCAATTCACAAAGCCAAATTATCACCCTTGATGTTGAAAACAAAGAACTTCGTCATCGCATACTTGATAATTCAAATTTACAAGTCCATGATAGCGGCTTCTGCATGAAAGGTGAGCCATGTTATTTGCTTGATGCATGTTTAATGTGCCCTCATTTTTGTACCAACACGCATTTTAAAGACACGTTTAAAATGCGTTTAAACAAGCTTGAAGATAAACGTGATTCAGCCATTGAATCCAACAATCCAAGGCTTGCAGAAATTTGCCATCAGGCAATACAAAACATAAACAAAATGATGCTTACGCTAAAAACATAAGCGTAAGGCTATCAAAAGGGTTATTAATAATATGAGTCAAGTAATTAAGGTATTAGCAGTTGATGACGAAGATACCGTACAAAGCATTGTAGCTGCTTTTTTAAATCGTTTTCTTGGTGAAAAAAACATTGAATGCGAAATAAAAACCATCAGCGACCCTGTGCAAGGTTTGTTTGAGCTCAGTATGAATGGTGATCAATATCAAGCTATTTTACTTGATGTGCGCTTACCTAAACTTACAGGCGATGAAATTTACAACAGTTTGATTCATGTTAACCCAAACTTATTAGAACGTGTTTTATTCGTTACTGGCTACCCAGATGACCTACTTGAACGCTTTCCAGATTTAACCCTTAATGTACTACAAAAACCTTTCCGTTATCACACATTTTGTGAAAAAATCGGGGAAATCCTTAAGTTAGACTAAGCTTAAGGCATCATGCAATTTCCGCGACTTCAATCGTTTACTGCAAACACAAAAGAACTTAAACTAGCCAGTATAATAGCCATACTGGCTAGTTTTGCATTGGCTTTTTCTGTTCTTTGGTTATCCATCTCTACCCCAGAACATCAACCTGCACCAACGACAGCAACCGTACAAGTCATCGAAAAAGTGCAACCTCAAAACATAAAACACACAACCGCCATTGAGCCATACAGCCAAAACATAACACACACTAAAGAAAAACAACCCACGGCAAGCATCGCGCCCTATCAACAAACAATACAAATCAAAGCAACAAACACAATTCAAGCACCACAACAGCCCCGTCAAACAAACATCAGCCCAACACAGAGCAAGCAACCTACAACACGCATCAAAATCATCATGGGTAAAGGAACGTTTTATATCCAAGTGGGTGCTTATCAAAAGAAAAACCTAGCACAACGTATGCATCAAAAAATGAAGCAACAATACAAACGTGCTAAAATTGTAACCAAAGGTGATATGTATGCTGTTTGGGTGGGTCCAGTCGCAACTAAAAGCGAAGTATCAGCCTTAAAAAAACGCCTTTTACGCTTGAATAAACTCGAAGGTTTTATCGTCACACAATAACTTGAAGAAACATAGTTTAAGGCATAATCTTAATACTGCCTTAATTCAAGTCATAAATGCAGTTTCAAACACCGACCTCATTCGAACTCCAGTGTTTTTCCCAAATACTTCATAGGGAGTTTTAACCCCAAGCGCTTCTTAGGTCGATCATTGAGCTTGTAAATAGCCTCAAAAACCTCTTTGGTGGTCACTTCCAGCAAATTCATCACTCATGGATCACTCCTTTTATGTGGCTAACGCCTTGCGTGAGGGGCAGAGCGAAGCGATGTCCCTCACGATGCTTTTGTTATGCATTCATTTGCTCAATAGCGTACGAATTATTGTTATACTGAACACCTATATCTCTTGCTTTCTGATACTTAACCTTATCGAGATAAACCTCGTTTCCTGATATTTTTATTCCTAAAACAGGATCACCACACCATATCGACCTGTCTGCAAAAATAGTGACTCTATCAGCCAAGTAAATTATGCCATTCGATGCTTTTATGGCTAGAGGTAAAAACACTTCCAGAGCCGTTGTTTCAGGTTTCCATTTCTTGAATTCAGGGTAAAAGCTAATCTCAACATCTATAGCTTCCCCTTTCTTTGGCAATGTAAGAATTTTATCCAATATCAAATAAGCATACTTTTCTTTATAGAGTTTAAAGCCCATATGCTTCCAAAAAGGAATAGATGTTTGCGGCGCGCATTCAATACTAATACAATAAGCATTAGATTTTATCGCATAATCTAATGCTTGCTCAACTAAGCTTCGACCAACACCATTCCCTCTATAATCTTCTCGCACTTCAACGATTCCGAAATTAGTCCACATATATGCGATAGGTTCATCTTTATTAATAGCAACAATAAGACCTCCTTCATCATGAACCTCTTGGGTTAAACTCCAATTGCATAAAAATGAGCTGCCAACTTCTCGACTTTCTTGAGCCATCATCCACTTATAGATTATTAATATATCATCGTTGGTCGCAAACCTGAAATAACAGTTTAAACTAGACATAACATTGTTGATACGCGGAAAAAAATCCATGTATTTTTTCGTTATATGTGGACATAGTTCCTCCGTATTCCGTACTATACTGGCAATACGAAGGTGTAGCGTGTCCCAATTTAAAACTCGCGTCAATGAAAAGGTCAAGTGTCGCCGCATATAAATCAGGGCAGTATATCCTTTTCTAAAACTTACCCATACTAGATTTGTAAATGAATACACTGCCTCGATTTACAAAGTCTGCCCTGGCTGTTGTTTTTCACATGCATATTGAACTTGCATAGGTTACAATACTTTCGTTTTTTCCTTTGAGTTTTAGTGGTTGGCTTAAGGTAAATAGCTGCTGTGTTTCTGCATCAAGCTGGGCGAAAACGATATCACTGATGATGACTTCCCCGCCTTGCGCTGCGCTGCAAAAACGTGCGCCTGTGTTGACTGTGTTGCCAATTGCCGTGTAATCACGTCTATCATGAGTTCCAATCGAGCCGACTAAGGCTTCGCCCATATGGACACCGATACCAATTTCAAAATGAATATCATCATGTGTTTGAATCGCCTTTAAGATGTCTAAACTTGCTTTAACCGCTTCGCTGACATGATTTTCAGAGAATAACACCATAATTTCATCCCCGACAAATTTATCAATCACCCCATGAT
>CAZWPS010000065.1:0-7960 GCA_964635775.1 uncultured Zetaproteobacteria bacterium | reverse complement strand
CATCAGGATGTGGTTGATGAACTTAAATTCAATCTATCTTTTCTTGAAGCTTTAGAAACTGGGAACTGGTCTGATATGCCTGGTGAAATTTATGCCTTAGGCTTTTTGCGTCAGTATGCCAACTTATTAGGCATTGATGTTGAAACAGATATTCAATCCATCAAATCAAATCAATATGAGTTAACCAAACCACTCACCTACCCCGACTCTCCTATTTCTCCGAATCGAACGTGGGTGGTTGCGGCTATTTTATTATTTATTCTTATTAATATCATGGTTAATATTTTTGAAAATGAGACAACTGAAGATGCAACAACAGCTGTGCTCAAAACCAACCAAGAAGAAAAGGTTGCTCCCATCACACCTCTAGCCATATCTTCATATACAGCAGTGAATCACACCAACAAGCAAGTTGAAGCCAAACAACAGCCAAACACGACAACACCCCTTCAAGAAAACAAGAATATCAGTAAAACATATGGTTTTTTTGCTGTTTCAGATGATGTTTGGTTGCAAGTTTATCAACAGCAGCAAAACAAAGAGCCGCAACTTTTACGCGAAGCCTTATTAAAAGTGGGTGAAAGCATCGCCATTGAAAGCGTTAGTCCTGTATTATTTACTGCAGGAAAACCTTTGGCGCTTGAAGTGTCCCTTGATGGTAAAATTGTTTTTGCGCAAGGCAGCCTTGGGAAAAATGGAAAAGTTTTAAAGTTGTTCCCTATTAAGCCATAAGTTGGCGAATATTGGGATGCAACAAAGCCTGTTCAGCAGCTTGAATTTCGGCTGTTTTTTTGCGGCTTCCCTTCCCTTCGCCTAAAGCCACATGATTTAAGCTGCAAGATGCTTTAAATCGAGGCGAAACCTGAACACCCAAATCTTGAATCGTATATTGCGGCAACCCCATATTATGCGCTTGCGTAAGTTCTTGTAGTTGGCTTTTGGCATCACGCAAATCAAGCAAGCTTGCCTGCCCAAGTTTTTCTTGCCAAGATATTTTGACCACGGCACAAGCATCTGACCAGCCTGAATCTTGGAAAACAGCGCCAATCACCGCTTCCACCGCATTTGCCGCAATGGATATTGATTTTAATGTGCCATCACGTTCGCGTTCACCAGCACCAACATCAAGCACATCTGCAAGCTGCCACTTTGTTGCAATATCAAGCAAAGCTTGTTTGCAAACAAGGTTGGCCCGCATTTTAGATAATTCACCTTCTGATACATCAGGAAACATCTCAAACAAACATTGAGCAATGACCAAGCCCAAAACAGCATCGCCTAAGAACTCATGCCGCTCTAAATGCTTTTCTGCTACAGAGGCATGGGTCAATGCTTGTTTTAAAAGCGATTTATTCTCAAATATATAACCAATTTCTTTTTCGAAAAGCGCATAATTCAAGGCGTTTCTTGATAAGGTGCAAAATCAAAGTCCATGCGTGCACGCAAACGCAATTTATCCATAGGCGCCACATCAGCTTCTTTATACTCTTCATCAGGGTCAACACTTTCTGGTGCGCCTAACAACCATAAAACAATATGATATTCAGCACTCACCTGCAATTTACCATCTTCTTTACGCACGTTCAAACTGCTCATGAATTCTTCAGGTAATGCTTTCATATCCACACCTTGCGCTTTCAAAAGCTTTAATACGCGTTTTTTCGCATCTGCCTCAGATTGCGAAGCAAGATTTTTGGCCACACCCTCAAAAACATTATCAATTTTCATGTTATTATTATAAAGGGGTAACACTTGTGCAGCAACAAACACGCTACCACCAATCAAACCCAACCAAAATATTACTTTAAACATAGACCACTCCTTTTAATGATTTAATGAATAAGTTGTCCAAGCCTATCCCAGCGCACAGACCAACTCGATACACCTTGCCATGACCACCAAACAACCACAGCTTTTCCTACTAAAAACTCTTGAGGAACAAACCCCCAAAACCTTGAATCTCTTGAGTTATTTCGATTATCACCCAACATAAAATAGTGACCATCTGGCACACGCCATTGCCCATCACGAATCGAGTAACTTTGTCGCAATACCTGATGTTCAACACCAGGTAGCTTTTCTGTAAACAAGCCTGACACACCTGTTGAATGATCACCCATCAAATAAGTATGCACCCCTTCTTCTTTGAGTTTCATTTCATCGCCATTAATAAACAACACATTATCTTTATATTCAATCAAATCACCAGCAATGCCGACAACACGTTTAATATAATCTTTGCTTCTATCTTCAGGGTAGTCAAAAACAACCACATCACCACGTTTGGCTGTCGTTGCTAATAGTTGAATATCAGTAAAAGGAATGCGAAAACCATAAGCATAACGCGTCACAAACAATAAATCGCCCACTTCTAAGGTTGGCACCATGCTTGAAGATGGGATTTTAAAGGGTGAAATGATAAAGCTACGAATCAGCAAAGCCAGCAATACAATGACGATTAAACTTTCTAAAAACTCACGCCAAGCTGGTTTTTTAGATGTTTGCTGCGATTTGGCTAAGTCCTGCATGGTTTCACTCATTAATCATCACCTAATTTCAATACGGCAAGAAATGCTTCTTGTGGCACTTCAACACTGCCGATTGACTTCATTCTTTTCTTGCCTTTCTTTTGTTTTTCTAACAACTTACGTTTACGAGAAATGTCTCCACCATAACACTTGGCCGTTACATTCTTACGTACACCTTTAATGGTTTCTCGCGCTAAAATCTTGCCACCAATCGCCGCTTGAATCGGCACATCAAATTGATGACGTGGAATCAGTTCACGCAACTTCTTCACCAAATCACGCCCTCGTGTTTCCGCAATTGAACGATGTACAATCAAGGATAATGCATCCACAGGCTCGGCATGCACCAACACATCAAGTTTAACGACACTTTCTATACGAAAACCGGCTAATTCATAATCTAAAGAGGCATAACCACGCGAAACAGACTTGAGTTTATCGTAAAAATCAATCACCATTTCAGCCAAAGGTAAGTTGTAAGTCAACATCACCCTGCCCTGCCCAATAAATTTCATATCTTGCTGTATGCCACGTCTATCTTGACATAATTTCATCAATACACCGACAAATTCTTCAGGTAAAAAGATATTAGCAATCACTGTAGGCTCTTTGACTTCAGCAATCTCAGCTTGATCAGGAAAATCACTGGGATTTGCAATTTCTTTGACTTCACCATCACTAAAAGTCACCTGATAAATCACCGATGGTGCAGTCGTAATTAAATTAAGGTTATACTCCCTCTCCAAACGCTCTTGGATAATTTCCATATGCAACATACCCAAGAAACCACAGCGAAATCCAAGCCCCAAAGCAGACGAACTCTCTGCTTCGTAAGTAAAAGCGGGGTCATTCATGTTCAACTTCTCAAGTGAATCACGCAGCTCAACATAATCATTGGAGTCAACAGGATATAAGCCCGAAAAAACCATAGCTTTGGGCTCTCTAAACCCTGGAAGCTCTTCTTGAGCAGGTGTTTTATCCAAAGTGACTGTATCACCAACCCTTAAGTCAGCCAATGTTTTAATACCACAAATCATAAAACCTACATCACCAGAATGGAGCTGTGTTGTTGATACAGGGCTAGGGGTAAACACGCCTAAATCATTGATATCATACTTCTTATCATTGGACATCAAACGAATCTTATCGCCTTTTTTCATCTTCCCATCAAACACACGAATCAACGCCACAGCACCCACATACGAATCAAACCAAGAGTCAATAATCAAGGCGCGTACAGGCTGGTCATCCAAGTCTTTCGGTGCAGGAATACGATTCACCACTGCCTCAAGCACATCTAAAATACCTTCGCCTGTTTTTGCAGACACAGCAATGGCTTCTGAAGCATCAATGCCAATCACATCTTCAATCTGACGCTTGGCTTCTTCAATATCGGCAGATGGTAAGTCAATTTTATTGATGATGGGGATAATATCGAGATTGTTTTCCATGGCTAAATAAACATTTGCTAAGGTTTGCGCTTCAACACCTTGAGATGCATCAACAATCAATAATGCACCCTCACAAGCTTGTAGAGAACGGGAAACTTCATAGGTGAAATCCACGTGTCCCGGGGTGTCAATTAAGTTTAATTTATAGCTTTCACCATCTTTGGCTTGGTATTCCAAGGTTGCTGTTTGTGCTTTAATGGTAATGCCGCGTTCTTGCTCCAATTCCATGGAATCAAGCACTTGTTTCTTCATTTCACGTTGAGACAATGCACCTGTTTCCTCAATTAAGCGGTCAGCGAGTGTTGATTTGCCATGGTCAATGTGGGCAATGATTGAGAAGTTGCGAATGTGTTGTTGTTTGTATGAAGAATAAGGCATATCGCCGCAGTTTAACCATTCCCTGAACGACTTACTAGAAATCATTACCATCATCATCGCTATTCAACTACTATTTGGCTTATTTTTTTATTAAACATAAAGGTAACTGCTCATATTCTCTCTGATTTGTTCGACTTTAAGGAAAAAGCGGGCAAATCAAAGGTAAGCTAAAGCGTTACAGACAAAGAAAGTGTTAATCAACGTTGATTTGAGAGAACACTTCCTTAGGGATAAAACATTGAAACCAACCATTTATTTGAAAGACTACACACCGCCCAGTTTTAACGTCAAACATGTATCACTATGTTTTGAGCTTAGCCCTGAGCATACCATAGTCACATCTAGCGTAGCGTATGAACGCCATCAGTCAGGCATGTTTGACTTGGATGGTGAAGGTTTGACGCTGCACAGCATAAAAATGGATGGAAAAGCTTTATCGAAAAGCGAATATATGTTGCATGATAAGGGTTTAAGCATCAAACATACGCCCGATAACTTCACTTTAGAAATCAAAACACATACCAACCCTCAAGCCAATACCGCGTTGGAAGGTTTATACCGCTCATCAGGCAATTATTGCACCCAATGCGAAGCCCAAGGTTTCAGGCGCATCACTTATTACCCCGACCGCCCCGATGTCATGGCAACATTTACCGTCAAAATCATTGCTGATAAAGCGAGCAATCCCGTATTGTTATCCAATGGTAATCCAACAGGTTCGGGCATGCTTGAACATGGGCAACATTGGGCAACGTGGGAAGATCCCTTTGCCAAACCTGCCTATTTGTTTGCCCTTGTCGCGGGCAATCTCGCAAAGGTTGAAGATAGCTTCATCACCCAATCAGGTCGTCATATTACCCTTCGTATTTACACCGAAGAACATCATATCAAAGAATGCGACTTTGCCATGGCATCACTCAAACGCGCCATGCTTTGGGATGAGCAACGCTTTGCTTTAGAATACGATTTAGATTTATTCATGATTGTTGCTGTTGATGACTTTAATATGGGCGCTATGGAGAACAAGGGGCTTAATATTTTTAATTCGCGCCTTGTATTTGCCAGCCCCGAAACGGCCACTGATGATGATTACATTGCCATTGAAGCTGTGATTGGGCATGAGTATTTTCATAATTGGACGGGAAACAGAGTCACCTGTCGTGATTGGTTTCAACTTAGCCTTAAAGAAGGTTTGACTGTCTTTCGCGACCAAACATTTACTGCCGATATGCATTCAAGTGCCGTCAAACGCATTGAAGATGTTCGCCTTTTGCGCACCCACCAATTTGCCGAAGATGCAAGCCCCATGGCACACCCCATTCGCCCTGCTTCGTATATGGAAATCAACAACTTTTATACGGTTACGGTTTATGAAAAAGGAGCAGAAATAGTACGCCTTTATCAAACATTATTGGGCGTTGACGGCTTTAGGAAAGGCATGGATTTGTATTTTAATAGGCATGATGGACAAGCTGTTTGCACCGAAGATTTTTTAGCTGCCATGGCAGATGCCAACGATACTGACTTATCACAAATGCAGGTGTGGTATGCCCAAGCAGGGACACCGCGCTTGAAAGTGCGCCTTGATTATGATGCGGTAAAGCAACGTTGCACCTTAATTTGTGAACAATCTTGCCCAAACACAGCAACATCCAAGTCTTATAAGCCCTATTTAATTCCACTAAAAATTGCCTTATTGGCAGCAGATGGAAAAAGCATCCATGATGAGACTACTTTATTGATCAATAAAGAAAAACAGCGCTTCAACTTTGAAGGTGTGAGCAGCCAACCTATCCCATCATTGTTGCGCGATTTCTCAGCGCCAGTGCTTCTCGAATATGCGTATTCAGATGATGATTATGCTTTTTTAATGCAGCATGATGACAATGCATTTAGCCGCTGGGCAGCAGCCCAAGCTTTAGCCAGCAATAACATCATCAGTATGGTCGAAAAAACAGAGCCTTGCCTGACCACAATCTGCCAAGCATTTAAAACTTTATTGGCTGACAAAAATATAGAGCCCGCACTCAAAGCTGAAATCTTAATGCTGCCTGCTTTATCCGACATTCAGGAAACATGGCTTGCAAAACATCATACTATACATCCTCAAGCGCTCTTCAACGCAAAAAAAGACTTACAATTTAACATTGCCCAAGCATTACAAGCTGACTTGCTCGAAACCTATCAAAACATGTGTCATAACCATGGCTTAAGTGATGCAGCCATGCAACAACGCAAGTTACAAGGTGTTTGTTTATCTTACCTCGTGACTTTAGGCAGTGATATGCTGGAGCTGGCATACCAACAATTTAGCCAAGCAAAAAATATGACTGAACAATATACAGCCTTAGCTTTACTCGCCGACTACGCTTGCCCGCAACGCAGCCAAGCCTTAGCCGCGTTTGAAAAGCAATGGGGAAACCAGCCCAATGTGATGGATAAATGGTTTGCTGTGCAAGCTTCATCTTCATTGCCTCATGCTTTAGAACATGTCAAAACACTGATGCAGCACCCTCAATTCTCAATCCAAAACCCAAATAAAGTGCGTGCTGTGGTTGGCAGCTTTGCTATGCGTAACCCCATGAATTTCCATGCTGAAAATGGCTCTGGTTATCAATTTGTTGCAGATTGTGTGTTGGAATTGGATCAACTCAACCCCCAAATTGCAGCACGTATGGTACGCGCCTTGATGAACTGGAAACAACTAGCTTCAACACCGCAGGTTCTCATGCAACAAGAGCTACAACGCATTGCAAACACCCCTCATTTATCAGGCGATGTCTTTGAGATTGTCAGCAAAAGCTTGCAAACAGCATGAGACCTTGGGAATTATTAGACAGCAGCACCGTGGTTGGTGAAGCCCATGATTTAAAGCTTTACCGCCGTGGTGATGAGTATTCAATCAAAACAGGCAGCATTGAATTGATGAACAGCCGCATGCATTCGTCAGAAGATGTCTTAGCAGAGCTTGGCTGCAAAGGTTTGCGCCATAAAAGCAATGTTCGGGTGTTAATTGGTGGTTTAGGCATGGGGTTTACCCTGGCAGCCACACTTAAGCATGTGGCAAATGATGCAAAAATAGTGGTGGCAGAGCTTGTGCCTGCTGTCATCACGTGGAACCAATCTTATTTGGCAGCACTTGCCAATCAACCCTTACTCGATAACCGCGTTTCCATTCATCAAGGGGATGTGGCTGAACTTATCCGCTGCAACAACACCACTTTTGATGCCATTCTTTTAGATGTGGACAATGGGCCAGAAGGTTTAACGCGCGAAGAAAATGGTGCTTTGTATAATATCAAAGGTTTAGAGGCGGCGCTCAATGCACTCAAACCTCAAGGCGTGTTTGGTGTGTGGTCAGCCTTTCCTGAGCCTCGCTTTACAAAACGTATGCGAAAGTCTGGTTTTAAAACACAAGAAGTGCCATGCCGAGCGTTTGGCAAAAAAGGAAGCAAGCATATGATTTGGTTGGGTGTTAAAGATAAAGCGTAACGCGTCAGCTCACCTTTCCTGATTTCCTCGCTTTTTGCGTCAAAAGCACTCATTTACAGCATATTTCCTTGAAACAGAGTAAATCAGAGGCAATATGAACAGCTACAGGGG
>CAZWPS010000064.1:0-8186 GCA_964635775.1 uncultured Zetaproteobacteria bacterium | reverse complement strand
ATGTAACGCATCAAAGGTATGAAAAAACTCTTCTTGGGTGCTTTGTTTACCTTCAATAAATTGAATATCATCAATGATTAAAACATCAACTTTACGATATTTATCACGAAAAGCAGGTGTATTGTGTGAACGAATGGAATCAATGAGTTCGTTTGTGAAATGTTCACCTGTACGGTAAGCAATACGAATATCATCACGTTTAGCGAGCTGGTTGGCGATAGCGTTGATTAAATGTGTTTTACCTAGCCCAACACCACCGTGGATGTATAAGGGGTTGTACTGGCTGCCAGGCTCTTCAGAAACAGCAACACTTGCAGCATGGCAGAACTCATTACTTGAACCAACGACAAAATTGGCGAAGGTAAAGCGTTCATCAATAAAACCATCAATATTATTTTTGACTTTATTACTTTTAAGGGGCGTAGAAGGTGAGGTTAATTGTATTGAACGATCAACAGCGTAATCGAGTAAATAAGGTAAATTAAGGGTGTTTAAAGCATCATAAATATGCTGTTCACAATCGGTTTTTAGCCCATCAATAAAAAATTGACTCGGAACCTTTAATAATAAAGTGGTATCATTGAGTTCAATGGAGACAGGCTCAATCCAAGCTCCCATTTTTGCTGGTGGTAAGACCTGATTTAATTGTTTTTTGATGGTATCCCATATCATTTGATGTTCCATGGCTGTACCCTAGCAGTAAACCCTTGGATTTCATTAAAAAGACGGCACACAGGTTGACGAATGGGTGGTGTGACAACCATACTCCAAAGTATGCCATTGAAAAAGAAAGTCAAACGCAATGCAAAAGCAACTAAACAAGCGATTTTAATGGCTGCTTTTGAAGAAATGCATCTGTATGGTTTTCAAGCTGCAAGTTTATCTCAAATTTTAGCACATACTGGGGTGACTAAAGGTGCACTGTTTCATCATTACACCAATAAACTAGCCTTAGCTTATGCGGTGTTTGATGAGGTGATCCAACCGCTCATTGATGATATTTGGATACTACCCTTACAACAAGCGAGCAATCCTATTGATGTGTTACAAAATATATTAAGAACATCCGTACAGCGTATGGTTAATCACCCTCATTCAGGTGGTAAAAAAGCATTATTATTGGGGTGTCCGCTCCACCAAATTGCACAAGAAATGGCGGCATTGGATGATGGTTTTAAGCAGCGGGTGAATCAGGTGTATAGCCATTGGCAACATGAAATTTCGGCAATTTTATTACAAGGACAGCTTAACAATCAGGTTAAACGCAATATGGATGTGGAAAACACAGCGATATTTATCGTATCCTCGATTTCTGGGGCGATGGCAATGGGTAAACGTACGCAAAGTTTAGCGCAGTGTTTAGAAGTGTTGCATGGTTGCTCTGAACATTTAGCCCTTTATTTAGAGCAATTGAGGCAGTAGTTACTGCACGATTTCCAAACCACTTAAGGCATAAATACCGCGTGGATCATTGAGCTGTTGAATGTGTTGTAGTTGTTGTTGAAAGCTTTGAATGATATTGGTTATTTGTGATTGAGGTTGTGGTTTACTTACCCATATAACCACTTGGCTAAATAGATTTTCAATGATTAATTCCATTGTATTGATAGGCGGGTCAAGGGTAATGGCTTCATGTTTATCTTCGATATGTGCCAGTGTGGCAGCGGCAAGAATGGCATCATGAATGTCACCAAGATGATCAACTAAACCTAATTGTTGTGCATCTAACCCACTCCACACTCTTCCTTGAGCAACCTTTTCAACTTCTTTGATGTCCATAAGACGACCTGCTGCTACAAGCTGGATAAAGCGATGGTAAGTTTGATTGATACCCATTTGTATGGTTTGTTTCAGTATCGGCGTTAATGGCTTGTCTAGGCGTAGTGTACCAGCAATAGCAGTGGTACCTAAACCATCGGTTTGTATACCAAGATGTTTTAAACTGCGGCTAATGTTGGGTACAATTCCAAAAACACCAATTGAACCGGTTAAAGTTGCTTTTGAAGCCCAAATTTCATTGGCAGCGCTGGCAATCCAATAACCACCTGATGCTGCCATACTGCCCATGGAGACAACCACAGGTTTGCCCGCTTGCTTTAACCGCTCGACAGCATGACGTATACTTTCAGCAGCAGAAGCACTTCCCCCTGGTGTATTTAAGCGTAAAACGACAGCTTTGATGCGTTCATCATCAAGGGCAGTTTGTAACAAGGCAACCATATTATCACTACCTATAGTGCCAGCAGGTTGATCGCCTTGTAAAATGGTGCCGCTGCCTGTAATAATCGCTACCCAATCATCTGATGTTTCAGGTTGAGGTGGTCCAAAACCATCCCCACTTGCCATCAAATAATCTTTAAACTCAACATCTTGAACATCGCCAACGCGTTCTTTTAAATAAGTATCAGCTTGATCTGCATAACGTAAACCATCCACCCAATTTTCTTGAACAAAGAGCTGAGCTAAATCACCGTGATGCTGTTGAATATGAGGGACGGGATGATCAAGGACTTGTTGTAAACGTGAAGGTTCGATACCGCGCATGTGTTGTAAGTCTTCTTTATAAACATCCCACAAGGTGTTTAACCATGCTTGGTTGGCGCGTCGCTCATCATCAGACATGGCACTTTGTATGAAGGGGGCTGCCGCAGACTTATAACGACCAGCCTTAAACACTTGAATATCAATGGATAGTTTATCCAGCGCATCACGCACGTAATTACGGTATAAACTATAACCATTGAGTGTGATATGTCCCATAGGGTGTAAAAAAACATGATGAGCTGCTGCTGCCAAATAATACTGCCCTTGTGACCAGCTATCTGCATATGCCATCACAGGTTTACCACTGCTTTTAAAAACTTCAATGGCTTGACGTATGCTTTGTAGGTGAACCAAAGGTGCTTGATTCAGCTTTTCAAGATTAAGGCGCACTGCCAAAACACGCTCATCTTGAGCGGCGCGTTTGAGGGCGGTGACCACATCATGGACTTTAACTTGTTGGGGTGATGGTGCGGTTAATGTGGTCAAGCCAAACTCGGGACGTTTGACCTGTTCAACTAAACTTCCTTGCAGGTTAAGTTGTAAAATAAACTTATCGGGCAAGGAAGGTTGAGCATTCATGATGCTGATCACTAAAAAGGTGATAAAGAGCAAAAAGAAGAGGTTGAACAGCACAGAACGTGTGGTTTCAACCCCGCGCATGACACGAGAAAATATTTTTTTCATAAATAACCTACTTTTTAAAACTAAATATCCTTGAAAACATGGGGTGACCCAACAGGACATGTAATAAAGTAACAGCAACATGAGCGAAAATATAAATCCACAGTAATGTGCCTAGAAGCTCATGGGTTTCTTTTGCATTATGAATAAGACCGAGCATTTGACCTGATTCTTCCATGCCATACAACATCACGCAACCTGTGATACCCATAGCCAGCACCAATAATAACCCTAAACCATGTACTGCACCTGCAATGTAGTCTTCCTGCCCTGGCGCAGGCATTTTTCCCTTAAACCAGCCAGGAATTTCATACATGACTTCATCAGCTAAACCTTGACGACCTTGTGTTGTCATATAAGGAAACAAACGTGACCAGCCACCTGTTGCGCCCATAAATACCCAAGCACATCGTGCCACAATAAAGACCAGTAACAGCATCCCTACCCATTCATGCATTTCAAAAAAGAATATTTGTGATTCATCACGAATGCGACCCGGTTTGGGGCGTTTCATCATTTCTTCGCTTAAAAGTTGCAGTGGGATGAGTAAAGCAAAAGCCCAATGCATTAAACGTGTTATTTTATCATAATAGCCCATATCTTATTGACCTGCCAAGTGATTCATGCGCAAGCGTAAGGCGTTTAATTTAATAAAACCTTCAGCATCTTGCTGGTTATAAGCCCCTTCATCATCTTCAAAGGTGCATAATCGCTCATCAAATAATGAGTTGTCCGACTTGCGCCCGACGACCATCACATTACCCTTATATAACTTCAAACATACCGTGCCATGCACAGTCGCTTGTGATGCATCAATCGCAGTCTGCATCATCCGTGTTTCAGGGGCAAACCAATAACCATTATAAATGAGTTTAGCATAACGTGGCATCAGCTCATCTTTTAAATGTGCCGCTTCTCTATCAAGGGTGATGGACTCAATGGCGCGATGTGCTTTGAGCATAATGGTGCCACCTGGTGTTTCATAACAACCACGTGATTTCATACCTACATAACGGTTTTCCACAATATCAATGCGTCCAATACCATGTTGGTTGCCCAAGCGGTTGAGTTCGCGCAATACATTTGCTGGTGTCATGGAAACATCATTGATGGCAACAATATCACCGCTTTTGTAAGTCAACTCGATGTATTCAGCTTGGTCAGGTGCATTTTCAGGTGAAACAGACCAGCGCCACATGGATTCAGGCGGTTCACACCAAGGGTCCTCTAAATCATAACCCTCATATGAAATGTGCAATAAATTGGCATCCATGGAGTAAGGCGACTTCGACCCCTCACGTTTGCGTTCAATTTCGATATTGTGTTTGGCGGCAAAGTCTAACATTTGCTGGCGTGAAACTAAATTCCATTCACGCCAAGGCGCAATGACGGTGACATCAGGTTTGAGAGCGTAAAAACCCAGTTCAAAACGCACTTGATCGTTGCCTTTACCTGTTGCACCATGCGAGACTGCATCTGCACCCTCAAGTTGGGCAATTTCAATCATACGTTTGGAGATTAATGGGCGAGCGATGGATGTGCCGAGCAAGTATTCGCCTTCATAAACAGCATTGGCACGAAACATAGGAAAAACGAAGTCTGATACATACTCTTCGGTTAAGTCATCAATGTAAATTGCAGATGCACCACAGGCTTTGGCTTTGATACGCGCTTCTTCAACTTCGTCACCTTGCCCAATATCGGCGGTAAAAGTGACGACTTCACACTGGTAAGTATCTTGTAACCACTTTAAAATAATAGATGTATCTAGCCCGCCAGAATAGGCTAAGACAACTTTATTCACTGCCATTGATTCCCTCGGTTTTCGTTTTTCACTCACCCTATAAAAGGAAGTGCTGTTGAACGTTATTTTGATAAGGCTACAACCTAAAGTAAATATACCCAAGGCAAAGCTTAATCATTTTGTTGATGAACGGCTATCTTTATCCAATATCGCGTTGGCGGTTAAGCAGTCTTCTTGGATTTGTTGGGCTAGAATATCAGCATTGATAAACACACGATCTTCGCGAATACGCTGTACAAATTCGATATGTAAACGCTTGCCATAAAGTGTATCATTTTGATGTAATAAGTGGGTTTCGAGTAATAGTGTGCGCCCGTTAAAGGTTGGGCTATAACCCAAATAAGCGGCGGCTTTGATGCGTTTTCCTTCATACTCAGCCCAAGCTGCATAAATACCCACAGGGGGGTGGGTTAAGTCTTTTACATTTAAGTTTGCCGTAGGGAAACCCATTTCTCGTCCTCGTTTATCACCATGTCCAACACGCCCAGATATGGCATACCGACGACCAAGCAGCTTTTCTGCCAGCACAAAATCTGCTGCCTCAATAGCAGAGCGAATACGACTTGAGGAGACGACCCCACCCATCATCATCAAAGCCGATGCCTCACTGACTGTAAAACCTTGTGTATCACCCATCTGCCGCATCATATCCGCTTGACCTTGCCTATTTTTGCCAAAAGCAAAATCATAACCAACGTGAATATGCTTAAACCGAAGGTTTTGTTGCAGTGTTTGCATAAATTTTTCTGCAGACATGCTTGCCAGCTGTTGATTAAAATGCAGCAACAATACCGCATCAATCCCCGCTTGTTTTAAGTTCTCTAAGCGTTCATGTAAATGGGACAAACGTCTTGGTGCTTCTTTGGGATAAAGAAAGGCACGCGGGTGTGGCTCAAAGGTGATGGCGACGGATTGAGCAGGTGTATTGGCATGGCTTAGCGCATGACCACGTAATTCAGCAAGTACTTGTTGGTGTCCCATGTGTACACCATCAAAATTACCAATGGTGATGGCACAAGCCTCAAGGTCTGCTTGTTGAGCGGCGGAGAAAGAGCGTAAAATTTGCATGACACCAAGCTTAGGAAAGGAAGTGTGTACTGTCGAGTTTCGGGTAGTTTTGCTGCTTATGATGACGGGTGTTATCAAGTATCAATGTCATGATTACAGCCTGAATAACTCAATAGATGGGTCATGAATATGAATGTTTGAAGATACCAAGACAAAAAAAGCCAGCAACCCCAAGGGTTACTGGCTTTCTTACGACCTTAAAAGACTAAGGTGTTTGGCTTACATCATGCCGCCCATTCCACCCATGCCGCCCATATCTGGTGCAGCTGCTGCTGCGCCAGCTGGTTCAGGAATGTCTGCAACCATAGCTTCAGTGGTAATCAATAGACCCGCAATAGAAGCTGCGTGTTGCAGTGCTGTACGGGTTACTTTGGTTGGGTCAATCACGCCCATCGCAATCAAATCACCATAAGTTTCAGTGCCTGCATTATAACCGAAGTTGGCATCTGTTGATTTTGCCACTTCATTTACAACGACAGATGCTTCACCGCCACCATTGCTAACAATTTGACGAAGTGGTGCTTCAATTGCCGAGCGAACGATGTTGACACCCGCTTTTTGATCATGGTTATCGCCATTCACATTATCCAATGCTTTACGCGCACGAATCAATGCCACGCCACCACCAGCAACTACGCCTTCTTCAACAGCAGCACGTGTCGCATGCAATGCATCATCCACACGGTCTTTTTTCTCTTTCATCGCAACTTCAGTAGCCGCACCGACTTTAATAACAGCAACACCACCAGCTAATTTTGCGAGGCGTTCTTGCATTTTTTCTTTATCGTAATCAGAAGTTGATTCCTCTGTTTGTTTGCGAATCAACGTCACGCGACCAGCAATGGCTTCTTTATCACCAGCACCATCAACAATGACTGTAGTATCTTTAGAAATTTGGATGGTTCCAGCTTGACCCAAATCTTCCAAAGTTACACTTTCCAATTTGATGCCCAAATCTTCAGCAATCACTTTGCCGCCCGTCAAAATAGCCATGTCTTCCAACATTGCTTTACGACGATCGCCAAAACCAGGTGCTTTCACCGCAGCAACATTCATCACACCACGCATTTTGTTGACAACCAAAGTCGCTAAGGCTTCGCCTTCGATGTCTTCAGCGATAATCAACAATGGCTTGCCAGAACGCGCCACAGCTTCTAATACAGGCAACAAATCACGCATATTAGAAATTTTCTTCTCAAAGAACAAAATGTATGCATCTTTAAGCTCAACTTCCATGCGGTCAGCATTGGTCACGAAATAAGGTGATAAATAACCGCGATCAAATTGCATGCCTTCAACCACATCCAATTCTGTTTCCAAACCTTTGGCTTCTTCAACCGTAATCACGCCTTCTTGACCCACTTTTTCCATGGCATCAGCAATGATTTTACCAATTTCTTCATCGCCATTGGCAGAAATAGTACCAATTTGTGCAATTTCTTCTTGGTTCTTCACAGGGTTAGACAAATTGACCAATTCAGCTGTTAATGCGACTACAGCTTTATCAATGCCGCGCTTTAAATCCATAGGATTCATGCCAGCAGCGACAGCTTTGTTGCCTTCTTTGGCAATAGCTTGCGCCAATACGGTTGCAGTGGTTGTGCCATCACCTGCAATATCTGCAGTTTTAGAGGCAACTTCTTTTACCATTTGTGCGCCCATATTTTCAAACTTATCTTCAAGCTCGATTTCTTTAGCGACAGATACACCATCTTTAGTGATGGTTGGTGCGCCCCAAGATTTATCCAATACTACATTGCGCCCTTTAGGACCTAATGTTACTTTTACTGCATCTGCCAGTTTATCAACGCCTGCCATCATTTTAGCGCGTGCGTCTTCACCGAATTTAATTTCTTTAGCCATGTTAAATATCTCCTAATTTAATAAATGAATATGAATTTGCCTCTTATGACCATCTCGGACCCCCGAAAACTAAGACGAATGAGTAATCCGTCTTCTTCTTGAAAAAAAAAAAAAAAACCACATAAATATAAGCTGAAAAACACGACAAAATAACAAGATATGAACTACTAAGAACAAAAATATATGCAGACAAAGAGATAAATAGAACATAACGATACAATGCATA
>CAZWPS010000063.1:0-8294 GCA_964635775.1 uncultured Zetaproteobacteria bacterium | reverse complement strand
GGTTAAAGCAGCAAATGTTGCGCGATGAGAAGCCCCAAGGTGTGCAGCCATGACTTTGCCATTAACGCTGTTTCTTTGTTGGTTGTTGCTGTGGTTATTGTGCAAGTTTTGTCCTCAAGCCCGCCTTGGACACAAGCTCATACTCTTATTATGCCTTTCTCCTTTATTGATTTATCCTTTCCCATACAGTCCTGTATGGTGGTTGCGCGGGTTAACGGGTGATTTAAGCGTGTTGACCATGTGCATATTGATTGCGGCACTTTATCAACAACTATGGGGTCGTGAATTGTTGCAGCAAGCTGAAAGAAAAGGCTTGGAAGTGGGTATTGTATTGTTGGGGCTTTGTTTTTACCCCTTGGCATTAGGATTAAGCAACTTTGACCCATATAGCTTGGGTTATACGGGTTATATCTTGCCTATGACAGTCTTGTGTTTAGCAGCTTGGGCATATTGGGCAGGTAAATGTGGCGTGGCAAGTATGCTTCTTCTGGCTTTATTGGCTTGGGACTTACAATGGCTAGAATCGGTTAATTTATGGGACTACCTACTTGACCCCTTTATTTTCTTCTTCTATTTGGGGCGGCTGGTGAAGCGAAGGGGTTTAGCGCAATGAATAGTCTAGCTCAGTCATCACGGTTTTCTAATTTCGTGCGTGTGACGCAATTGACATGGTTATGGATTGTTTTGCTCAGCATATTGTTGTTCTTGGCAAGATTAGCATTTATTGCGCAACATGGCGGCGTATCGTTTGATGATGCCTCACTTTGGGACACCTTATATTGGGGTGCGCGTTTGGATTGGCGTACAGCGGCAACGCTTTGTTTATTATTTTATGGGCTAACCCAATGTATGATGTTGTTGTGGCATCAACAAGCGAATCAAGTGATGCGTTACTACCGCCATGCCTTATTACTAATCTTATGGGTCGTTTGCTGTTTGTCTGTGGTAAATCACTTTTATTACCTTAACTTTCAAAATCATATTGATGTTTTCATCTTTGACTTTTTAGATGCAGACAATGCTCAAGCGGTCTTGCATACCCTTTGGCTTGATTACCCTGTGTTGCAGGTTTTATTTTTATTGGCTTTGCTATTTTCGGCATCTTTGTATTTACTGACCTATATACACAAGCAAAGTGATCGTTATATGTGGCAAGTCAAATCATCTTTATTACGTGTGCTGTATATTGTGCTGAGTATAGTATTGTTGTTGGTTTCGGCTAGGGGAAGTGTAGGGACTTTTCCCTTGATGCTTTCAGAGATTTCGATTGCTGGGGATGTGTTTTTAAGCCGCGCAGTTGCGAATGGTCCCATGGCTTTTGCCGATGCTTGGACGGCATGGAAAAACATGCAAGATATCAGTCCTGTAAGCCAAGAACATATGAAAAAAGCCTATCAAACATGGTTTGGAAAGCCTTACCAAGGGCAGCAACATATTTTATTGGCAGATGATGTTTTATCAAGTCAAATCAAGATAAATAAAGACGAATCAAGGGCGAATCAAGGGCGAATCAAGGGCGATTCCCCCGACGTGGTGATGGTGCAGATGGAAAGTTGGGGGGGGCAGATTGCAGGATTGCAAGGCGAAGATAATCCTATTTTAGGTGAATTTGCTCAACATCAAGAGCAAGATTATTGGTTTCCTCGCTTTTTATCGTCAACGAAGGGTACATTAGGTAGTATAGAGAAGCTATTAGCCAATACAGGTGCGGGTAATATGGCGCGTGGTCGTTATCGTCACACCCCTTTTTCGGCAGCACCAGCTAAAATATTCCAAAAACTAGGCTATCATACTGTATTTATCACCAGTGGTACGGGTTCATGGTCAAATATTGAGCAGTTTGTAGCCCATCAAGGTTTTGATGAGATGTTGGATGTGGAAGATATCCGACTGCATATTAAAGATGCGCAACATGATGGTTCATGGGGTGTTTTTGATGGTTTTACGTTTGACTATGTGTTGCAATATTTACAAGAAAAGCATGAAAAACCTGTGTTTGTATATGTTTTAACCATCACCAATCACTCACCGTATACCACGCCTGAACATACGAACTTACCAAGCATACATGTGCCCAAACATTTGCAATACAAGGTGTTTGGGCATGACCTGGACAAAGCGAGTACAGTGATGAAGACCTATCAATATGCCAGCAATGCTTTGGGTGAATTGATGACATCAATTAAAGGCTCTGCTTTGGCTGAACATACCATTGTGGCTGCTACAGGTGATCACTATATGCGTGATTTATTTAACTATTACCTTGAGCCTGATGATATATTGTATCAATATCAAGTGCCTTTTTATTTGTATGTCCCTGAACGACTTAGGCAAGGGATTCGTTATGATGCAAGGCGTATTGGTTCGCATAAAGATATATTCCCAACGATTTTTAAACGTATCGTGGCGCAAGATATATTACTGACAGGTCGTGATATGTTGCAAGATACGCAAGATGATGCGTTGGGCATTGGGCTGAGTGAAGAACTGATTATATCAGCAGATGGCGCGGTTTTGAAGGGGGGTAAATTTCCTGTGTATTACCAATGGCAAGGTGATGTGTTGCAGCCTGGATTATCAAATCCTGCCTTAGTATTGCTCAACGAAAAACATCAAGCATATAGCACTTTATTACGTTGGCAGACGCTGCAAGATATTCAACGCAGCGCGCAAGATTAGTATGCCAACAATGCAACGACTTCAATCAAGCCCTACGCTTTTCTTTGTGCAGCTGATGCTGATGTTTTACCTGTTGTTTGCGTTGACCCGCTTAGCATTTGTGCTTGTTTACCCTCAAGAATTCAGTGATTTAAGTGTGTTGTCGATGTGTTATGCTTTACTTAAAGGTGCTTGGTTTTTTGATAGTTCGATTATATTGGTCTTTTTAGGCATACCCTTTTTACTGGCTTATTTGCCTTGGCGCTGCTGTGTTTCGCGCTTGTATTTGAGTCTTGTGTCTTGGTATGCTTTTGTGGTTTTTTGTATTTTTGTGGTGATACTCATTGGTGACTTGCTGTATTTTGCCTTGGTGCATCGCCATGCTGGGCATGAAGTAGGGGCTGCTTTAAGCTCATCTTCATTGGCGATGCTTGAAATGATTGTGAGCACATATTGGCTATACCTGACTTTGTTTTTATGTGCGGTGGTAGCAGGTGCCATGTTGTGGAAAAAATATTTATTACCTCAATATGGTGTGCATTATTTTCATGTGCTGGGCTGGTGGCGGTTGCCATGTATGGTTGCTATGTTTTTGCTGATTTTATTGGGTATGCGTGGCGGCATTGAAAGTAAACCGATTCAGCCTGTGTTTGCTTATAATGAAGGCTCAATATCTTTAGGGCACTTAACTTTAAACGGTGTTTTTTCTGTGGTACACGGTTTGGAAAAATCGACAATGGTAACTCCTGATTTTATGCCTATGGCTTTGGCTGTGGCGCGCACACAAGCTTTATATACCTCTCAACATGAAACTTTCCCCGATGAAAATTACCCTTTAATGCGGCAGCGAACATCATTATTGGGTGATGTGGGTAAACCTAATGTGGTCATTTTACTCTTGGAAAGCTGGGATTCTGATTTTTTAGATGTGACACGAGAGCTTGCAGGAAAAACACCCTATAACATTACCCCCAACTATAATGCACTGGTGAAAAAAGGGCGCTTATACACCAACTTTTATGCCAATGGACAACGCTCAATTGATGGTATTACGGCGTTGATTGCAGGTATCCCTTCGGCACCTGGGGCAGGTTATTTGGGTGAAGGAATTGAAAGCAATAACATGGGTTGGTTGGGTAAAATCGCACAACAGCAAGGGTATCAGACTTCATTCCTGAGCGGCTCATACCGCGCTTCTTTTTATATGGATAAAATTGCACCTTTAGCAGGTTTTACGACATATTATGGCTCAGAAGATTTGCGCACAAACTTGCACCCTCATGCACCCAAATCGGAGTGGGGGGGCTGGGATTATGATGTGATGATGACATCGCATCAACTTTTTGAGCAGTATGAGCAGCCATTTTTGAGCGTGGCTTTTTCAGTGAGTACACATTCACCTTGGACCTTGCCTGATAAGCAGTGGAAAAAATTTGCGGGAAACAATAAAAAAGAGAAGTTCCTGAATACGATTTATTATACTGATTGGGTATTGGGCAAGTTCTTTGAGGCAGTTGAACAGTCTTCTTATGCCAAGAATACGATTTTCATCTTGGTCGGTGATCATACCAGCGGTCATATGGTGCAGCCAAGCCTTCAAGAGCAGCATCATTTGCCGTTATTGATGTTTGGACCAAATATTGAACATGGAATTGATGAAACCTTGGGCAGCCAAGTCGATTTAATCCCAACCATCATTGATTTGGCAGGCTGGAAAAGCCGATATGCTGGGGTGGGTGTATCGCTTTTAGACAAACAAGCGCAGCGCGGTGTTTTATTTGCCCGAGACAATATGATAGGACGTATCGAAGATGGGGCGATTATCATGCATAATTTGCAACGGCAAGTAGTGTTTGAAGGTGAACCATCGCTGCAAGAAGGCATCGCTCAACGGTTAAAAGCGCAAACTCAAGTATTGTTGAATGTGTTGCAACATAATACGTTGATGAGTGTAGATAAAGGAGCTTTTGAGCCGTGAATAATGCCATATCTATCGTTATGATTACTAAAAATGCAGATAAAGTGCTGCATCAATGTCTCACATCATTGACACAATTTGATGATGTTGTGCTTTATGATAATGGCTCTACAGATAAGACATTAAGCATTGCCGCCACGTTCTCAAATGTGAATGTAGTGCAAGGTGAGTTTATGGGTTTTGGCACAACCAAAGCACATGCAGCTCGTTTTGCCCGGCATGATTGGGTATTTTCTTTGGATGCTGATGAGCCGATGTCGGCAAGCTTGGTTGATGAGTTATTGCAGATGCAGCTTGATGATAAGGTGTGTTATCAAGTTCGGCGAGATAACTATTACAGGGGAAAACATATGAAGTGTTGTGGCTGGTACCCTGAATACATTGTACGGTTGTACCACCGAAGAAAAACGAACTTTTCCGATGCCAAAGTACACGAGACCGTACAAACGACAGGTTTCAGGCTGCAAAAGCTCAAACATCCGATTCAACATTATTCTTTTTTTTCGGTGGCTGATTTTTTGACCAAGATTCAAAATTATTCTGAGATTTATGCCAATGATATGCAGGGTGTGAAACGCGTGTCCGTGTTGATGGGCGTGTTGCGTGGCATATTTGCGTTTATGAAGAGTTATTTCTTGCGTCGGGGTTGGCTGTATGGTTTTGAAGGTTTTGTGATTGCTTTTTTTCATGCTTTGGGTACGACGGTGAAGTACTTGAAGCTTTATGAGAAAAACAATCCATCTAAATAAGTTTGCTTAAGTCTTCTTTAACCTTTTTAAACATGGCTTTACGCTTATCTTTAGCGTGAGGAATCATATAATGATGTTGCAACGCTTCTTTGCCGATACTTTTCCAGCGTTTGGCAGAAGCAAATAGGCTATCTGCAAAAAATGTCATGGTGGGTGTGCCTACGGCTGAAGCCAAATGAAATGTGCCTGTTGAGGTGCTGATAAATAAAGAAAATGAAGCGATGATGGCAGTGAAATCAGCTAATGAGGTGGTGGAAACATACGTTGTGGCGGCTAATTCCCCTTTGAGTTGTGTGAAATGTTGCAAAAAGACTTCATCGCCTGGTCCAAAGGTAAAGATAATATGAATATGCGGGTGATGGCTAATGCTTTGGGCAAGCTCGATATACTCTTGTACCGTCCAATTGGCATCGGATGACCCCCCCGAACCAGGGTGAAAAGCGATGGTTTTCTGATCTTTTTTATTGAATGATGTGTTTTTAGTCATGTGCAGTAAAGGTTGGGGGTAAATGGTGTTGATCTGAGGGAAAAGATGTTGAACCAGTTGTATATTATATTCAAATTCAGCCATTTTGACTTGAGAACGGCGTTGTAAAACACGTTGATTATAAAATATTTGTGCGAGTTTTGTTGCCGGAGCGACGCGTTTGGGTATACGTGCTAAATATTGGGCTAGGGCAATGCGGGTATTCGAAAATAAGGTGAAGGATAGGTCAAAATGGTGCTTTTGCAGTTGTTGAGCGAGTTTCAGGCTGTTTTTGCCATCATCAATGATGATATGGTCAATAAAAGGGCATAGTTTGGCGATGCTGTGGTTGATTGGGGCAATGAACACGCTTAATTGGCAGTGAGGAAAGTGTTGTTTGATGATGAAACAAGCAGGCAACGCTGTGACAAAATCACCGATTTTATCATGGCGCACAACAAGTATGTTCATGGTTTGGGTATTGTATTTTTACTCATCGCAAAGCCTAAGACGATCAAAGCAAAGACGGTTTCGAGCTGTTTGTTTAAGCTGGGTTCGGTCATACCATGTAAAATGACGCTTAATGCGCTGGCGGTTAATAAATAAGCATTCATGGTGTCATGTTGCCAGTCTTTTTTCCAACCCGTACTTAGCCAATGCCAGCATAAATACAGCAAAGCTAAGAGTCCTAATGGTCCCCACCTTGCTAATTCAAACAAAAATTCATTGTGCGGATGACCAAAGGCTTTTTCTTGTATACTCGTATTTTGACCTTGAGCGAGGTAGGCAAACTCAGGCTTTTGTAATAAAGCAAAAGATGCAGGCTGATAATCGGCTGTGCCTACACCAAACCATGGGTTTTCTTGCCAAACTTCAATGGCAACAATCCATAGTTTGATACGCAAATCGACAGTTTGCCAATTGCCATGAAAAAAAGAACTTACACCAGTTACAGTTCTTTGTAATTCATGTTTTATCGGGGCGTGTGTTGCAACAAATAGGGATAAAAAGATGAGAACGATGCTTAGAATCAGGAGCTTAAGTTTCCATTGTTGGGGGAATAATACTTTGAATATGATTAAAGAAAGACAGGCTAGGGTTGTGATATAACCACTTCTTCCTTGGGCAAGAAAAACAGTAATTACAGCATATAAAGCCAAGCCATAACATAACCAAGCCCACTTTCTAGGCAGACTTTTGGCAGCAACAATAAGTGCACCAGCCCATATGCCATAGATAAAACCAAATGAAAGATGCCCCACTAAACCTGTTGCATCATGAAGGTTGCTGCCTTGCCCATTAATGGTGACCAGACCAAAAAATTGTAATGAGCAAAGGATGAGGTGTAGAAATAGACCTAAAGAAATGAAGACAAAAGCTTGTATGCGAAGTTGGGGCTTGAAATGAACCAAGGCAATAATGATGGGAATAATCAGCCAATTGAGCTGTTTTCCCATTTTATGAAGGGCAAGTTCTGTATACTCACTCCATAATGAGCCTAGAAATGTAAAAGCGATAAACAATAAGATACCAATGGTGATCGGTTTGTATGTTGACCAACAAACATGCCAACCATATTTAAAAATAGAAAAATGGGTTAAGCAAGTGATGAGCATAATAGCAAAGAAAAAATTACTACCAGCAATGGAGAAAGGATAAATCAACAAGGCTGATAATAAAGAAAAACAAGCAATATTCAGAGCCATGGGCATAGGTATTAAACGATGATGCATGAAAAGAACGTTTAATTATTCAATAAAAAGTTCAATGCGGCGATTAGCAGCACGACCAGACTCAGTTTTGTTGCTGCTTACAGGCTGCACATGTGAGCGACCCACCACAGTGATTTTTTCGGCAGGAAAGCCATAACCCCAAATCATATAACGTGCGACTTCTGCTGCGCGACGTGCAGATAAATCCCAATTATCGACAAATTGTTCACGCCATTTTTTGCTTACTGGCATGTTATCACTATGCCCAACGATGCGCAGTTGATGTTTTTGGTCAAGCCCTTGTAAACCATCGGCAATTTTCTTTAATACAACACGCCCTGATTTGCCAAGTTTATAAGTGCCGCTGGGGAAAAGTATGGCCTGTTGCATGGTCACTTTAATGCCACCTTGTTTTTGTTTTTCGATTTGAACTTGTTTGTCTATAATTTCTTGTTCCAACTGTTGGTTGAGCTGGTTTACAGTGCTGCCTAAGCTTAAGTTCTGTTGTTGAAGTTGCTTGTTTTGTTGCATAAGCTGTTTTTTTTCAGTTTCCAAAACGTGTGCCTTATTGGCTTGTGTAGTTAAGACTTCAAGCTCTTGATCGCTAATACTTTGGCAACCTGAAATGAAGAAAGCTGCACAAAAAAGCATAATAATACGTTGAAACATAATGGATTCCCCTTTTTAAATAAACACGGACGAACGCTGCTTTGATAAGGCTACATTTAAAA
>CAZWPS010000062.1:0-8321 GCA_964635775.1 uncultured Zetaproteobacteria bacterium | reverse complement strand
CTTTTTCAATCAATTTAACCTGTTCAGCTGTACGCGCTTGGTGCGGTAAAGCTTGGCGAGAGTAAATTAAAGAGGTTGGCCCTGTCATGTTTTTCACGGCAGATTTCCAAGAAACCGCTGATTCAACAGCATCACAAGGGCGCCATACATCCATGTTTGGAATCATGCGTAAAGTCGCTGTTTGCTCAACAGGTTGATGCGTAGGTCCATCTTCACCCAAACCAATCGAATCATGGGTGAATACTTCAATATGACGTATTTTCATCAATGCTGCCATACGCAAAGCGTTGCGTGCATACTCAGAGAACATCAAGAAGGTTGCACCGTAAGGTACAAAACCACCATGCAGTGAAATACCATTAATCATCGCAGCCATGCCAAATTCACGCACGCCATAATTAACATAATTACCATCATCATGGTCACAAACAGGTTTAGCTTCTGGCCACAATGTTAAGTTTGAGCCTGCCAAATCAGCCGAACCACCCAAGAATTCAGGCGTAAGCTTCGCTAATGCTGCGATCGTTTTTTGTGACGCTTGACGTGAAGCAATGCTTTCGCCTTTATCCGCAACTTCAGCAATAAATGCATCTACACCTGCTTCCCAGTCTGCAGACAATTCGTTGTTCAAACGACGTTTGAGTTCAGCCGATTCTGTTGGGAATGCTGTTGCATACGCAGCAAAACGCGTATCCCATTCAGATTCAGCAGCAGAACCTGCGTCTTTATTGTCCCAACCTTGATAAACATCAGCAGGGATTTCAAACGGTGCAGCATCCCAATTCAACTCTTTACGAACCAAAGCGATTTCTTCATCACCCAAAGCCGCACCATGACAATCATGTGAGCCCGCTTTGTTTGGCGAACCGAAACCGATAATTGTTTTACAGCAAATCATCGTTGGTTTGCCTGTTTCAGCGCGTGCGGTATCAATAGCTTCTTTGATTTCATCAGCACTGTGTCCATCAACAGCACGAATTACTTGCCAGCCATAAGCTTCAAACCTAGCTGCAGTATCGTCGGTAAACCAACCTTCAACTTCACCATCAATAGAGATGCCATTGTCATCCCAAAATGCAATCAATTTACCCAAGCCCAAAGTTCCAGCCAAAGAACATGCTTCATGCGAAATGCCTTCCATCAAGCAGCCATCGCCCAAGAATACATAGGTGTTGTGATCAACGATGTCGTGGCCAGGTTTATTGAACTGCGCTGCTAAAGTCTTTTCAGCCAACGCCATACCCACACCATTGGTAATGCCTTGACCCAAAGGCCCTGTTGTGGTTTCAACACCTGGTGCATAACCATATTCAGGATGTCCTGGCGTACGCGAATGCAATTGACGGAATTGTTTTAAATCATCAATGCCCAAATCATAACCCGTTAAATGCAATAACGAATAAATCAACATGGAACCATGACCATTGGAAAGAATAAAACGATCACGATCAGCCCATTGTGGGTTGGTCGGGTTATGTTTCATGTAGTCGTTCCAAAGCACTTCAGCGATATCCGCCATGCCCATTGGAGCACCCGGATGTCCAGAATTGGCTTTTTGCACTGCGTCCATGGATAATGCACGAACTGCATTGGCTAAATGTCTACGATTACTACTCATTATCTACCTCTTTACCTTGATTTATTAACGAACTCATTTTAAAATAAAAACTTAAACGTGCTGTGTGGTTTGCACACGGCGGATATTACCAACAGAACCAGAAAGAACGACAGTGTCTGTCACCATATATTTACCATCAGTATCTGTACCGACTTTAACGTGATCAACGTATTCACCACTGGTTAAACCCGTTGCAATAAACATGCAATCATCGGATGTTACCAATTCATCTCGAGTCAAATATGTTGTCGTATCAATGCCTTCTTTCTCACACAACTCAACTTCAAAATCTTTTTGCGGTGCCATGCGACCAAACATTTCCGCACCCATTGCACGCGCAGCACAAGCGGTTACGATACCTTCTGGTGTGCCACCAATGCCCAACAACGCATCAGAACCCATGTTTAAGACAGCTTGAATCGCACCGTTCACATCACCATCTGTCGCTAAGCGAACTTTAGCACCACAGGCATAAATCTCTTTGAGCAACTGTGCATGACGGGGTTTATCCAACACAAACACTGTAATTTCACTAATGTCTTTTTGTAAGGCCTTTGCCAACTGATTTAAGCGGACTTCCACCGATGCTGTTGGGTCAATTTTTCCGCGCGCAGCTTTTGGATAAACTTGTTTTTCCATGTAAAAACATGAACCTGGGCGATACATCGTCCCAGCAGGAGCCGCAGCTAATGTTACAATAGAACCTGCAGCATCACGGGCAAATAAGTTGGTTCCTTCAATCGGATCCACCGCAATATCAACACCAATACCACGACCATCACCAACTTCTTCATCATCATAAAGAGCTGGAGCTTCATCTTTAGCGCCTTCACCGATCACAATAACGCCTTTCATCTTCACCTGATTAATACGTGTGCGCATGGCATCAACAGCCAAACCATCACCTTCATCTTTTTTTCCAGAGCCTACAAACGGCGCACAAGCACGTGCTGCAGCCTCACAAACTTCTACCAAATCAATCTTCAGATCAGCAACTGTGTTCATTGATTTACCTCCCCATCAAATTTATAATCAAGCAAATAATCAACAGCAAAATCACTCAAGAGTAAGCCGCTAAGGTGGCGCAGTATAACCATGTTGAAAAAAAAATCGACCCTTGAAAAGAAAGTTAAATGAAATTTACAGCCCTTATCACCTGTCTTCCAACAACGCTTTGAGCAATTTAAACAACAACCGCGATGATTTAGGTGGCTTACGCTGACGCGCTTCAACCTTGGCATTTGCGACCAAACGCCTCAAATATTGCATGTCCACATCAGGATATTGTTGGATAAATGTAGTCAATACTGCCGCATCACCAGCCAACAAACGCGCTCTCCATTGTTCAATATGGTGAAATGCAGCATTGGTTTCAGCATGCGTTCTATCAAGTTGTGCAATCACCTGCTGCGCTTTTGACATATCCACATCACGCAACAACTTAGCAATCAATTTTAATTGTCTCTTTTTAGCCCCAAACTGCCGCATTTCACGCAGGTCGGACAACGCCTCAAGCACCGACTCAGGCAATGCCAAATCAGCATATTGCTCATCTCTTAGCTCGGTCAGTGTTTTTGCCAAAGCCAACAAAAACTGTGCTTCGCGCTTTAATTGTGATTTGTTTGGACGCTCACGCCCCGTTGGCTCTTCGCCCTCAGTCAATTCATACATGGGCGCAGCTTAGCAGCAAAAGGCATCATGTCTTGATATATAGTGTTTCAAGTTTTGAATCAGCAATCTGTTTCAAATTTCAAAAAATAAAAATGAGCAACTCTTTTACCGCACATCCATGAAGGTCGATATATTGAAAGGCATGAATCCAAACTAACAACCTAGCAACTCATCATTCATTTATGACATCCTGAATTCATATCATAAGCACAAAAAAAGCCCCTTGATGACTCAAGAGGCTTTTAAGTTATGGCGGAGCGGACGGGACTCGAACCCGCGACCTCCGGCGTGACAGGCCGGCATTCTAACCAACTGAACTACCGCTCCATGGTGGGCGCTGCAGGACTCGAACCTGCGACCACCGCCTTGTAAGGGCGGTGCTCTACCAACTGAGCTAAGCGCCCATTTTCAAGCGCTTCCTTTTCGGAAGTGGCGGAACTTTAGCCAGCTGAACCTACTTTGCAAGCTTTTATTTCAGCTCTATTTAACAGCGTCTTTTAAGCCTTTACCCGCCTTAAATTTAGGTGCTTTTGAGGCTGCAACTTCAATCGGTTCGCCAGTGCGTGGGTTACGTGCAGTACGTGCTGCGCGTTCAGTGACTGAAAAAGTACCAAACCCAACCAAACTTACACTATCACCTGATGCCAACGCACCAGAAATACCACTCAACACAGCATCAACTGCTGCACCAGCATCCACTTTGCTCAAACTTGCTGTTTCAGCAACATGGTTAATCAACTCAACTTTCTTCATTCGTCCCTCCGAATTTATTTCAACAATTATAAGTGCAAACTAAAACAGTCTGCAGATATATCGTCAATACTTTTTATTTATTTCTAAAAATCAATGCGCTGTGACGTTGTTATCATTCAAATAAATGCCTGCAACCGTACCAGGTACAAAATCTGCCCGCATACTCATACCCTCAGGCAAGCGCGTCAAGGCATGATTTAAGACATCATCCATATCATTGGCAAAATGAATCGTCATCAAATCTTTCACATTATCAGGCACTTCCTTCATGTCCTTACGATTTTCTTCAGGAATAACTGCCACAGTCAAGCCACCTCGATGTGCCGCAAGAAGCTTCTCTTTCAAGCCTCCAATCGGCAAACTTTTGCCGCGCAAAGTGATTTCACCAGTCATGCACACTTGCCTGCGCACTGGGATTCCCGTCAAGGCTGAAACAATCGACGTTGCCATCGCCAAGCCCGCTGATGGTCCATCTTTAGGGATAGCACCTTCGGGAACATGCACATGAATATCTACTTTTTGATGAAAATCAGGGGTTAAACCCAATAATGCAGCACGCGAGCGTACATAAGTCAGCGCTGCTTGCACCGATTCTTGCATCACATCACCCAACTGCCCTGTCACCGTAAGTTTACCTTTACCAGGTGTTAAAGCCGTTTCAATTTGTAACAACTCACCACCCACTTCTGTCCAAGCAAGCCCTGTAACCACCCCAATTTCATCCTTTGTCTCAGCCAAACCAAAGCTATATTGCTTCACACCCAGCAACGTTTCTAAAGAATCCACACTCACTGCTTCCGCTTGATCACCTTGAGATAAAACCAGCTGACGCGCTATTTTGCGGCACAATTTTGCCAACACACGCTGCAAACCACGCACCCCTGCTTCACGCGTATAATAACGAATCACATCACGCAATACGTCATCGTTCAAGGCGAATTGTTCTACTTTTAAACCATGATTTTTTCTCTGTTTAGGCAATAAGTACTTCTTAGCAATCGCCAGCTTCTCTTCTTCAGTATAACCAGAAATACGAATGATTTCCATTCTGTCCAACAATGGACCAGGAATATTCATGCTGTTTGCCGTGGTAATAAACATCACATCAGACAAGTCATAATCCACTTCTAAATAATGATCATTAAAGGTGTTGTTTTGCTCAGGATCCAACACTTCCAACAACGCAGACGAAGGGTCACCTCGAAAATCTGCGCCCATCTTATCAATTTCATCGAGCAAAATAAGCGGGTTTTTACTGCCCGCTTTTTTCATCGATTTAATCACTTTTCCTGGCATAGAACCAATATATGTCCTTCTATGTCCGCGAATTTCAGACTCATCACGCACACCACCCAAACTCATGCGGACAAAATTACGACGTGTTGCCCGCGCAATAGATGCTGCCAAAGATGTTTTACCCACCCCAGGAGGCCCCACAAAACACAAAATAGGACCTTTCATCTTTTTGACTAACTGCAATACAGCCAAATGCTCCAAAATACGCTCTTTAACTTTATCCAAACCAAAGTGATCTTCATCTAAAATTTGTTCGGCAGCGACCAAATCACGGCGCACCCGTGTTCGTTTTTTCCAGGGTAAATCCACCAACCAATCCAAATAGTTGCGCACAACCGTTGCTTCTGAACTCATCGGCGGCATCATTTTCAAGCGTTTTACCTCAGCTAAGGCTTTTTCTTTTGCTTCATCGGTCATGCCAAGGGTTTCGATTTTTTCAGCAATCGCTTCTAATTCCGTATGCGAATCTTCTTCGCCAAGCTCTTTCTGAATCGCTTTAAGCTGTTCGGATAAGTAGTATTCACGTTGGCTTTTTTCCATTTGCCGCTTCACCCGTGTGCGCACACGTTTATCCACTTGCAACATGTCCATTTCATCATCCATCAAAGCATACAAACTTTCCAAACGTTGAATGACACTGGTCGTCTCAAGTAATGTTTGTTTTTCATGAACTTTTAAATTCAAATGCGAAGCAATGGTATCTGCCAAACGATCAATATCATCCACTGCCGACACCGATACCAACACTTCTGGTGCGATTTTTTTATTTAATTTTGCATATGCTTCAAATTGATGCACCACAGTGCGCGCCACTTGCTCTTGCTCACGCTCATCTTCGTCTACTTCAGATAAAACTTCATAATCAGCGCGCAAACAACCATCATCCACAATACGCTTAACTTTAACCCGCGCTTGCCCTTCAATAAGCACTTTGATCGTATCATCAGGTAGTTTTAACATTTGTAAAATATTGCCCAATGTGCCAATTTCATACAATGCATCGGCTTGTGGATCATCGTCTTCAGCATTGCGTTGCGCCAACAATAAAATGTTTTTACCCGAAGCCATGACTTCTTCAAGCGCCGTCACCGACTTTTCGCGCCCAACAAACAATGGTACAATCATATGCGGAAACATCACAATATCTCGCAAGGGCAATACAGGCAAATGCCCTGATTGTTGTTCTGATACTTTTATGTGGGGTAATTTCTTTTCAGCCAAGGTACACCTCGTCTTTATTTTTTAATTCTATGTATGCTTTAATAATAGCTTGCGTGCAAGATTTCAAGTCATGCAGGCAAAAAAATACCTCGTGTTCAACGAGGTATTCATCAACACAGTATTCAAGCAGCAAACTTTAAGCCACTTCAGCATCATCATGGAACAATAAAGCTGGTTTTGCCTCACCATCCACCACTTCTCGATTAATCATACAAGCACGCACATGGGGCATCGCTGGAATGTCATACATCACATCCAACATCACTGATTCCATAATTGCTCGCAAGCCGCGCGCACCTGTTTTACGCAACAATGCCTTATCGGCAATCGCTTCCAGTGCATCAGGGGTAAAAGTTAGTTCCACACCATCATAACTCAACAAGGCCGCATATTGTTTAATCAAAGCATTTTTAGGCTCAGATAAGATTTGCAACAACGCCGCATGATCAAGCTCACTTAACGTAGATACTGCTGGCAATCGCCCAACCAACTCTGGAATCAAGCCAAATTTAATTAAATCTTCAGGTTCAACACCTTTCAAACGCTCGCCGACATCCATCTCATCTTCTGTAGAAACTTCTGCACCAAAACCAATGGAACGTTTCTTGCCCCGCGCTTCAATAATTTTTTCAAGTCCTGAAAAAGCACCACCCAAAATGAATAGTATATTACTGGTGTCCACCTGCGTAAACTCTTGTTGTGGATTTTTTCGCCCACCTTGCGGTGATACCGAAGCCACTGTGCCTTCAATGAGTTTTAACAATGCTTGCTGCACACCTTCACCTGACACATCTCGCGTAATCGAAGGTGAATCTGATTTTCGGGCTAACTTATCAACCTCATCAATATAAATAATGCCACGTTGCGCACGCTCAACATCACCGTCTGCTGCCTGCAATAATTTCACAACAATATTATCAACATCTTCCCCAACATAACCTGCTTCAGTTAAGGTCGTCGCATCGGCAATAATAAAGGGGACATCAAAAATACGCGCCAAGGTTTGTGCCAATAAGGTTTTACCACAGCCTGTAGGTCCTAAAAGAAGCACATTACTTTTCGAAATCTCAACTTCGCCTTTGTCATTATGTGCTAAGCGTTTATAATGGTTATAGACTGCAACAGATAACAAACGTTTTGGTCGCTTTTGACCAATCACATAACCATCAAGAAAAGCATTGATTTCCTGTGGTTTAGGCAAACCTGATTGAATACTGTCTTTGGCTTCCTCATCTTTAACGCCCATTTCTTCAACCATGATGTCGTTACATAAATCAACACACTCATCACAAATAAATACGGTTGGTCCTGCGATTAATTTTTTAACATCATGTTGACTTTTGCCACAAAAAGAGCAAAATAATGTTGATTCACCGCTTGAAGATGCCATTTAAGCCTCACTTACCTCACTGGGCACATCTGCCCTTGAAGTTAATACTTGATCCACAATACCATAATCTTTAGCCGCCTCAGCAGATAAAAAGTAATCACGTTCTACATCTTTCGCCAATTTTTTCAATGGCTGTCCAGTATGTTTTGCCATCATTTTATTCAAATCATCTTTGAGTTTCAGAATCTCTTTCGCATGAATCTCAATATCCGTTGCCTGACCTTGAAAACCACCCAATGGCTGATGAATCATAATCCTTGCATTAGGCAAAGCATAACGCTTGCCAGTTGCCCCTGCTGCCAACAAATGCGCCCCCATAGAGGCGGCTTGCCCCACACAAAGCGTAGATACATCACACCGAATGTATTGCAT
>CAZWPS010000061.1:0-8642 GCA_964635775.1 uncultured Zetaproteobacteria bacterium | reverse complement strand
TGCCATAAGTCAGGCATGGCATCTTGAAAACGTGGATAGGTCAGTGTTTGTAGTAAGGCTTGATGTAGTTTCTGATTTGAAATGCGTTTATTATCACGGAAGAAATCTAAAAAAGCAGGTGATAACTGCTGTTCTGCCTGTTGAGCAGTTAATACGATAGGCGGTGGTGCGCCAATATATTGCGCTAAAGTGCAAGCATAGACTTGGTGTGAGCAAGGGTAGTCGTCGACCACATTAAGCACGCGCCCAGGTTGTGGCATGGTCATTGCGGCTAATAAAACACGCACAATATCATCGACATGAATACGATTTGAATAATGTTCAGGCTGCCAAGCTACCGTTTTATAATCGCCAGCAAGGAGTTTTTGCAAAATATTACGCTCTTGACCATAAATACCCGATAATCTAAACACCTCAACGGGCGCGCTGCTTTGCAACCAAATTTGCTCTGCTTTTAAGCGCGCTAATCCGCGCAAACTCGAAGGTTTCGTTGGCGTTTCCTCATCAATCCATGCCCCTGCACTATCACCATATACACTGGTTGCCGATAAATAACCTGCCCACATTAAGTTTGGTAATTGCTGCAAAAGTTGCGGCAGAAAAGTAGCTTGGCAGATATCAGGTCGCCGTTGTTTGTCATAAAGCAAAGGAATCGAGTCCAATACTGCATCACAATCAGCCAACCACGCTGATGTTTGCATGACCTCGCTGTGTAGGCGCGCATCGATGCCTTTATCGTGTAATAAAGCAAGCTGATTTGGGTTGCGTATGGTCGCTTTCACCTGCATACCAAGTTGTAAACAAGCCTGAGCGAGCGCACTACCCACATAACCACAGCCTAAAATAAGCAATTTTTTGGGTAAATCTTGTTGCAGCACCAGTGCCTCCTTTCCCAAGCCGCGATTTCTCATTGCCTAGATGATTTCGAACAACTATCGTGCGCCGTAGTGATAAACACAAGGGCTCATGGCGCAATTGGTTAGCGCTACCGGCTCATAACCGGTTGGTTCTAGGTTCAAGTCCTAGTGAGCCCACCAAATTAAGGCAGATGATGGAAGGAGTTGGATATAGAATATGAATAGTATTAGTCCTGATGCACTCAAAACCATGATTTGCCAACATATCGCCGATGCAGATGTGCAAGTACACTGTTACTCTGGCGATGATCATTTTGAAATGACCGTGATTTCGCCCTCTTTTGCAGGGCAGTCACGCGTTAAACGCCACAAAATGGTCTATGCCGCATTAGGCGATCATATGCGCGCCGCCATCCATGCTTTGGCATTAAAAACATTAACACCTGAGGAGGTTGCAACATGAGCGATTCTGTTCACGATCAAATTAAAGCAGTCATTAATGATAATGATGTGATTTTATTTATGAAAGGTACACCACAAATGCCACAATGTGGCTTTTCACAACGGGTATCTGCGCTTTTAAGTGCTGAAAATGTTTCTTATGCCGCGATTAATATTTTGCTCGACCCAGCTGTGCGTGAAGGCATTAAAGTGTTTAGCGACTGGCCAACCATTCCGCAATTGTATGTTCAACAAGAATTCATTGGTGGCTGTGATATTGTGTGTGAAATGGCTGAAAATGGTGAATTAACCACATTACTTGCTCCATTTGCATCTGAGCAAGGTGCGGCATCATAATTTCACATTGCTTTTTACATCATAAGTTGCTATAAATCTGTTGTGGCTATGTTAAATGTAATTCACGAACAAAAGGCGCTAAGCTAAATGGCTGGCGCTCAAGTGCGGCAAAATCTTAGCCAAAAAACAAGCCAAAGGCTGGCGCTCACGCCTCAGCTCACCCAAAGCTTAAAAGTGCTTGCGATGAACAGCCAAGATTTAGAGCTTTATATTGAAGAAAGCCTTGAATCCAACCCTTTATTAGAAACTGACCCCACTTTAAACGCATTACAAGATGATGATGCACCAGCAGCAACGCCATCTCAAGAAGAAGATTGGCGCGAACAAGGCGATAATCGTTGGGAAACCATGTATCACAATGGCAGTCAATATGATGGGCTTGCTGATCAAGACCAACAATGGGCAGATGAACAAAGCTTAAGTGATTCGCTACATGAGCAGGTAAACCGCCAGCCCATGACTGAGCAAGAACGCAGCATTGCCCATGTGATTATTGATTCGTTAGAAGATGATGGTTATTTTCGCCTTGCACCCCAAGAAATCATCGAAGCCACTGGCATTAAAGGGCTTAAAGTCAATGATGTTATCTGCGTATTGGAAACCATTGTTCAAGAACTAGAACCCGCAGGCATTGGCGCACGCGACTTAACTGAGTGTTTATTGATTCAAATTTCCGATGATGATGCTTCAGCGATGATGGTGCGTCAAATGTTGCTGCACCATGCTGACTTATTGATTGATAACGACCAAGCCTTGCTTGATGCCTTAGATTGCCGACCAGAAAAACTGGACGCAGCACGAAATTTATTGCGCCGATTAGACCCTTTCCCTGGTCATGGCTTGCGCGGACAAACCAATATTTATGTGCGCCCAGAGATTATTTTCCGCCTTGTTAACCAGCAAATTGAGGTTGAAGTGCCTAAATCAGGCTGGCGTGGTTTAAAAATCAGTGAACAGTGGAAGGGCGAACAATGGTCCGATAAAGACCGTGAATTTATGGATAGCGCCGGGCAACAAGCCAAGTGGTTATTACATGCTTTAGACCAACGCAGCGCAACATTGATGAAAGTCGGTATATGTTTGGCACAAAAACAGCGTTTGTTTTTAGAACATGGTATTCTTGGTTTAAAACCACTTACTTTACAAGATGTTGCCGAAGAAGTGGGCTTACATGAGTCCACCATTTCACGGGTGACCAACAGTAAGTATGCCCAGACCCCTTTGGGTATTATTGAATTGCGCCGCTTCTTTTCTGCTGGTTTACCCACCCGTGGCGGTGGTGCGATTTCTGTGTATCGTGTGCAACAACGGGTGCGCACACTGATTGATTCAGAACCCACAGGACGACCCATTTCAGATCAAGCGATTTCAGATCGTTTACAAGCTGAAGGCGTTGAAATCGCTAGACGCACGGTTGCTAAATACCGTGAACAGTTAGGGCTGCCACCAAGCAGCCAACGAAGACGTGCTGCCAAAGCACGTCTATCTCAAGGCAGGAGGTAAGCGTATGCAAGTATCCATCACAGGTAGGCATGTGGATTTAACCGACCCACTCAAGGCGTATGTTCATGAAAAACTAGGTCATTTGAAACACTCTTTTGACCATGTTGTTGATGTTCATGTCGTGCTTGGGGTTGAAAAAAACAGGCAGCGTTGTGAAGTCAGCATGGTAGCTAATGGCATCAAGATTCATGGTAAACATGAAACTGAAAACATGTATGCTGCCATTGATGGTGTTGTTGATAAGCTCAATCGCCAGTTGAAACGTTATCGTGCAAAATTGCGTCGTCATTTAAGCAATCATGGGCAACGTAAAGGGCGCGAAATCAAAGTTTCACATAAAGTGTTGGACTTATCGCATACCCATGAAGAGTTTGCTGAAGACCATACCCATGATACTTTAGAGCATGAAGTGATTCATGCTGCACCGATGAGTGTGGATGAAGCAGTGATGCAAATGGAACTCTCTGATAAAGAAAACGTTTTGTTTTTCACCAATGCAGACACGGATAAGCTCAATGCTTTATACCGTCGTAGTAATGGCACATTAAGCTGGGTTGAACCCGAAGGATAAACGATGAATATTGAAGATAATATACCAGTGGTTGCCGAGCATGTGTTGTTGGGCTCTTTAGCCCAAAGTAAACGCGCACTATTAACTGAAATGGCTGGTGTATTATCCTCTATGGATCCTGATTTGGTGCTTGAAGTGATTATGGCGCGTGAAAAGTTGGGTAGTACAGGCATGGGGAAGGGCGTGGCGATTCCTCATGGACGTATGCAGGCTTTAACCACGCCAATTATTGTGGTGGCCATTCATCAACAAGGCATTGATTTTGATGCGATTGATGATGAGTTGGTGCATATTGTAGTGATGTTACTGGTGCCTGATGACGATCATAAAAGCCACTTAGAACTACTTGCTAAACTGGCCCGTTTATTACAACAAGAGCCCATACGGCAGCAGCTTAAAAATGCACAAGATGCCAGCAGCATTGCTGCATTATTTAACATTGTTTAAGTTGTGAATCAACCGCTCAAGCAAAACCCTAGAATTAGTATTCGTGAAATCCTTGAGCTACAAAGTGATGCTTTAAAAATCAAACTTATTACCGGTCAAGATGGTTTAGACCGTTATATTGATCACCCTAGAATGCAAAAGCCATCCTTGGCCTTTGCTGGTTTTCTGGAAAACTTAAGTGACTACCGCTTACAAATTATTGGGCAAACTGAATTGCATTATTTAGTCACGCGCAGCCCAGAACAACAGCAACAAGCTGTGGATGCAGTTTTTGACTTGAAACTTGCTGGCGTTGTAATTACCCGCAACCAAACACCCCCTGATATGATTTTAAAAGCGGCTTCACGCACCCAAACACCACTGATGATATCTGAATTAGAGTCATCTTCCTTCATGACCGACATGACCTTATTTTTATCCCATCACTTAGCCCCTATTGCTTATCAACATGGGGTATATATGGACATTTTTGGCATTGGTGTCTTACTGATGGGTGAAAGTGGCACTGGAAAAAGCGAAATCGGCTTAGAACTCATCACCCGAGGACATCGCTTAATCGCAGATGATATGGTGGAATTGGTGCGTGAAACACCTGAAGTTCTGGTCGGGCGAAGCCCTGAAAACTTACGTTATCATATGGAAGTACGCGGCTTAGGCATTTTGGATATTCGGAATATGTTTGGTGCGGCGGCAATCAGTGATACTAAACGTGTTCGCTTAATTGTTGATTTGATTCGTTGGTCGGAGATTCAAGACGATGATAGATTGATGAGTGATGAAGATGAAGTAAGTTTGCATGGGGTGAAATTGCCACGGGTGCGTGTGCCGATTCGTTCTGGTCGTTCGTTGGCGGTATTGATTGAAGTGGCTGCCCGCAATCAATTGCTCAAACAACGCGGTGTACATAGTGCAAAGGCTTTTATACAGGCCTTAAATCAGCGTATTCAAGATTCATAATGTTACTCATCATCACAGGGCTTTCAGGTGCAGGAAAAAGCACAGCATTACATGCGCTGGAAGATTTAGGCTTCTTTTGCACCGATAATTTACCCATCACTATGTTAAGTCAATGGGCAGAAAACATGATGTTACATGAACACAATGCTGCTGTAGGCATTGATATTCGCAGCAGTGAAAATCCTGATTTATTGCATCAATGTTTAGCTTCGATTCGGGATGATTTACCATGGAAAATCTTATATCTTGATGCCAAAGATGAAGTGTTACAACGGCGTTATTCGATGTTGCGCCGCCGTCATCCTTATGCGCCCGCATCACCACTTGAAGCTGCAATCACAACAGAGCGAGAAGCCTTGTCTCCCTTACATCAACAAGCTGATTTGGTGTTGGATAGCTCTAATTTAAACCCTTATCAGCTTGCAGAGCTGGTCGAACGCTTTTGGCGACAACAGCAGGAGAGTGTGGAAGGAAAACATCACATTGTGTGTTATTTGGTTTCTTTTAGTTATCAGCGCGGTTTACCCCAAGGTGCAGATATGGTCATGGACATGCGCTTCTTGCCCAACCCACATTATAAGCCTGATTTAGCACCCTTAACGGGTAAAGATGAGGCGGTACAAGACTTTTTCGAGCCATTAGCCGATATTCAAGAGGCTAAAGAGAAAATTCAAGCATGGCTTTCCTTTATTTGGCCGCGTTTGCAAGATGAGCGCAAACGTTACTTCACCTTAGGCTTTGGTTGTAGTGGTGGTCGCCATCGTTCAGTGTATATGACAGAACATATCGCCGCATGGCTCAAGCAAGAGAATATGAGTTCTCCGATTATTCGTCACCGTGAATTGGGCGATATTCAATGATTGGCATCATCCTCATTTCACATGCGCATATTGCTTCAGAAACCAAAGCGGCCGTTGAACATATCCTTGGTGAACAACCATTATTTGAAACCATAGACATCCCTGATTCAGATGCAACCATAGACGAAGCGGGTCACTTCTCTGCTTTAATTGAAGCTACTGATTTAGGGCAAGGGGTGTTAATTATGGCGGATGTATTTGGTGGTACACCATGTAATATGGCATTAGAACGCCTTTGCGCACACAAAATCGAAGTGATTTCTGGGTTTAATTTGCCTGCCGTGATTAAAGCCATCACCCTACGTTGTGAAGATATTGAGCTCGATATCTTGGTGCGCGAATGTATTATCGCAGGGCAACAATATATCTGTAAAGGCTCAGATTATGCGCCTGAACAAAAGCGTAAGTTAGGATGATTACACAGCAAGTTCTGATTCAAAATAAACTAGGCTTACACGCTCGTGCCTCTGCCAAGTTGGTCAGTGAAGCCAGTCAGTTTCCTTGCCATATTGAGCTTGAACGTGATGATATTAGGGTTAATGGCAAAAGCATTATGGGCATTATGATGTTAGCCGCAGCGATGGGCACAACCATCACCTTGATTGCCGACGGCGAACAAGAAAAAGAAGCGATACAAGCACTTACAGCATTGATTAATCAACGCTTCGGGGAAGATGATTAAAGCATCACAAGGCATACGCGCTGAAGGTTTGGTCACTGCTTGTAGTGGCGGTGTAGTGATTGGCGTGGCACAAAAGCTGCAACATCAACATCAGCCAATCCCTGAATATAGCATTCAAACGCAAGATGTTGCTGCTGAGTTGCAACGCTTACAAACAGCGGTTGCTGAAGTTTCGCAAAGTTTTCAAGCTGAAATCCAACAGCTCCAACAACATGATGATATACGCTTTATCCTCGAAGCACATCGCATGATGTTACACGACCCTGAATTGATTGGTGCTAGCCAACAACTGATTAAAAATGAACATATTAATGTGGAATGGGCATTAAAAAAGAGCTTATTACGCCTTGCCGAGTCTTTTGATGCCATTAAAGATGAATATTTACGCAGCCGCAAAGCCGATGTTGAACATGTAGGGCAACGATTGCTGGCATGCTTAACAGGCACTGAACAATCGTTGCACAATGCGCAACAAATCATGATTGCGGCAGACTTTTCACCTGCCAATATTGTGGCAATGTGGCGCAATGGCGTAGCTGGATTTGTGTCTGTACAAGGTGGTGCTGATAGCCATGCGATGATTGTGGCAAGGGGCATTGGATTGCCCGGCTTAGCGGGTGTACAACACCTTTTTGATGTTGTTGAAGATGGTGATGCCTTGATTGTTGATGCGGAACAAGGCAAATGGATTCTTCACCCAAACCCTGAAGAATATGCCTTTTATCAACGGGTTCAACAATCTTTAAGCGATATTCAACATGATTTAAAAGCTTATGTAGAACAACCCTCGCAAAGCCAAGATGGTTATGTCATGCCATTGATGGCCAATTTAGAATTTACTGAAGAAACAGCAGCAGTCCATCGTTTTGGTGTGGATGGTATTGGTTTATTTCGTACTGAATTTTTATTTATGCAAACACATACCTTACCCAATGAACAGCTTCAATATGAGCACTATCAACACGTTGTTGTTGCTATGGCAGGCAAGCCCACGACGTTTCGTTTGTTGGATATTGGGCATGATAAAATCACCAAAACATCCACGTTAAACGCGCTCTACACAGGTGAAAACCCCGCTTTAGGTTTGTGTGGTGTGCGTTTGTTATTGTCTCAAATGGACATTTTGGAAACACAATTACGCGCTCTCATCAAAACAGCAAGGGCAGGTCCGATTAGCATTCTTGTTCCCATGGTCACATCTGCTCAAGAAATGTTGGCGGTGCGTCAGCTATTAGATGCGTTAAAAATATCGTTACAAGTTGATATACATATTCCATTGGGCTGCATGATTGAGGTTCCTGCGGCGGCATTAATCGCCGATGATTTGGCAAAAGTTTCCGATTTTTTCTCCATTGGTAGCAATGATTTAATGCAATACAGTTTAGCTGTGGATCGTGCAGATGAGCATGTCAGCCACTTATACGATGCCAGCCACCCTGCCATTGCAATGTTAATCAATTTGGCTGTTGCGGCAGCACATCGCCACGACATCCCTATTTCGGTTTGTGGTGAACTTGCCGCCAATCCCGACTGGACGCAAACATTCCTGGATATGGGCATCACCAGCTTATCCATGAGTTCGCGTAGTGTGTTATCCATTCGTCAACATTTACACCAATTAAAGCGAAATGTATCGTAAGGATTCAAATCACCCCTGATTGCCCCGCATTTTGCGTCAAAAGCGCTCACTTACAGCAGTAAGCTGCGCAATTCCCCTTAAAATCGAGAGAATAAGAGATAAGCTGAATGATTTCAGGGGTAAAAGCTGATGTTTTTCAAGTGTCCTGAATTCAAGACACTTGAAAAGTGCTGAATAATTACAGCTCCTAAATTTCAAAAAGCCTTCAAAACTTACGATTTAAGCCTCAATAACATGTTTGTCATCCCGAACGCAGTTGAGGGATCTTGAGTGGCCCCCTGTGTCAGGCTAGTTGCCATGTTCTTGAATCAGAGTCTCCTTATTTATA
>CAZWPS010000060.1:0-8683 GCA_964635775.1 uncultured Zetaproteobacteria bacterium | reverse complement strand
GTTATGGGTTGTTGTGGGTTTCGGCGAAACGCTTGCGAAAACTTTGGGCTTGAATTTCATAAGAGCCACCTGAATTCAGGATATACTATAGGTTTTTGTACATACGCTGTGGGTTTAAGATGCCTTTCGGATCAAAGGCTTTTTTTAAACGCTGATGTAAATCCAACAAGGGTGGTGATAAAGGGGCGAAAACTTCGCCTTGCCTGTCGCCGCCTCTAAATAAAGTCGCCTGACCACCCCAGCCCTTTGCCCAAGCCTGAACTTGCACAAAAGATAAGCTGGATTTCAACCAGCGTTGCGCTCCGCCCCAACCAATCAACCAATCTGCTTCAACTGTCCCATCCATCACGGTAAAGGGTGCAGCAGCAGGCACGGACAAGCGATAAAGTGGGCGAACATCATCCTTAAAGAATGAAGCCTGATGCTCACGAATCGCTTTCCAAAAATTCAAGCCGTCATGGTAAATAGTGCCCCCAATATCCAACATACTGCGCTGCACGGATGATGCTGTGCCACAAATTCTAAAATAAACATGCTCTCCATCAGCACACATCGCCGTAATGGGTAAAGGGGATGTCGCCCATTTATTCATCAGCGCAATACTTTCTGACAACGATGCTAACACCACCACCGTCTGCTCAGCTTGTCTATGCGGCAATATTTTAAGCGAAACATCCAGCAATACGCCCAAAGTACCAAGGCTTCCAGCCATGACGCGAGAGACATCAAAACCCGCCACATTTTTCATCACTTCGCCGCCAAAGCGTAAGCGTTCACCCTTACCATTTAAGATGGTACAACCCAACACCATATCCCGTGCTGAGCCGCCATAAGGGCGACGCGGACCAGAGAAATTGCAGGCAATCGTGCCGCCTAAAGTAGCGCCATTAGCAAAATGTGGTGGGTCAAAGGGTAAGCGTTGTTGATGGGCATCAAGGGCATCGGCTATGCTGCTTAAGGTGGTGCCTGCGCGGGCTGTGATAATGAGTTCAGATGGCTGGTAATTGAGTATACCTTCGTGTTCAGCAAGCGCTAAAGTTTCCCCGACTGCTTGCCGCCCATACCATGACTTACTATCCCCACCGACAATGTTCAAAGCGGTGTCATCATGGTAAGCCGCGCTCACCTGTTGTTGTAAATTCTTGGCTATATCAACCATTAAAAGCGCTCCAATTCAGGGTGACTTAACTGCCCATCATGCACATGCATACCACCAAGCTCTGCACAGCGATGCAGCGTGGGCACGGCTTTGCCTGGGTTAAGCAAACCATACTCATCAAAAGCATCTTTGATGGCAAAAAACTGCTGCAACTCTCCTGCACCAAACTGCAAACACATCGAATCGAGTTTTTCAACACCAACACCATGCTCACCTGTAATTGTGCCACCAACTTCAACACATAAAGCTAAAATTTTGCGCCCAAATTCTTCTGTTTTTTCAAGCTCACCTGCTTGGTTCGCATCATAAAGAATTAAAGGATGCATATTGCCATCGCCAGCATGAAATACATTCGCTACAGGTAGCCCATATTCCTCTGACCACACTGCAATCTGCCGTAACACATAAGGTAATTGTGCTTTAGGAATCGTGCCGTCCATACAATAATAATCAGGTGCTAAACGCCCCACCGCAGGAAAAGCAGCTTTACGCCCTGCCCAAAATTGCAATCGCTGCGCTTCATTTTGCGAAGTGCGCACCTGTGTTGCGCCTGCTTCACGCAATAATGCCTCAACATGCTGAATATAATCAGCAACACCCTCATCTGTGCCATCAATCTCACATAAAATAATGGCTTGCGCCTCTGTAGGATAACCCGCATGAACAAAAGCTTCCGCAGCCTGAATCGCCAAAGCATCCATCATTTCCAAACCCGCAGGCACAATACCTGCCGCAATAATATCACCCACAGCTTGACCCGCTTTTTCCACATCATCAAAAGCTGCCAACACCACCTGCGCCAACTCAGGTTTGGGCAGTAGTTTCACCGTCACCTCAACCACCACCCCCAACAAACCTTCCGAACCATGCATCAACGCTAAAATATCATAACCCGCATCATCCAGCGCTTGCCCCCCCAATTCAATGAGCTCGCCATCCATGTTTAAAAACTTCAGCCCCAACACATTATGCACCGTCAATCCATATTTAAGGCAATGCACACCGCCTGAATTTTCCGCTACATTACCACCAATGGTACAGGCAATTTGCGAAGAAGGGTCAGGTGCATAATATAAATTAAGGTGAGCAACTGCCTCAGAAATGGCTAAGTTGCGCACCCCAGGTTGAACCACTGCCGTACGATTGTTGGCATCAATCGCTAATATATTGTTGAATTTTGCCAATGATAAAATCACAGAGCCTGCCGTAGGCATCACACCACCTGCCAAGCCCGTGCCTGCACCACGCGCAATTACTGGCGTTTGATGTTCTTTACATTGTTGTAAAATCATTTGCACTTCATGAATGGTTTCAGGCAAAACTACCGCCAAAGGCAAACCCTTATAGACTGAAAGCCCATCACATTCATAAGGCATGAGCTCTTCTTGGCTGGTTAATAATGCCGAAGGTTTGACACATGTTTTTAATGCAGAAATAAGTCCCATACTAACATTTTCCCCTCACTACATAGGAAAATGTTATGCCAACACCAACGGTTTGTCGATAGTCAACTTCAATCGAAGCTGTTAAACTTCGCCCCCTAGCAATCTCTTGAAGACGGCACTTGCTTAAAGCGGGCCGAAGCGGAATGGGGAAAAGTATATGAAAAAGAAAGTCACGGCTGCAAGCTTACGTGCAGCAAAAGAAAAAGGTGAAAAACAAGCATGGCTCACCGCCTATGATGCTGGTGCCGCACGCATTGCCGAACACGCTGGCGTTGATGTGATTTTAGTTGGTGATTCTGTAGGCATGGTCAATTTAGGTTATGATACAACCATACCTGTCACCCTTGATGATATGATATTACATACATCGGCTGTCGTTCGCGGCTGTCGTTTGCCTTGGGTGGTCTGCGACTTACCCTTTGGCACTTACCAACAATCACCCGCCCAAGCTTTTGCCAGTTGTGTGCAAGTCTTGCAGCAAACTGGCTGCGATGCCCTAAAACTCGAAGGTGGACAAGCCATCGCGCCTACAATTCAAGCCTTAAGTGCGCAAGGGCTTGCTATTGTTGGACATATTGGAATGACGCCTCAATCTGTGAAAAAATTCGGCAGTTTCCGCCAACGTGGTCAAACAGAAGCGGAGCGGCAGAGTATTATGTTGGATGCTATCGCTTTAGAAAAAGCAGGTGCAGTTGCTTTGGTTGTTGAGTGTGTTCCTGCTGATTTGGCGGCTGAAATCACTGCCCAATTAGCCATCCCCATCATCGGTATTGGTGCAGGAAAACATTGTGATGCCCAAGTTTTGGTATGGCATGATTTGTTAGGCTTATCCGATAATCCGCCACCCTTTGCCACAGCATATTGTAATCTCAAAAGCCAAGCGATTACCGCTATTCAACAATGGGTCAATGATGTGCGTCACGGTGATTTCCCTGCATGAAAATCATCACTTCTATTCGTGACTTACACCATCACATGGGCAATATAAGACAAGAGCAAGTTGCCCTTGTGCCGACCATGGGCTGCTTGCATGCAGGGCATCTAAGCTTGATTCAACAAGCCAAACGCCTTGCTGATATTGTTGTGGTCAGCATTTATGTCAACCCACTACAATTTGCCGCCAATGAAGATTTAGAGACCTATCCGCAACCCTTTGCCCAAGATGCCAAGCTTTGTGAACAAGCTGGCGTAGACATTATTTTTCACCCCCCAAACCTCTATCCTGAGCAAGCAATGCAAGTGCATTTACATGTTGCTGATTTAAGCCATAGACTTTGCGGTGCGACACGCCGTGATCATTTTGATGGTGTGGTCACTGTGGTTAATATACTCTTTAATTTAATTCAACCCAACCTCGCTATTTTTGGTGAAAAAGACTTTCAACAGCTCACCATTATTCGCCGCATGGTCAGTGATTTGCACATGCCCATTGAAATTATCGAAGGGGCAACCGTGCGTGAACACGATGGTTTAGCCAAAAGTAGCCGCAACCGTTATTTAAACGAAAAACAGCGAAAACAAGCCTGTTTTATTATAGAATCATTGATTTTAATGCAAAAAGAAGCAGAAAAGCAGGAAAACACCGATAAAATCATCAAAAAAGGCACTGCTTTCTTAAAAAAACATGATATTCAACCCGAATATGTGCAAATATGCGATGAAAACACCCTAAAACCACTAGAAAACCTACAACAAGCCTTACCTGCCCGCATTTTTATCGCAGCCCCGATTGGTGCTGCAAGACTCATTGATAATATAGCCATCCTTCACCCACAAGAGGAAGATTCACCATGCGTTTAACCATGCTTAAATCCAAGTTACACCGCGTCACTGTCAGCCATGCCGAGCTTGATTATGAAGGCTCTTGCGCCATCGACCATGATTTTATGCAGCAAGCCAATATCCTACCCTTTGAACAATTACATATTTACAATGTCAGCAATGGTGAACGATTCACCACCTATGCTATCGTTGCTCAAGCAGGCTCCAAAACCATAGGCATTAATGGCGCTGCTGCCCACAAAGCCCAAGCTGGTGATACGCTTATTATTTGTACTTATGCCGAGTTTGAAGCCGCCCAAGCAAGTATATTCCAGCCTGATTTAATCTATTTTGATGCGCAAAATAACATCACGCACACCAGCCAAGGTCAATTAAGGGGCGCTGATTAAAGCTGGTTGGCTAAGATGGCAGTTTGGCTGCGCCAATAAACGCTGAATCCCTATAGGCACTGCATAATCCGTAAACGACTCAACCCATCGCCCTTCCCCTGATGGATTTTGCTGTTGTTTTTGCGCATGTAAGTGAAGTCGTCGGTGTGTTAAAATATGCACCAAATCAGCACTTTGCGCTGGTTTTTCTGCTAACTCTAGCATAGGCGGCGTCCATAAACCTGCCCAAATGCCTGAATCAGGGCGCTGTTGCAGCCAAATCCCTTTGTCTTTGCATAAGTACAACAAAACTTGCCAGTACACATCGCGGCTTTTTGTTTTTTTGCGCCCCTGCACTGGTGGCGTAAATGCCGACAAACACCATTGTGCTACAGGGCAAACATCACAAGTCCGCTTTTTGGCTTGGCAATGGGTTGCCCCAAGCTCCATCAAGGCCTGATTCCACATATCTGGTGTTTCAACCTTATGAATCCATGTTTCAGCAATCTTCCATAAGCGTTTATCATCATAAACCGCCTGATTCCACGCTGATAACACACGTTTCACATTACCATCCAAAACCGCTGTCTTCGCGCCATAACAAAATGCAGAAATCGCCCCTGCGGTGGAGCGTCCAACACCAGGAAGCGCTAAAATCGCCTCAAATGTTTGCGGAAATACACCTGCATGCTGTTCTACAATCAACAAAGCTGAGGCATGAATAAAACGCGCCCGACGATAATAACCTAAACCTTCCCATTGTTTGAGAACCTCATCCAAGTCTGCTGCGGCAAGGCTTTGTATGTTAGGAAAGCGCACAAACCAAGCCGCATAACGGGGAAGTACCGTTTTGACCTGCGTTTGCTGTAACATCACTTCAGAAATCCAAATGTGATATGGGTCTTGTGTATGCCGCCAAGGTAAGTCACGCCCATATTGTGCATACCAATGAAGCAAAGCCTGAGCAAACATGTCTTATATCAGCCTATACACTACAAAGTGCGGAATACGAATTGATCATCCACCACTTCAAAAACGAAATAAAAGTGCGCCCGCTCCAAGCCCCAAGAGCTAGGCAATGATTTAAAAGGCGCAGATCCATGCACTGCCGATACAGCGCTATCATTTAATTGTGCGCTGGGACTAGATTGTAAAATATGAATATTTCCCAATCGCCCATTATGCTCAATAGTCACCCGCATCACGACTTGCCTTTCATGGGGCTGCAAACTTTTTAAATCATCGTGTGCCGGTCGCCACTGCTCTTCAAGTGCGCGCACCAAGCCTTGAGCATAAGGCGCATATTTAGCTTCTGTGGTATTGATGCCAATGTCATCTTCTTGTGACATCATTTGCTTCATGCGTTTTTCCCGCTGCACATCACGCGAAATTTCGCTCACCGCTGAACCAAGCGACAATAATTCAGACATGGGAATATAAGGCGGGGCTGGAGCAAGCACGTTTTTTTTCGTGGTCGGCGCCTGTTGTTCCGCATTTAATAAGGCCAAAGCATCTGCATCTGCACGCGTCAGAATACGGGTGTTTTCTTTCGTTTGCTGTTTAGGTAACACATGTTTTTTAGCTTGCTTAGGCAGCAAAGGTTGCGCTTCTTTTATCCTTTTTTGACGCTGGTTGACCAATGGTGAACGCGATGCCCGTGTCATATTATCTTGTGCATCTTGCTGATGACCCTTGCTGTTTTTGTTGGATACGGTTTGCGCATTGCTGGGTTGTTGATGTAATGAAGGTTGCGACTCATCCAGCAAAACCACATCCATGATTTGCTGCTCTTGTTTTTCAGGAACAACAGGCTGAACACGTTGCGTCGTTAAGAACCATGCCAAAGCGGCATGAATCGCCATGGACAACACGAAAGCAATCAGCAAACGTGATGATTGCCCTTGTTCTTTGTTTTGTTGGGCAACATTAAAGCCCTGCATCACCATATCCATCGTCAAAAAAACTTGAGCATATACTTGCGGCGGCTTTTCAGCACACCCTGATGCAGTTTCGTGTTGGATGTATGTCTGATGTGCATATTTTATTCAGCGCTTGTTGAGCACACAAATGCCAGCTTGAAGCCGAGCTAATGTTTCAGTTTTACCTAAAAGCCCTAACGTGATATCAATCGGAGGCGATACAGCTACACCCGCAATCAACACGCGAATAGGTTGGGCTAATTTACCCATACCCACATCTTCTGCTTCACAAATGTCGGCAATCCATTGATGCGCTGCCTCACCAGACCAAGGCTCTGCCGCAGCTTTATCCATAAAGGCATCCAGCAATGCCCACGTTCCTTCTTTAAAGTTCTTTTTCACCGCTTTTTCTTGGTAAGTTGAGGGCGCAACATAAAACAATGCTGCCCCAGCCACCATATCAAGCAAGTTTTTTGAACGCGCTTGCAAACATGAAATCACATCCCGCAAATCTGCACCTTGAGACATGTCAAAGTCAGCCAATCGACGCACTTCATCCACCAAGTCTTCAGCTTGGCTAGATTTCAACCAATGTGCATTTAACCAATCCAATTTATCTTGGTCAAAACGTGCGGCGGCTTTGCCAACATTGGCTAAATCAAAGTGTTTGATTAATGCTTCGCCTGAAAAAATCTCATCATCACCGTGTGACCAACCCAAACGCGCTAAATAATTATTCACCGCATGGGGCAGATAACCTTTATCGCGGTATTCCGTAATCGCTACTGCACCATGACGTTTGGACATTTTTGCCCCATCTGCGCCATGAATCAAAGGAATATGTGCAAACTGTGGCACATCTAAAGCAAGCGCTTGATACAATTGAATCTGACGAGGCGTGTTGTTCAAGTGGTCTGAGCCACGAACCACATGCGTAATTGCCATATCCGCATCGTCCACCACCACTGCCAAATTATAGGTTGGCGTGCCATCGCTGCGCAACAGGATTAAGTCGTCTAACTCTTCATTGGGAAAACACACATCCCCCAACACCAAATCATTCACCCATGTTTCACCTGTATCAGCCGAGCGAAAACGCACCACAAAAGGTCCATCTTGCGCAGCACTTACATGCCGACATGTACCATCATACATGGCTTTTTTGCCCTCAATGCGTTGTTTTTCACGCATAGCATCCAGCTTTTCTTTGCTACAATAACATTTATAAGCCTTACCCTCAGCCAAAAGTTGCTGCGCGGCGGCAATATGTTGCGCTTGTCTTGCCCCTTGATAAACAGGTTCACCATCCCAATTCAAGCCAAGCCATTGCATGCCATCAAGAATGACTTGGGTTGCTTCATCAGTCGAGCGTTCTTGATCTGTATCTTCAATACGCAAGACAAATTCACCACCAAAGTGGCGAGCATAAAGCCATGAAAAAAGTGCAGTTCGTGCTCCGCCGATATGTAACATCCCTGTTGGAGACGGTGCAAAACGTGTTTTAACAGTCATCATTGTATTCCTTTAACGTCGTGGACGGTAATATTGCGATTTTTGTTTCACCCAAAAAACACGGTATTCTTTTGCCGTAATACTACCATCATGGTTTTTATCCATCTGTTTAAAGCGTTCTTTCATGCGACTCAACACCATGCTTTTATATTCAGCCAAAGATACCGACTCGGAACCATTGCCATCAAGCCCCATAAACCCTTCAACCACCTTATCTGTTGCCGTCAACGCATCTGCAAGCGCCATCTTTGGCATCAATAACAGCAATAATATAAGCATACACCCCATTAAACGCACAAAAACCTCCTCTCCAACCGTGACAAATAACGCCCAGCATCTAAAGTGGGCAATCATAACCGCGATTTTATCGGCTGACGAGGGACTTATGCAACAGTATTTAAATTTAATGCGTGATGTGCATCAAAATGGGACATTAAAAGGTGACCGAACAGGTACAGGCACCAAATCTATCTTTGGTTATCAAATGCGCTTTGATTT
>CAZWPS010000059.1:0-8758 GCA_964635775.1 uncultured Zetaproteobacteria bacterium | reverse complement strand
TTTTCACCACAACTCTTTCCGCAACACATCAAAACATGTCTTTTATAAGGCTCTATTTTCAATTCAGCCATTATCTTTCACCTCAATTTCAGGGCCTTGATGGTAAATCAAATCACCCACGGGCTTCCCGCCCACAAGATGTTGCTCAATGATGCGGTCTAGATTTTCATCGGTCACATTATAATACCACACCCCATCAGGCTGAATGGCCAACAATGGCCCACCCTTACACGTGCCAAAACAAGTGGCTCGACTACGTTTCACCCTTAAATCACCCTTATTCAACCCTGCCGCCTTAAACTTCTCACCCAAGGTATCATAAAGTTCTTGTCCACCACCTTCAGTGCAGCGCGGCCCGACACATACCACCATGTGCCTGCGATAGTCCATCATTGTTGGTTTCATCACATCACTCATCATCACACCTTCCAGGACTTTTCAAACTCAGCAACAGCATTCACATTAAAATCATCCCCATCACGCACAAGCAACAAACGAAAAACCAAGTCACCCTTTGCATCCAAGAAATGAACACCCATCGATTTACCGCCTCGTTTGGCAACATAAGCATGGTCTACTTTTGCCCAGTTTACATGCATATGAAAAGCATCCGTCACACAGTTCAGCCAATCGCCTTTAAGCTCTAATTGATCGCCATTGAGCAAGCATTCCGTGACTGCACCCGCAGGCGAGCGAATCACAGCTCTCAAATGACCCCAAGCAGGTAAAGCAGCTAGCACTTTTTTCAAATTTTCGGGGTTCACACGCATGGCAGTGGATCCACCCGCAGGTTCATCATCCGATGCACCTGCTACTGCCGCTAAAATTTCACCCAATGGCGCATTGAAATGCTCTGCAACCTTTTCCCAAGGTTTATGATTGCCCGCTTCAAGCCAGCTTCGCACGCAACCATGCCAACCTTCTAGCCCCATGGTTAATGAACGTCCTGATTTTTCACCTTCTTTGGCATCACCTGTAAGTTGATCATATTTATTGGCATAACCACGCGGCGTAATAAGCAATCCTTCTTTCACATACGAGGATGAATTGCCAATAATCACCGTAGTCAGCATGCCGATTTCTTTATCTGCCATTTCATCCAGTGTGGTCATCTGAATATCTTGGCGACGGCGATACGCTGATTTTACGATGGCAACAGGTGTTTTAGGGTTGCGATGCAACAATAAAATACGTTGCGCTTCGACAATCTGCTGGGTGCGTCTTCCCGACTTGGGATTATATAAAGCAATTACAAAATCAGCAGCACCGACCGCATCAATGCGTTTACGAATGGTTGTCCAAGGCGTTAATAAATCCGATAATGAAATCGAACAGAAATCGTGTGTCAGCGGCGCACCAACCAACGAAGCACAAGCATTCAGTGCCGTTGCACCTGTCACCACTTCAACGTTAATGTCCGATTCAGGTGTCCAACCATGCTGAAACAACACTTCATAAGTAGGACCAGCCATACCGTACACACCCACATCACCCGATGAAATCAGTGCCACAACCTTGCCTTGTTTGGCTGCTTCATAGGCTTCCACACAGCGATCTATTTCTTCGGTCATACCCTTACGGATGACTTCTTTGCCTTCTAACAAATCCTGCACAAGTTTAATGTACGTCGTGTAACCAATGACCACATCCGCTTCTTCAATCGCGGCGCGAGCGCGATATGTCATTTGTTCTTTACCGCCAGGGCCAAAGCCCACCAATAAAATCTTTCCACTCGTCATTTCAACACTCTCACTACAGATACGGTCGCATTTTTGCCATCCGCACCTTTGTATTTATACTTCTCAACCAGCAAATCTTCTTTACTTCCGCCCGCACATAAAATCGCAGCAGCCTCTCCCACCGAGGGTGTGCCCACATATTTCATCACCACTTCTGAAGGGTTGGGCACATCCACTTCTTTCAGCCTATCCGCGCTATACCAAGTGCAGTGCCAGTCAAAACCTGCACACACTTGCAGCAATCCAACCTCATCGGACTTCTTATCAATCGAAGCCGCAGCTTGCACGTCTGCTATCGTTAAACCCACTGAACCCAACGCATCATGGATAGCCTTTTCTATGGTTTCTTTGGCTGTGCCTCTATCGCAACCCAAACCAAGCACCACATTCACGGGCGATACACCACCAACTTCTCATGCAGTTCATCCCAAATACCATCAGAAAGTTCACGGCTGGTAACCCAAAGAACTGCTGCAAATTTATCCAAGTCTACATCTTCAAACTTATCAAACAGGTGAATCGTTTTCGGCAAATCATTCGCACGCGCCCACCAATCCATACTAGAATTCTCACGCTCATCCACCAACGCAACAGGCTCTTCATTCACCACATGCGCCGATACGCGTGTGATATTTATTTTTGGCGCTTCAACCTTCCAACCCAGCTCACGACCTAAAATATCTACAGGAATCGTCTTCCCCACATCCGAAGCAGTTGTCAACACAGGCGAGGCATCCATCAACCCTGCAAGGTATTCAGCCCAAGCGTTCGCACCTCCAATATGCCCCGACAATACAGGAATCACATACTGCCCAGCATCATCGATCACCAACACACCTGGATCTTCATCCTTGGATTTCATATGCGGTGCAATCAAGCGCACCACAGCCCCCAAAGACACAAAATAAACCAGTTGATCATATGCCTCAAACATCAACGGAATCTGCGTACGCAATGCGCCTTCATACGGTTTCACTGTATTTTCAACATCATCAAATACATGTGCAAATTTCATGGATGTAATAATATCAGCTTGCGGTAGTTTAGGCGCAAGTTTCGCTGCCTGTGCCGCTCCATGTTTGGTGATGGCAATCAGTACTACTTTTCCATCCAATGGTTTCGAATCGATCATTCAAGTATCCTTTTTCTTGCAGCCGCGAATCACGTCACCGCGTTGTCTATTTGGATTTCGCACCAACATCAGTGATAAATAATTCACTTTTTCACCTTTGAGCGATGCAATATCACGAATCATTCTCTCTTCAGGCGCACCTGCTTTTTCAACAAACACCGCATCGCCTAACAAGTTGTGTCTTTCCAACCAATCAATCACGCTATCAAGCAGCGGCTTCACTTTCAGCAACACCAATGTATCAAAATGCGGTAATAACGCATCCAACTCATCCAAACCATAACCTGCTGGTACAATAGCTACCGTATCATCGGTTTCAGCCAGTGGAAAAGCAGTGCTCGCTGCCGCTGCATTATAAGATGGCACACCCGCAATGGTTTCAACGTCAATAGAGTCATCCAAATTCTGCACATAACGCGCCAAATAGGTAAAAGTTGAGAATGTAGAGGCATCACCCTCCACCAAAAACACCACATCACGCCCACTTTGCAATACAGGCACAATCGCCGCCGCTGCACGTGCCCATGCTCGGGTAAGGATTTCAGTATCATGGGTCATCGGAAACACCAGTTCCAACGCATCTTCGGGCATATCCAACTCAGTACGCTCAACAATCCCAAGCGCATGGCTTTTACCACCCTTTCGCCGCACGGGATAACACCACAAGGCATTCGATTGCAAAGCCCCCCATGCCCTACGCGTAATCAAACCTTCATCACCTGGGCCTAAAGATGCTGCGATAAGTTTACCCTTCATGCTTTCCCACCGTCACAATCCACACTGGGTTTTCTGCTGCCATGCGGTGCATATGTAAAATAGGTTTACTGCGAGAGACTTGCATTTGGGTGATCGACCACTCTACATCCATTACTTTAAGTGCTTCAACAGCAGCGCTTAGATTTTCAATGGTGACAAAGTTCATCACCAAATGACCACCCCCATTCAAACGCGTCAATATCAATCGAATCAACTCACCAAGCTCACCACCTGAACCACCAACAAACACTGCATCGGGGCTTGGCCATTCATCTATTCCTTGTGGAGCTTTGTTATTGATTAACGTGTAATGATGGATACCCATTTGCTGTTGATTGCTTTTTGCGATTGTAAAATCAGCTTCATTTTTTTCAATGGCATAGACCCAACCATTGGGGCAAAGGCGAGCCGCTTCTAAGCCTACAGAACCTGATCCCGCACCAATATCCCAAATAATGCTATTGTTTTTAAGTTGCATCATGGCAAGGGAAACCGCACGCACTTCTCGCTTGGTAATCAAACCTTTTTCAGGTTTTCGCTGGTTAAAACTGCTATCTTCAAGCCCAAACAACACTGGTTTTTCAGGCTTCTCTTTGCGCTCAAGAATCACCATATTCAAATCAGCAAAATCTTGCCCAGCTAAATCAGCCACAGGCACATCAACAACGATACGCTCTTTCTTCTGCAACAAATTTTCAGCTACAATCATTTCAAAATCATCTGCCATATTTTCGGCAAGCAACATTCTAGCAATACGCGCTGGGTTATTTTCAGAGCTGGTAAACACAATGATTTTTCGGTGTTGTAAACAAGCTTTAAACAAAGGATATAAACCATGTTCTTTACCAAGATTCTCTGCCCACTCACCCGCATCTTTGCTATGGATGGAACAAATATAAGCATCCTGCCAGCTTATACCCACACGGGCACAGGCAAGCTGTAGCGCAGATACATTGGGGATAATTTCCAACTTATCCATGCCTATTTTTTTCTTTAAATAATTCGCAATACCATGGCAAAGCGGATCACCCGTTGCCAGCACAACTACTTTTTTATTCTCTTTGATTGCAGCTTCAATCCAGACAGGCACTTCCTTGATATGGCTGGTTAAATCATGCTTTTGCACGCCTTGTTTAAGGGTATTTGCAAATAGCGCTAATACGCGCGCGCCGCCAATCACCACATCAGCATCGTTCAATTTGGCTAAGGCTTCAGTATTTAAACCCGCTTCACCATTATCCAGCACACCCAATACCATACATTTATGCACTGCACGCCTCCGCCAATTTATTGCCCGAAAAATCACAAACCATGACCCGTATACTAAATTTCCTTGGATAACGTTTGCTTAATGTATCAATGGTTCTCATCGCCAAGGCTTGATAAAAAGCAGTGTCCAATCCCAAATCTTGCATACATTCGGCGGCAAAACGTGCTGTTTCTGCTGCTGAAATTTCAGCACATACATCACTAGGTGCACCGCATGACTTGGCTATTTCAGCTAATAATTCGGTATTCACCGCTTTACGGTTGGCGTGGGTGATGATTTCACCTTGTGCCATCTTGGTGAGCTTGCCCACCATGCCACCGATAATCACATGTTGGATATTTTCTTTTACGCAAGTGTCTAGGGCTGGGCCTAAGAAATCGCCCATTTGCACAAAACAAGCTGGCTCAAGCTCTGGCAATGATGCGATCACAAACTTTTCTGTGCGACCACCCGTCGTCAAAACAACCGTGTCTTGCCCTTGATTGGATGCGACCTCAATGCCCTGCACCACCGATGCTCTGAATGCCGCTGTCGAATAAGGGTGTACAATACCTGTCGTTCCAAGAATCGAAATGCCGCCGATAATGCCCAAACGATCATTGAGTGTTTTCTTGGATATTTCTTCGCCTTCTGGCACAGAAATGGTTACTTCAAGACCATCTTTCACCAAGAGTCCGCCAGCCACTTCACGTACATTATCTTCAATATTTTTGCGTGGAACAGGGTTAATTGCAGGGCCACCTACTTCAAGTCCTAAACCTCGCATAGTGATAGTACCAACACCTGCACCACCTTTAAGAAGCACAATACCAGCTTGCCCATCAAGCAAACGAACATTAGCAGTTAAATGTGCTTTATCTGTGCAATCAGGGTCATCACCTGCATCTTTGATGCACATGGCATGGGCTACTTTACCATCATCACCCACCGCACCATCATGGATAATGAATTTCACACGTGTTTCATTGGGTAATAAGGTTTCAATGTCGCTTGGTACTTTACCAGTAACCAAACCAAGCGTTGCCGCGCGTGCTGCTGCTGCAGAATTCGCACCAGTGGTGTGCCCTTTTCGTGTGCCGCGTTCGCGCTTTTTTATCATGTTAAACGATACTTCGCCAATCGCGGCGTTCATTCACCACATCACCGATCACCACAATCGCTGGAGAAATGCCAACCAGATCACCAGAAATTACATCAGCTAATGTGCCATAATCTTGAGTTTCATTGGGCAAACTAACCGCATGAAGAATCGCAACAGGCATACTTTCTTTCATGCCTGCATCAATCAAATTCTTAGCAATTTTGGGCAAGTTGCGTGTTCCCATATAAATTACCAAAACAGGGAAAGCTGTCACCAATGCCTGCCAATCCATACGCGATTTACCTTCAGCCTCATGCCCTGTTAAGAATGCCAAAGAAGCATTTACTGTTCTATCGGTGACAGGAATGCCTGCCATGGCAGGTGCTGCAATGCCCGATGTAATGCCTGGGATCACACGAAAAGAAATATCTGCCTTGGCTAAGGCACGAATTTCTTCACCGCCACGCCCAAATACGAATGGGTCGCCACCTTTAAGGCGTACTACACGTTTATTTTTTTTGGCAAGCTTCACCAAAATATCGCAAATATCTTGTTGGCTGGCAGATGGTTTGCCACCACGCTTGCCTGCGAACACAAGTTCTGCTGTGGGGCATGCCATTGCCATGATCGCATCGGATACCAATGCATCGTGTACAATCACATCGCAATTTGAGATCAATTTGGCAGCGGCAAGCGTAAGTAAACTTGTATCGCCAGGACCAGCACCGACAAGGGCGACTTCACCTTGTTTTAAAGGCGCATCTAACTTCACTTATTCTTCTCTCTGGCTTCTGCCAAGGCGAGCATGGCATGAATGGCAGAGACCACCAAAGTCGATCCACCTTTTCGCCCACGTGTAATCACCCAAGGTGTTTGATTGGCTGCTGCCACTTCATCTTTGGACTCTTCGGCTGACACAAAGCCGACTGGCATACCCACAATCAAGGCTGGTTTCGCACCTTCCTCATCAATCAATCGAATCACTTCCAACAATGCCGTTGGCGCATTGCCCACACCCACAATTGCACCATTCAATAAGCCTTTTCCATGAGCTTTTCGCATCGCCTGAACAGCACGGGTTGTTCCTTGAGCTTTGGCATCTGCAATCACATCGTCATCAGAGATAAACTGATGCGTTTTTACGCCAAAATGTGATAATCGAGGCTTCGATAATCCCACGCAAATCATTTCCACATCGGCAACAATCGGCGCACCTGCTGCAATAGCCTCTAAACCAGCTTTCATGGCATCGGGATGAAATTCTGTTAAACCATTAAACTCAAAATCAGCCGTAGCATGAATCATGCGGCGCACAAGCGGCCATTGTTCTTCAGTGTACGAGCCGCGCTCACCCGCCTCTGCATCGACAATCGCAAACGATGAATGTTCGATTTTTTGACCAGCTTTGGTCATCTGTTCTGTAACAATATTTTGACTCATATATTTATCTCAATGATGGTGATGATGCCCAAAACCATGTTCTTCGGAAAAATCACGGTATTTGCAGCCATCACACTCTAACATTTTTGGTTCATCTCTATCGATGCCTTGCGCATCAGCCACTCGCTCATCCAGCAACGCATAAATGGCATCATTAAAACCCATATACTTTGCCAAACCAAAGGACGTGGCTGGATACTGTGTTTCCAGACGCTCAACTTGACGGGCAATGCGCTCAATCAATACGCCAGTAAACAGGTAATACGGCAACACAACCACTTGCTTCATGCCACAAGCCACTTGCCTTTGCACTACGGCCTCCACTTTAGGGTAAGTGATGCCTGTAAAAGCCAAATCAACCATTTCATGACCCGTTTCTTCAAACAACCAGCGCGCCATCTTGGCAATTTCACCATTGGCAACCTTATCCGATGAACCACGTGCCAACAGCACCACACCTGTATTCTTTGCATCGGGTGCATCCAATGCCAGCATCGCTTTACCAAGCTCTGCCTTCAATGCCTGTAATACTTTTGTGCCTGCACCCAAATGTTTAGCCATGATAAATTCAACATTAGGGTGATGCTCTCTAGCATGCGCAATATGATGCGGAATTTCCATTTTCACATGTCCCGCCGCACCCAAAATCAATGGCACAACAACCACACGTTTAGAGCCTTTGGCAGCATTGTTTAAACCTGCATCCAAAGTGACATCCGCAAACTCAATAAAACACACTTCAATGCGATCATCCGGATGACGTTTGCGCCATGCATCTGCAAATGCTTCAATTTCGGCGTTACCACTTGGTTCGCGTGAGCCATGACCCACCAGTAAAATTGTATCTTTCATTTTTCAGCCTTTCTAAAACGATGTGTAAAACCCGCATCATATAATTTAGATTTTTTCAGTGTTTTCCAATCTCGCGCACCCAAAGTCGGGCTAACCACAATCATGGCTTGCGAGGCAATTTTTTCAGCCCTGCACAACACGGCAATAGTTCCGATTGTACCACGCACAATCTTTTCTTCACCTGACCATGATGCTTTTTGTACCACCAAGATCTTATCATCATCATGCCAACCTGCTACCAATAATTCTTCGCGAACTTTGTTTAATAAGGTAATGGATAAAAACAAACACATCGTCGTTTTATGCGATGCCAACTCTCGCAATGATTCACCTTCTGGCATAGGCGTACGCCCTTCCACACGGGTTAAAATCACCGTTTGCGTAACCTCTGGCAGCGTTAAACTTTCCGAAGCTGCCGCCATCGAAGCAAAAGCAGATGAAACACCAGCCACCACTTCCGATTCAATGCCCGCAGCATCCAAAGGCTG
>CAZWPS010000058.1:0-8787 GCA_964635775.1 uncultured Zetaproteobacteria bacterium | reverse complement strand
TTTAATGCGATTGTTTTAGGTGAGTTGAATCGTTAGCTTGAAACTATATTTTTTAACGCTAAAGTCCGCAGCGTTTACGTATATGCCATCAGTTGTTTCTGGAGAGATGTCTGAGTGGCCGAAGGAGCACGCTTGGAAAGCGTGTGAACTCGAAAGGGTTCCGAGGGTTCGAATCCCTCTCTCTCCGCCAGTTTTTGTTTGTGTTTTTTCTTGCAAACAATACCGATTGTCATCTGGGTCGGGCCTTACACGGAAGGCCTTTGTGAACCCCGTCAGGTCCGGAAGGAAGCAGCGGCAGCGAAGTGCTTTCGCGTTGTGAACCAGTCCGGCTCAGGTGGCATTTTTTAGTGTGATGAAGGATATACACTGCACAACTTCAATCGTTGGATATTAGGCATCTGACTTGGTTTGGAAATCTTTCGTGCTAAACGATCAGCCCACCTTACTTTGACGGTTGTTTCTATCGCTACTTCATTCCGTCATTTCATATTGCATTTGTAACGATTCTTCTCACCTCTGATTTGCCCATTTTCAGATGTTTTGAAAAGTAATGAACAGTTCTTTGCATTTTTTTCTATACAAACAATATAAACATATGGCTCTTTTGAAGTTCAAGAGGGTCATCACTATAGCTTTGACATAACATGACATGAAAACCAGAGGAAATCTGGGACAGTGTATTCATTGACCAACCTTGTACGGGAAAATTTCAGAAAGGGTATGCTGTCCTCAGCTTCCCACCTTCTATGCCTGACCCATCATCACAAGCACATTGTCATGTTGAGCGCCATAGCTGTGTTATGGCTTGCCTTATAGATGGATGATGAGTAACTTTATCATGTTTCCATTGATGAACAGCGGAATACAGCAGCCATTTCGAGGTAAGTATGCGTGAAGATATAAAAACATATGATGTACTTATTGTTGGTGCGGGCGTGGTGGGTCGTGCTTTGGCATTAGCGTTGTCGCAACAATCTTGCATGCAAGGTAAACGTATTGCTTTGCTTGATTTATTTCCAGCATCTTATGATGCAACCAATCCTGAGCGGGTGATTGCGCTTTCGCAAGGCTCGTCGCGTTATTTAAAGTCGCTGGGTGTTTGGGATACGGTGGCGGCGTTTGCTGTAGGTGAGATTAAGCATATTCATGTTTGTGAATCCAAAAATACAGGCACAGTGGATATGAGTCATCACGAAATCCAAGCCGATGCTTTGGGTTATGTGGTTGAAATCAGGCATGTCTTAAAAGCTTTGAGCCAAGCTTTGCCCTCCAATATTGAGCTTATTTGTCCTGCCCAATGTGTTCACTTCGAACGAAAAGATACAGGCGTGATCGTACAAATTAAACAGGGTGATAAGCTTGAAACCATCCATAGTCAACTTTTAGTGGGTGCTGATGGCACCAATAGTCAAGTGCGTCAGCTTGCAGGCATTCAAACGCAAGGCTGGGATTATAATCGCATGGGTCTTGTGGCAACATTAACAACAGCACAAGCGCAACGTGGCGTGGCTTATGAATGTTTTCGTGAAGAAGGACCATTGGCATTGTTGCCTTTGCCCGACTCACCTACAGGGCAAGCACGTTTTTCGTTGGTATGGTCAGTCACCCCTATGCGGGCTGTGCAACTGCTGAAATTAGCTGATCATGACTTTATGGATGCACTACAAAAAGATATGGGGCATGCTATTTGCCAAGATATTGGTGCATGGTGTGATGTTGGAAAACGTGCTTGTTTTGCTCTGGAATTAAGATGTGCAACGTCTTTTGCCCAAGCTGGCATTGCTTTGGTGGGTAATGCGGCACATACCATTCATCCTGTGGCAGGTCAGGGCATGAACTTAGGCTTGCGTGATGTGGCTGTATTGGTGGAGGTGCTTTGTCAGGACTGGGCAAAAGATAAACTATACCATAATATGGTTGCACAAACTTATGCCGAACGACGCAGGTTAGATACGTTGGCGGTCATCGGTTTTACCCAAGGCATGACCACGACTTTTGCGTCGTCTTGCTCACCACTACGCTGGTTACGCGGTTTGGCACTTTCGGGTTTGCAAAGGACACCATCATTAAAACAAGTATTGTTGCAGCAAGCATCTGGTTTAGGCAAAAGCTAATCCAGTGCTGGATAAAAGGAGTAAAAGATGACAACACAACATCATGAACATGTTGATTTGGTGATTGTTGGTGCTGGTATGGTGGGGCTAATGCTGGCGGTGGCTTTGCGGCATAGTGGTTTGCATATTGTGTTGGTGGAGCGTCAAGAAGGGCAAGTGATGTTGTCTTTAGGACGAGATTGTCGTGTGTCGGCGATTGTGCAGGGTAATGTGAATATTTTACGGCATTTAGGGGTGTGGAAACACCTTGAACATGTGGCTGGTGCGATGACATCGATGCGAATTTGGGATGGGCAAGCGCAAGGCGGTATTCGTTTTGATGGGGCGGAAATTGGCGAAGATAATTTAGGTTATTTGATTGAAAACACGTTATTGATTCATGCACTACAACAAACACTCAAAGAAAGTGCGGATGTAGAGCTTCTTTGTCCTGAAACCATTGCTAACGTCAGCTGGCAACGTGATAAGGTGCAAGTGCAGCTTGAGGGCGGACGCAACTTGCAAACGCCATTGATTGTAGGTGCAGATGGTGCGCGTTCTTGGTTGCGTGAGCAGGCAGACATTGATGTTTTTTCGCGTGATTATGGGCAAAAAGGCATTGTAGCGACGGTTAAACCACGATTTTCGCATCAAAACACGGCTTTTCAACGTTTTCTAAGCACAGGTCCTTTGGCTTTATTGCCTATGAGCCAGGATATGTGTTCTATTGTTTGGAGTACCACGACAGCGGCAAGTGCGCGTTTATTAGCCTTGTCGGATGCTGATTTTATGGATGACTTAAACCTTAACCTTGGCGGTCTTTGCGGAGGTATTGTTGACGTGGGTAAACGTGCTGCTTTTCCACTGCAAGCGCAGTTAGCAAGGCACATCGTGCGCCCTCGTTTGGCTTTGATTGGTGATGCGGCACACGCGATTCATCCCTTAGCAGGTTTAGGGGTAAACCTTGGTTTGCGCGATGCTATGGTGTTGGCACAAGAAATTGTGGATGCACACAAATTTGATGAAGATTGGGGCGAAGTATCCATTTTAAATCGTTATATGAAGCAACGTATGCCTGATGTATTGCTGACGATGGCAAGCATGGAGGCTTTGCATCAAACTTTCCAAGTGCAGCTTCCAGCTTGGGTGAAATTGCGTGGTTTAGGCATGAAAATGATGGGAAATGCGGGGATTGTGAAGCAATTATTGATGAAAAACAGCACAGGCATCAACTTGCCTGTGCCGCAAACGATTAAATGAGATGGTCTTGAGGTTGAAGTGATGGATATGTTGTTGGTCAGTGTTTTAGTTGGGTTACTTATGCTGAGTTTGGGGGTGAGTATTGTATATTATCGTCAAAAAGAGCAGTTGAGGCAAGATTTATGGGCAAGCGTAAGCTCAGCTCAGGTGAAAGACGAGCAATATATGGTGATGAAGGCTGATGTTCAGCGTGTATTGGCAGCGCATGGGGCTGATAAAGCAGAATTACTTGATTTTCGTCTCAAACATCAGGCTTTAGAGGTTGATTTAGCAAGCGTACAGCAGCATTTGAAGATTAAAGTTGAGATATTAAGCAAAACAGAAGGGCATATTACGGTGTTGCAGGACAAGCTTGAGCAATGTCATATTCAAAATACAGCACAGCAAACTTCCCTTGCAACATTAAGGGCAGAATCACAAAAAGAGAAACAATCTTCCGCTGAGAAATTACTTTTGTTGGAAGATGCCAAGCACAAGTTATCACAAGAGTTTAAGTTGCTTGCGCAGAAGATTTTTGAAGAAAAAGAAAAGAAAATGACCGCATCAAGTCAAGTAACATTAGATGCTGTACTCAAACCCATGCAGCATGAGCTTTCCAGCTTTCGTCAGCGTATTGAGCAGGTTCATAAAGAAGATGTGGAAGCGCGTGGCTCTTTGGATAGGCACTTAGAACACTTAAAGCTTTTGAATCAACAAATGTCACAAGATACCTTAAACCTCACCCAAGCCTTAAAAGGAGACAATAAAGCGCAAGGTAATTGGGGTGAGATGATTCTTGAGAAACTTCTTGAAAGCAGTGGCTTGCGTGAAGGTTATGAATTTAAACGCGAAAAAACATTTAGAAATGATGAAAACAACCTACAAAAACCTGATGTGATTATTTATATGCCAGGTGATAAACAAGTGATTATTGATGCCAAAGTATCGTTGACTGATTATGAGCGTGCGGTTTCTTGTCATGATAAAGAACAAAGAAAAGGATTTGTTCAGGCGCATACATTGAGCATGAAAAAACAAATAAAGACCCTCACAGACAAACGGTATGACCACCTTGAAGGTGTGCACTCACCAGATTATGTGTTGATGTTTGTGCCTATTGAAGGTGCGTATTTAATGGCGATTGAAGCGGACAGGACTATTTTTGAAGATGCTTTTCATCGTAATATTGCCGTGGTGACACCCTCCACATTGTATGCAACTTTAAAGCTGATTGAACAATTATGGCGTTATGAACAGCAAAGCAGTAATGTGGCGAAACTGACCAAACAAGCGGGCAATTTGCATGATAAATTTGTTGGTTTTATCGGCTCATTTGAAGATATTGATAAACACCTTGGTCAAGCGCAGAAGGCGTATGAGATTGCCTTGGGACAACTCAAAAATGGGCGAGGAAACTTGGTGAATCAAGTGAAAACATTGGCAGACTTATCAGGCAAAGCAAAAAAAGAAATCCCAGCCCACTTGCTCAATGATGAACAACATGATGATGCGTCTTGAACACATGCGTTTGCATTGTCATACCGATGAACAGTTCTTTTTTGACGCTTATGAAATTCAAGTGGGTAAGTATTATAGTTTTATCATACTGTGCACTGAAGTAGCATGATGAAAGTTTTAAGCAATGTATACGACCAAAGTTAACACAGGAGATTTTGACATGAGTAAACAACAAGAAATGGATGAAGTGCGTCAGCATGTGCGTGATAGTTATGCCAAGGTTGCCGAAGCAAGCAATGATGGTGCATGTTGCGGGGAGGTCGCGAGTTGTTGTGGTGTCTCTGATGATGATGCCATTAATACACTTATTTCAACCCGCTTAGGTTACTCTGAAGATGATTTGAAGGCAGTGCCTGATGGTGCAGATATGGGTTTAGGCTGTGGTAATCCGCGTGCGATTGCTTCACTTCAAGCTGGCGAAGTGGTTGTTGATTTGGGTAGCGGAGGCGGCTTTGATGCTTTTTTATCGGCTGCAGAAGTGGGTGAAACAGGACAAGTCATTGGTGTGGACATGACACCTACTATGATTTCAAAAGCACGAAAAAATGCAGAAAAAGGCGGATTTTCACAAGTCGAGTTTCGTTTGGGTGAAATTGAACACTTACCCATCGCAGATAATACCGCAGACATCATTATTTCAAATTGTGTCATCAATTTGTCACCCCATAAACAGCAAGTATTTAATGATGCTTTTCGCATTTTAAAAGCTGGCGGTCGTTTGGCAATTTCGGATGTCGTTGCGACTGCCGTGATGCCTGATGAAATGAAAAATGACCCCATATTACATGCAGGGTGCATGGCTGGCGCTGAATTGATTGATGACTTACAGCATATGATGGAAAATTCAGGCTTTACATGCATTCGCATTGCACCCAAAGATGCTTCACGCGCCTTTTTGCGCGACTGGGCACCGGGGCGAGGTGTTGAAGATTATGTTGTTTCAGCCTACATCGAAGCCATTAAACCTAAAGCCAAAGCGGGCTGTTGTTAAGCGATAGTCATGATGAGGCTGCATCTAAAAAACGCTTTTTTAGATGCAGCCTTACCAAATCAGTGTTGTGTTAACAGGTTTTTAAATACGCTTCATAAGTACCATGATAATCAGTGATACCTTCGGCTTTGATTTCAATAATACGGGTGGCTAGCGATGAGACAAACTCTCTATCATGGGACACAAAAATAAGTGTGCCTTCATAATGCTCTAATGCCATATTTAAGGACTCAATAAACTCCATATCCATATGGTTTGTTGGTTCATCGAGTAATAATACATTAGGGTTTAAGAACATAAACTTACCAAACAACATCCGCCCTTGTTCGCCGCCAGATAATTTCTGCACTTGTTTATTAATATCATGTTGTGAAAACAACATGCGCCCTAAATTACCACGGATTTCCTGCTCGCCGTGTTCTTTTTTCTTCCACTGTGCCATCCAGTCATAAAGGGTTTCATTGTCTTTAAAATCGTGGGTATGGTCTTGTGCGTAATAACCAAGCTTCACATTTTCTGACCATTTAATCACACCATCATCAGGCTCTAAATCACCTGCTAAACAACGCAATAATGTTGTTTTACCCACCCCATTTTCGCCAATAATAGCAACGCGTTCTCCCGCAGTAATCATAAGGTCAGTGTCTTTAAACAAGCTTACACCATCAAAGCCTTTACCCACACTTTTTAGCTCTAAAGCAACCTTAAATAGCTTTTTATCTTGCGTAAAACGCATAAAAGGGCTTGACCGACTTGAAAGCTTGACTTCATCGAGCTGAATCTTATCCATTTTCTTAGCCCGCGATGTGGCCTGGCTTGATTTGGATGCATTCGCAGAAAAACGGCTTACAAATGCTTGTAATTCGGCAATTTCGGCTGTTTTCTTTGCATTATTTGATAGTAACTTTTCGCGGACTTGGGTTGCGGCAATCATATAATCATCATAATTACCAGGGTATAAACGCAATTCACCATAATCCATGTCTGCCATATGTGTACAAACACTGTTTAAAAAATGTCGATCATGGGAGATAATAATCATCGTACACTTACGATCTTTAATAATACCTTCTAACCAACGAATAGCATTAATATCCAAGTTGTTGGTTGGCTCATCAAGCAAGATAATTTCAGGGTCGCCAAATAAAGCTTGGGCAAGCAATACCCGCAATTTCAAGCCAGGTGGAATGGATTTCATTTGATTATAGTGTGCTTCCAATGGCACACCCATGCTTAACAATAAGTCGCCCGCATTGGCATCGGCACTATAACCATCAAGCTCAGCAAATTGTCCTTCTAGGTCGCCAGCGCGCATACCATCTTTTTCACTCATGTCAGGCAAAGCATAAATGGCATCTTTTTCTTCTTTGATTTGCCAAAGCTTTTCATAACCCATCATCACCGTGTCAATCACGGTGTATTCTTCAAACGCAAAATGGTCTTGGCGAAGCTTACCAAGCCGCTGGTGCTCACCAATTTGCACGCTGCCTGATGTGGGCTTTAAATCACCACCTAAAATCTTCATCAAGGTGGACTTGCCACAACCATTGGCACCAATTAAACCATAACGATTGTGATCACCAAACCGAATCGACACATTTTCAAATAATGGCTTTTCGCCAAACTGCATTGTAATACCAGATGTAGAAATCAACGTAAATTATCCATATAATATATTTTTTAGAGAAATGCAGAGTATCGCCTGATTTGACTTGTTCAAGCAAGAGCCGCTTTGAGCTACTGATTTTTATTACGCTTTGGTTATACTCTCGCCCATGTCAAACTCATCTACTTACCAATACATCACGACAGAAGCTGAACTTCACCAAGCTTGCAAGGTCTTAAAGCAAGCTAAGGTGTTATGTGTAGATACTGAATTTCATCGTGAAAAAACGTATCGCCCACAATTTGCGCTCCTACAAATCGGCTGTCATGAAGCATCTTTTATCATCGACCCCATCCAAATCAATAACCTACAAGCCATTTGGGATATCTTATGTGATAAAAACATCCTTAAAGTCTTTCATGCTGGCAGACAAGACTTGGAAATCATTTTAGAACATACTGGCGAGCTACCCTTACCCCTATTTGACACGCAAATCGCAGCGGCATTACTTGGTTATGGTCAACAGGTTGGTTTTGGTAATTTGGTGCAACGTTTGCTTAAAAAAGCCTTGCCTAAAGGCGAATCATTCAGTGATTGGCTTGGTCGTCCGCTTAGTCAACAACAGCTCACCTACGCAGCGGATGATGTGATTTATTTAATGCCTATTTATCAGGCATTAAAGGAAGAGCTGCAAGCGAAAAAACGTGATTCATGGTTGGATGAAGAACAAGCTATTTTAACCCGTAAAAGCACCTATATCATTGACGATCAACACGTCTTTTGGCGCGTAAAAGGGGTGAATAAACTCAAACCACGTCACCTTGCTATCTTGCGCGAGCTTGCAGCATGGCGAGAGCAGGAAGTGCAGCGCAAAGACTTGCCGCGCAGACGTTTAATCAGCGATGACGTGTTACTAGAAATTGCCAAACGCGACAAACTAAGCCTTGAAGTCATGGGGCGTATGCGCGGGTTAAGTGGTGGCACGATTAAACGTTATGGCGACAAACTACTACAGCTTTGGCAAGCGGGTATTGCTTGTGATGAAGCCGATTACCCCCAGCTTTCATCGCGTAAGCATAACACCGCAGGCACCGACCTTAGGCTTGAACTATTGGACACACTTTTACGTCTAAAAGCTGAAGAATCAAGCATTTCAGCGACAATTCTAGCCAGTAAAAGTGAATTATCCGTGTTGGCATCATGGGGACACAACTGCAAAGGCGATATGCCGGATTTAGCATGTTTACAAGGCTGGCGTTTTGAATTGGTTGGGGCTGATTTGCTGCGTTTATTGCGTGGCGAAATTTGTTTGCGCCTTAACCCCAGCACAGGGTTACCCG
>CAZWPS010000057.1:0-8971 GCA_964635775.1 uncultured Zetaproteobacteria bacterium | reverse complement strand
GGCATACGAGATTCGCCTTAGTCTCGTGGGCTCGGAATGTGTATAAGAGACAGGGATAAAGGGTTCACCGCCACCCGCATCAAACCTCTACGAATTTCTGATTGGAATAAAACCACTAAAATCACAATGAATACGGCAAAAACTTGGTTGAAAATCCACTCTACTGTTAATAAACCAAACAAAAGAGACACTTCATAAAGCGTAAACATAATCAACAAACCAATTAACATTTGCTCAGCATGTGTGCCACGAATCAAACGTAATACCCAATACACCATCAATGCCACCAAAGCAATATCAAGCAGGTCAATCACACTAAATTGAAGGCTATCAATCAACATCGTATTGCTTGGCGTGCATCACGAAGTTTTCCAGCAATAACAGCTGTTTTTGATTGTAAGGCACAATCATGGACGCGAATCATGTCTGCACCACAAAACACCCCAATGGCAGATGTGATTGCCGTTTCGACTTCGCGGTGTTGCACCTTAGCTCCCGTCATTAAACCTAAAAATGATTTGCGTGATGTGCCCAAGACAATGGGTAACGAAAAAGTTGTTTTAAAATGTTCTAAATGGGCAATTAAAGTTAAATTATCTTGCAGATGTTTACCAAAACCTATGCCTACATCCAATAACAACGAAGATTTGGCAATACCCGCAGCCAAACATGCTTGAATGCGTTGCTCAAAATAAGAAGATAAATGAGCCAGCACATCTGTATATTCAGGTTGATGCTGCATATTTTCAGGGCTGCCCAACATGTGCATCAAACACACATCCACACCTGCCTCAGCAACCACAGCCATACTTGCGTCATCAAAAGTCAAAGCACTCACATCATTCACCATCACCGCACCAGCAGCGATAGACTGCCGCATCACTTCAGCTTTCATCGTATCCACTGAAACCATCAGCCCAGCATCCGTTAAAGCCTGAATCACAGGAATCACCCGTGCCAACTCCACATCAAGAGCAACCGCAGCAGCACCAGGGCGTGTCGATTCTCCGCCTACATCAATGATGTTCGCACCATGGGTGACCATTTCGTGCGCACGACACACTAAACTTGCTACATCAGCATCGGCATCGCCATCGGAAAATGAATCTGGCGTACAGTTAAGCACGCCCATCACCCAAGCAGGCTGTCCAACTTGACGCTGCCAGCGCAAAGCCAAGTTTAGCTTTCCTGACCTGTGCCTTTATCTGTCATGGCTGTGGTATCATCTTTTGTCACATCATCCATGCTCACATCTTCATCGTTCGAATCATCGCTTTCATTTTTGGAGAAACGATCTTTATCATCTTTGCGCACAATCTTTTCGCCGCGCAACAAAGCTCTCACTTCTTTGCCTGATAAAGTTTCATATTCAAGCAAACCTTGAGCAATGAGTTCCAACTCATCTCTGTGTTCAGTTAAAATTGTGCGTGCTTTTCCCTCTGCAATATCAATAAAGTTACGCACTTCCTCATCAATAATCAAAGCTGTGGCATCGGAAACATGTTTGCTTTGGGTGACAGAACGCCCCAAGAAAACTTCTTCCTCATTTTCAGAAAAGCGCAGCCGCCCCAATCGATCACTAAAGCCATATTCAGTGACCATGGCTTTGGCAATCTTGGTTGCTTGTTGAATGTCATGTCCTGCACCGGTGGTGATGTTTTCTTGACCAAACACCAACTCTTCAGCCATGCGCCCACCAAACAATGAAGCCAAACGTGATTCCAATTCAATCCGCGACTGACTCAAACGATCGCGTTCTGGCAAGTTCATCGTTACACCCAAAGCGCGACCACGCGGAATAATAGTTACCTTATGCAAAGGGTCATGTTTAGGGCTATGAATACCCACCAAGGCATGACCTGCTTCATGGTAAGCCGTCAAGGCTTTTTCTTCATCCGACATCACCATAGAACGCCGCTCTGCACCCATCATCACCTTGTCTTTAGACTCTTCAAAATCTTGGTTGGTAACTTTATCACGATTATAACGCGCCGCACTCAAAGCCGCCTCATTCACCAAATTTGCCAAATCAGCACCTGAAAAACCTGGTGTGCCGCGTGCCAATGCTTTCACATCCACATCCGAAGATAGCGGCACTTTTTTCATGTGCACTTTCAAAATTTGCACACGACCACTCATGTCAGGGTTGCCCACCACCACTTGCCTATCAAAACGACCAGGGCGCAATAATGCAGGGTCAAGCACATCTGGGCGATTGGTGGCAGCCACCAAAATCACACCTTCATTCGCTTCAAAACCATCCATTTCCACCAATAATTGGTTCAAGGTTTGTTCACGTTCATCATTGCCGCCACCCACACCAGCACCACGATGTCTACCCATCGCATCAATCTCATCAACAAAAATAATACATGGTGAATGTTTCTTCGCTTGCTCAAACATATCACGCACCCGCGACGCACCCACGCCCACAAACATCTCCACAAAGTCAGAGCCTGAAATCGAGAAAAATGGTACTTCTGCTTCACCAGCAATGGCGCGACCCAGCAATGTTTTGCCCGTACCCGGAGGGCCAACAAGCAAGATGCCTTTGGGTATTTTACCACCCAAGCGGGTAAATTTGCTAGGGTCTCGCAAAAACTCAATCACTTCAGTCACTTCTTGTTTGGCTTCATCACAACCTGCCACATCTTCAAATGTTATACGGTTGGTGTTTTCAGTAAGCAATTTAGCTTTGCTCTTACCAAAGCCCATGGCTCCGCCTTTGCCGCCACCTTGCATTTGGCGCATAAAGAAAATCCATACCCCAATCAACAACAACATAGGGAACCAAGAAATCAAAATGGTTAAGAATAAAGACTCTTCCCTCGCCGTTGCCTGAACATCCACACCTTTATCCACCAAGCGTGGCACTAAAGTCGGATCGTTTGGTGTTTCCAATTCAAATTTGACAGACTCACCCGACATATCACGGTAAATCCCCGACACATGTTTATCTTGAATAAGCACTTCATCCACCAAACCTTGGTCTACCTTTTCAAGGAAGGTCGTATAACTAAGTGCTTTAGGCTTCTCCGCTGAACCTCCAAACATGTTGAAAATACTGGTCATTGTCATAAAGATGACTGCCCATAATAGTAAATTTTTGCCCATTTCTACCTCTATCCTTCATACGAACTATCGCGCAAACTCGCTGCAACCTGCACAAGTTGCAAGCGTTGTCCTTTTTTATATAAGCAGCAGCGTGACAAATTCAACCAGCCATTACCACCATGCTTTCGCCATTGCTCAATCGCCAAAATATGCCGCCGTCCAAATACCCGTCCATCTTCAAACAATAAACCAATCATTTTTTGCAACACATACGCCCGCACAGGCGCAGATTGCCCGCACCAATCACGCCAATCTATGACGCAGCACACATCTTGTTCAACCCGCCGCAACACCTGCACTTGTTCACCTTGCAAAGCAATCATAGCTTGTATGCGCACGGCCTGTGTTTGCCAGCGTAAAAATAGCTTGTGTGGCTCAGTTCCTTGCTTTTTGATGCGCGGAAACAGCTTATGCCTTATCTTATTGCGCCAAATAGTGGTATCTTGATTACTTTCATCATCGAACCAGCACACTGATTGTTGCTGTAAAAACAACTCAATATCTCGGCGTGATACATGTAATAATGGTCGCCACACATGCACGTTTTTCTGCTGTCTATGCTTCAACATACCCTGACAACCTGCCACACCTGCCCCTTGCAACAAGCGCATACACACCGTTTCTGCCTGATCATCAGCATGATGCCCCAACAACACATCAAAACAGCCTGTTTGTTCAGCAAGTGCTAAAAAAGAATCATACCGACCTTCTCTGGCTTGTGCTTCAATATTACATCCTGCTTTTTCAAGTCGTCGTGTATGAAAAACAAGCCCAAGATGGGCTGCCTTTGTTGCCAAATCATCGGCATATTGTGCTGAATCATGATGCCAGCCATGGTCAATATGCCAAGCTTGTACTATAAAACCAGCATCACGCAATAAAAAAAGAAGGGCTGTCGAGTCTGCACCACCAGACCATGCCACAGCAACATGCTGTGGTAATTGTGCGCAAACATCAGCATCAAGCTTAAGCGCAGTATTTAATACGCTCACCCCCAGCGCGGTAAACCATCGTTATAAATACGTCTTCCAGCTTCACTCTCAATATCAATCAATTCATAAACTTCAGTATCTACACCCGATAAAACAGGGCGACCTGCACGCACCAATAAATAAGTCTCGGGAGTGTCGCCCCGCGTGCGAATACACATCACACTCATCTCATCAGGTGGCAATCTAAATTCAGGTAAAACCCTTTGTGCATCTTTAGGCGAAGGGCGAAATTCTTTCACCACCGCTTTCTGACGCATACTTGATGTTAATTCAGCCACCGCTTGTGATGTCAAGGCAAAGCCATTATTATAGAGTACATATTCAGCATGACCCGTACCACTTTCTAATTTATCCACCCGCACACCACCAAGCGGACGTTTGCGTGCTTTATAATCCCGATACGCAATCAAACGCCCCACGCCTGCATCACGCACCACACCTGCATCAGCCTGTGCAACCGACAAACTAAATGCCAACGTATGTTTACCTAACGTCGGGTGTTCATGTTGCACAAAGCTCCAGTCGCCAAGCAGCGCTACACACATTGATAATGCAGGCATATGCGCCCCATCACTATCCCCTGCCACATCTTCAAACCATGTTTTAAGCTGGAGACGAATCGCGATTCCAGTGTCAATGAGTTCTTTAATGCCACCGCGCAACACACAGCCTGATGCTGAAATTTGATCCATAAATACATGCTCTTGCTGATCAATCAAAGCAATCATGCCTGGTAAGAAGCGTTTATCCAAAAATTCAACATGCTCATTCACCATCGATGCCATACCAGCAAGGTAATCCGACCACTCCACGCGTAAACAGCCCTGTTTCGTTGCCAACGATGTACCACTGTGCAACGACTTCTCAGCATCGACCTGAAAATAAATGATTTCACCCGCATAATAGGCTTTATCAATCAATGCCTCTGCTTCTTTACCCCGTTTCTTCCCTGCAATCGCTGATGATTTGTCCATCCATAATGATTCCTGCTGACGACGCGCCGTTTCTACCTTAACATCCTCTTCAAATACCCGAAATGCATTTAACACCACTTCTTCACGCAACCAAGGCTCACCTGCCTTTTTCGCTTTTCGCCCCCCCTCACGCATTGCTAACAACCAACCTGCAACAGGGTGTTCAGCAGCAGCCGCTTGCAACAAACGCACCACTGCTTCAGGAAGTTTTTCAGGGTGGGAAAGTAATAAATCTAGTTTTTTAGCATTGTGTACCCACTGCATCCACACCCCTTGTTTGGTTTTTTGCGCCAATGCCCAAAGTGCCAATCTTGCCCAGCTTCGTTTGAGCATATGTTCACCCATACGATCCTGCGCCAACAAGGCTAAAATGCCTGCTTCATTTTTAACCCCAACCTTTTCCCTTAAAACACGCATGCGCGGCAACAAATCAGGCTCTAAACCATATGCAGCAATCAAATTCCTATCTTCTGCCAACAAATTAGCATCGGGCTGACGATAAAAGAAAGCAATCGGTGTGGCTGGAATAATCATGGTTTCATAGGTTGCAATACGTGTCACTTCCACTGCCCCATCAAGGTGTTGTTTTAAAAACGCTCTCAATGCCCAATCATATAAACCGCCCACAATAGATACCATCACATGATCATTATGTGCGGCATGTTCTGCAGGAAGTTTATGAATCGCATCGCGGGTTAAGCGCAGCATCAATACATTCACCGCTGGCACCCAAGGCGCTGTATCGGCTTGATCTTGTTTCCAAGATTGCTTCCACATATTCATCCATACTTGAAACAATGCCAAACCACCTTTCTCATCAGCGCACCAATGATGCAGCAACGCTTGTGGGAAATGTGGGTACTGGGTTTGCAAATGTTTCATCATATTGCGCGCTAAAGGATTCATTTTCGGTAGTTGATGCGCCGAAACGCGTTCACCATCAATCATGTATTTAATGGAGAGGTCATACAAGCGTTGAATAGCTAAACCAAACACACCCGACACCTTACTCTCCATAGCATAAGGCACATATTCACGCGCATCTTCACCAGGCACCCGCATCGGCAGCCGACGAGCATCCACACGGCAACGAATCACCGCACTCTCACCTTGATGTAAAATCGGGCGATACCAACTCCAACGGTAGTCGTAATATTCAGGTGACAGCATGGTTGAGCTCCTCAACGTACATATTCATAAGTAAATTATGTTGCATTGTTCAATAAAAGGTTAGTCTACGCCGCAAGATTCTACAACAATGTGACAAGTTGCAACTTTTTCGCAACCCCAACAAGGAAAAACACGATGAAACTCACAATAATGCTCTGCTTTGCCTTGCTTATCGCCCCCTTATCCAGCTCTGCTGCGAGCAACAACACAGCACCAACAATCATGGTCACCTTACCACCTTTATCAGGTTTGCTACTTTTATTACTGCCCGAAGTCCAAAGCCAATGTTTGCTGCAAGCCAATGCCGACCCCCATCATTTTCAGCCATCACCTCGCCAAGTTGACCGTTTACAACACAGCGCATTGATTATTCGTGCTTCCCATGATGATCAAGGTTGGGCGCTGCACATACCACAAGAAAAAAGCATTGATTTATGGGCATCCCATGCCCACGCTTGGTTAAACTTTGACTTGGTTCGCCAAGCCTTACCCACCCTTGCCGCCAAACTTGCCCAACATTTCCCCCAATATCGTCAACGCTTACCACAGCGCCTCAACAAGGCATTAAAAAGGGTCAACGCCATGGAAATTTTATGGGATAAGGTGTTCGCAAACATTCAGCACCAAGGGGTTTTTATGCAACATCCAGCATGGCAAAATCTATTTCAAGCCAAAGCGGTTCCCATTTGGGCAGTGCTCGAATCCAGTCAACATGGGCATGAGCATGGACCTCAACACCTCGAACAAGCCCTTCACACGCTCAAAAAACATCCCCAAGCTGTATTTTTAGGCAGTAAACGGCACAGCAACCGCAGTTTAGAGTGGTTAAGTCGTCAGCAACAGCCCACACAACCCATCATCGAACTTGATGCGATTGGCAACTGTAACCAAGCTTGGGATGTGTTGATGCAAAAAAATCTTGAGGCATTATCTTCCCAACAATGAATACACCTGTTATCAGCCTCTCCCACATCTGTTTTACCCCTGAAAACACCCCCATACTCGATCAACTTGCCTTAGAAGTTCATGCTGGACACTTTATGGGCATTATTGGTCCTAATGGTGCAGGGAAAAGCACTTTGCTAACCATGATTGCGGGTTTACTCAAGCCCCATTCAGGTCATATCGATCTCTTTGGACATTGCTTAAACAGCCGTACACGCCACAAACTACAACGTGAAATTGGCTACTTACACCAAACCCACGGTCGCTCACCTGATTTACCCATGTTAGCTAAAGATGTGGTTGCGATGGGTTTAAATGATTATCATCAACCACTCTGGCAACGCTTTTTCTCGCCCAACGACAACCGCCAACACATTCAAGATGCTTTGGCTTTGGTCGAGATGAGTGAGCATAGCGAAACTGATTTCCGTATTTTATCAGGTGGGCAACAGCAACGCATTCGCCTTGCCCGTGCTTTGGTGCGCAAACCCAAGCTATTATTGCTCGATGAACCATCAGCCGCCCTTGATAGCCGCCACCAAGAGAAGTTGTATCAATTATTGCGCCGCTTATGTGATGAAGATAACATGACTGTAGTCATGGTTGAACATGATGTTGCAGCCATTACTTCTTATGTGGATTCAGTGGCCTGCTTGAATCGGCATATGCATTACCATGCCAAACGCGGCGAAACCATTCCCGACGATGTATGGACTGCCATGTATGGTGATCATGTTAATATCGTAGCACATGATGCCAGCTGCATTGGTTGCGCACCAGCACATCAAACCACAACCCATCACGAGCATACACATGATTGAATTTACCCAAACATTTTTCGCTAGCCCTGTCATGCGCGAGGCTTTATTGCCTGCATTATTAATTGCTTTGGTCACTTCATCCATGTCTATCATGGTCTTAGCCCACCGCTTATCATTTTTAACCGTGGGTGTCTCCCATGCCTCCTTAGCTGGTTTAGGCTTGGCAGTCACTTTAAGCTTACCCTTATTACCCACTGCCGCCTGTACTGCCATTGCCATCGCCTTGCTTCTCGCCATCATGCCCAATCGTCAAGGCATCAATGAAGATGCAGGCACAGGCATGTTGTTTGCAGGAAGCATGGCCTTGGGTGTGATTCTCATTTCCAGTGCCAGCCGCAATGAAGTTGATTTGTTTGGCTTATTATTTGGCAACATTTTAACCGTATCCCCTTTTGATTTACAATGGATTATCTGGGGCAGCATCATTGTCTTGTTTAGCTTATTATTATGGGCACCAAGCTGGTGGAGCATGGCCTTTGACACCATCACCGCCCAAGCTTCAGGCATCGCCACCTCACGCTTACGTCTTATTTTACATGGTATATTGGGTTTAACCGTTGTCATGTGTGTTAAATTGGCAGGTATTGTCTTAACCACAGGACTATTGGTCTTACCTGCGGCTTGCGCATGGTTTTGGGGGCGTTCCATGTTGAGTTTATGGGCATTAAGCCTATCTTTTTCAGGGGTGGGCACATTAGCTGGTTTAATGTGGTCATACCACTACGACTGGCCATCAGGCGCAGCCATTGTGTTGATGTTGTGCGCGTTATTTATCAGTAGTTGGTTATTATTTTGGCTCAAAAAGTCTGTTTATAAATACCATAGACAATAACCAAGGCACACCACGCCAAGCCTGTCATCCCGAACGAAGTTGAGGGATCTTGCGTGGCAAGATGTGCAGACATAGCTCAACATGACAATGCGCTGTGAATCAATGCGTGAAGCACCCTATACT
>CAZWPS010000056.1:0-9002 GCA_964635775.1 uncultured Zetaproteobacteria bacterium | reverse complement strand
GAATAGCTATATTCTTCATGTTATTTTTAACTAGATATGGTTAGGCTGCGCCGCTATGAATGCTTTAAACCGAACTCTCCAACCGATTTTAACCCGCTTAGGCTCTATGCCTGTAGCCATTTTGCTGCTTGTTTTGTTGGCTATTGCCTCTGTCATTGGCACTGTCTTACAACAAAATCAAGAGCAAGCCGATTATTTACACCAATTTGGGCCTGTATGGTATTGGACATTCCGCGCCCTTGGTTTGTTTGATATGTACCATACTTGGTGGTTCATGTGCATCTTGGGTTTGCTGATGTTTTCTGTTGCAGCTTGTTTGTTGCGTAATGTGCCACGTTTCTTGAAAGAAATGCGTCAGCGCAAAGGCACATTGTCGGACAATGCACGTAAACATATGGAGTATAAGTTTGACCTTCAATTTGAGGACAGAAGCCGCGCCTTAGCTACGATTAAAGAATCGTTACCTGGTTGGAAGTGGTTAGAAACAACGGTTGGCGATACGCTTTGGTTGCGCGGCGATAAAGGGCGTTTTCATAAGTGGGGTTATATTACTGTACACTCGGCGATGTTGGTGATTTTGATTGGTGGCGGGATGAGTGTTCAATTTGGTTTTCGTGGTAATATGGCTGTTCCCGAAGGCAAATCAGAAAGCGAAATTTCTTTTTTGAAAGGAACCAGTGTTGATTATTTAAAAATGCCATTTGATATACGCTGTGATGACTTCACCATTAACTTTTTTTCAACAGGCGCACCCTCTGAGTTTAGGAGCACGCTGACCATTATTGATGATGGTAAAGAAGTGCTTACTTCAGACATTATTGTGAATGAACCACTGTATTATAAAGGGGTACGCATTTATCAGGCATCCTTTGGTGATGGCGGTTCGGCTATTTCTATGAAATTACACCGCTTGAATAAAGAAGGTGATATTGATATTGCGCAAAGCCGCATTTATACCACTTTTGCCGACCCCTATTCAGATATAACCATGGAATTTCAAGATTTCCGCCCTTATAACATTGAAAACATGGCAGGAGCTGGCGAGCCTAAAGACTTTAAAGATATGGGGCCATCTGTTGATTTTGTGTTGCGTGGGTCAGGTTTAAAGCCGGTGTTGATTCGTAGCTTCATGAATCCATTTATGGTTGACGAGCAAAATCAGGGTTCGTGGCTGCAAATGTCAACAACAGGCGATGCGCGCGATTTCAAAACATTCTCCTTGGGTTTAGACTTTTCAGACCCTAGAGAGTGGGCGTTGTTTCAAAGCTTTGCCCGCAAACTGCCAGAGAATAAAAGTGCCACCCCAGAAGACAATCTCAATGCTTTTCGTGCTGCTTTAGATGAAGTGTACACCGATGGTCGCCCTGATGATTTACCGATGTTAGGTAATCGTGTTATTCGCGCTATGCAAGAGTTGCCCAATGCGCCTTGGCCATTTATCCCTGCGCTGGATGACTTTGAACAAACCTATTACACAGGTTTACAGCTTGCTAAAGACCCTGGCATGGATGTGGTATGGATTGGTAGTGCCTTGCTCGTTTTTGGTTTATGTATTATGTTTTACGTTGCCCATCGTAAAGTTTGGATTCGTGTCACCGATCAAGAGGGCAACGGTGTATTATTAGAGGTCACAGGTTTAAGCAACCGTAATCCGATTTCTTTTGAACAAGAGTTTGAAGATTTAGAGGAACAAATTAAAGCAGTGTATCATTTAGGAGCAACATCATGAATGCCATCGCAATGACATTAAGCAGTTCAGGACCAATTTTCAAAGGGCGCTTTGCCCACTTTCGTTGTTGGGCTTATTTAGGGGTGTTGCTAGGTTTATCGGCTATGGCGATATTTGCTGGTGATGGTTATGTCGAAGATAACTATATTTTCCAGCTCTTTAGCATGCAAGGTGTGCAATGGATGGCAGGAGGTGCTGTGTTGGGCTTAGCTTATGCTGCAACCGTATCGGCGAGAAAGTTCCGCGTGTATCGCTTTTCCGAAATTCTTGTTCCTTGGTTGGATGGTGCTGTATTGTTGGTCATTTTAATGGGTATTTATACCTTATTTGAGCCAAATCAAGCCATGATTTCTTATGAAGACCAATCGAGCTTATTTTCTGGTCGCGTGGTGATGACCATGAATGTATTGTTATTATTCTCGGCGATTTGTTATGTTTCTTACCTGTTTGCACCTGCAAGTTTCATAGGTGCTTTGGGTACGGCAACGGCATGGGCAGGGGTATATGCAGGAGGTTCGGCACTACTATTGCGTTGGTATGAGTCTTATTTGTTGATGGATGGCGAGATTGGGCATGCGCCAGTGTCGAATTTATATGAAGTTTTTATTTTATTGTTCTGTGTGATTTGCGTGATTTATCTTACCTTAGAAAGCCGTCACCAAGCACGTGCTATGGGTGCTTTTGTATTACCCATTGTTGCTGGAGGGATATTCTTTTCAATTTGGTTGGAGTCCATTGGGCAAAGTGACATCAAACCTTTGGTGCCGGCATTACAATCATATTGGATGAAAATTCATGTGCCTTTAAACTTTGTTGGTTATGGTGCATTTGCCGTGGCATGTGCTGCGGGTATGGCATGGTTAACCCGTGATATGATTGAACGCCGCAATGCTGAATCGACGATGTTAAAGTTGTTCCCAAGCTTAAAACAACTTGATCACTTAGCTTATAAGTCTGTGGCGATTGGTTTCCCTGCTTTTACTTTAGCAACCATTTTAGGTGCGGCATGGGCAGCAGAAGCATGGGGTGGTTATTGGTCTTGGGATCCTAAAGAAACATGGGCATTGATTGTATGGTTGGTTTATGGTGCATATTTACATGCACGTTTTTCACACGGTTTACATGGTAAAACACTGGCATGGTGGGTGGTTCTTGGTTTCCTTGTCACGGTTTTTTGCTTTGTTGGTGTGAACATGTATTTATCAGGTTTACACTCTTACGGTCAATTGAGCTAAAAATATGCTGCATCACTCATAATTTCTGCGTTTAAGGTTTAAATACTCATGGTCACTAAAGTTGTTTTTCCTGCGGCGGGTTTGGGCACTCGATTCTTGCCAGCGACCAAAGCAACACCAAAAGAGATGTTGCCTGTGGTGGATAGGCCATTGATTCAATATGCTGTAGAAGAGGCTTTAGCCTCGGGCATGTCGGACATTATTATGGTCACAGGGCGAGGAAAACGTGCGATTGAAGATCATTTTGATATTTCAGCAGAGCTAGAGTCTAGTTTACATCAAGCAGGAAAAGATGATTTATATCAAGAAGTTTCTCGCATTTCGCGCATGGCAAAAGTGGCTTATGTGCGGCAAAAACAAGCTTTAGGGCTTGGACATGCGGTGTGTTGTGCCCAACCTTGGATTGGCGATGAGTTTTTTGCAGTATCCCTTGCCGATGAGCTGATGGTGAGTGATGTGCCTGTGATGCAACAATTAAACATAGTGCATCAAGCGACAGGTTGTTCAGTGATTGGTTTGAGTGAAGTGCCGGCAGATGAAGTTGATCGTTATGGCATTGTGCAAGGGGAGATGCAAGGCGACTACTTTCGTTTAACCGATATGGTTGAAAAACCTGAGATAGGCAGCGCCCCATCCAACCTTGCCATGATTGGGCGATATATTTTCTCGCCACGGTTGTTAACACTACTGGCTAAGCAGCAACCCAGCACGGGCAATGAAATTCAACTCACTGATGCTATTGCTTTACTTGCTCAAGAAGAGCCCGTGTATGGTGTGGTCATTGAAGGGCAACGTTTTGATACAGGCAACCCGCTTGGCTTTTTAATCGCTAATATGAGTTTGGGCTTGCAACATCCCAAGTACGGTGATGCGTTTCGTCAAGCCTTGCACCACATGCTGCAACCTTAAAATGGTGACATCATTTCCTGTTTTGGGCTTGGATACTTCAGCAGGTGCTTGCGCTTGTATTGTGATGCCTGATGGTCAGTCGTTTTCTGCATCCATGGCTCAACCCAGAGCACATTCGCGCGAACTATTGCCGATGTTGCAGCAATTAATGCAGCAAGCAGATTTACAATGGACAGACATAGGGGCGTTTGCAGTGGCTGTTGGTCCGGGTTCATTCACGGGTTTGCGTGTGGCATGTGCAACGATTGCAGGCATCAATGCCAGCTTACAAAAACCAGTGTATGATGTTTGTTCCTTATCCATTACAGCGCGACAAGCTGCGCATAACACAAGCTTTTGGGCGATTGAGGATGCGCGTTCTCAGTTGGTATATGCAGCACAATTTGAGCATGGTCAATGTATTCAAGCAGCACAATGTATGCCTTGGCAGGACTTTCTAGCCTTGTCTGCAACCGCTTATGTTTCAGTCAGCGATGTTCCCATAGCTTTACCAAACTGGCAGGTGTTAAGCATTCAAACAACACGTAAAGATGCTTTGCTGGCATCGATTCAAGCCTTGAGTTTGAATGATGAATGCCATGCTTTATGGGTTGAACCTGTTTATTTACAAGCGTCACAAGCGGAGAAAAACATCGCATGATACCCCCCACAAATGAGCAACCTTTACGTGTCCTTTTTGTGTGTTTAGGCAATATTTGCCGCTCACCACTTGCCGAGGTTGTTGTTCAAGATGCGGCTCAACAACAAGGCTTAAATAAGACCTTTCATTTTGAATCTGCAGGTACAGGAAATTGGCATATTGGGCTGGGTGCAGATCAGCGTTCAGCAGCTACGGCGGCACAACATGGGTTAAGTTTAGCTGCCCATCAAGCACAACAAATTACCCATAATAAGATTGCTGACTGGGATATTTTTATCGCCATGGATGAAGATAATCGGCGCAACTTATTACAGATGGGAGCAACCGCAGAGCAAGTTTTGATGATGCGTAGATTTGAAGATAACACGGCAGCTTTAGATGTTCCTGACCCTTATTATGGTGGTGAAGATGGTTTTGAGCATGTGTATCAAATGTTAGCGCAAAATACAGCAGGTTTACTGCGTTATTTACAAGATTTTCGCTTGTCTATGCTTTAAAGATGGCACATCACAGTATTTTCCGACCTATTTATGTATGGTTTCGTTTATTACCACGTTGGTTGAGAAGCCATGACACACTTTACTTGGGTTTACTTGCTTTGGTGGTGGGTGTTTTAGCTGGATATGGTGCGCTCATGTTACGCTTTGGCATTGAATGGGTCAGTCGTATTTGGACAGGTGAAGGAAGTTGGTCCGAGGCATTAGGGCAGGTGCCGTGGTTTGTTTTTTTGCTGGCACCAGTGACGGGCGGACTTATTGTTGGCTGGATTAATACCCGTTGGCTGCCTACAAATCAAGCAAGGGTGATTCCTGGTGTGATTGAAGCATTATCCGAACGTGGTGGCGTGGTTGATGCTAAAAAAACAACAGGCGAACTTGTTGCCAATGTGGTTGCAGTGGGCAGCGGGGCATCCATGGGTAGAGAAGCGCCAACGGTTGCACTTGGGGCATCATTAGCCTCGCTTTTAGGACAGTGGTTTCGTTTAAGCGAAAAACAAATGCGAATTTTAGTCGGTTGCGGCGTGGCTGCGGGTATTGCTGCATCTTTTAATGCACCGATTGCTGGGGTGTTGTTTGCTTTGGAAGTCATTTTAGCGGACTATGCCATCGCCACTTTCACCCCCATTGTGATGTCGGCAGTGATTGCAACTGTGATTACCCGCGCTGAGCTGGGCAACTTTCCGATGTTTACTATTCCAGAATTTAGACTGGTTTCAAGCTGGGAGATTCCTGCTTATATTGGTTTGGGTATTTTTTGTGGCTTATTGGCAGCGGTGACGGTCCGATTGTTGCCCAAAGCCCGCGCTTTGTTTGAACATCATGTCAGCCAACCCATTTATCGACCGGCTATCGCAGGGTTATTGTTGGGTTTATGCGCTTTGGTTGTGCCTGAAATCATGTCGATTGGTTATGGTACGGTAGGTGCCATTTTGCTGGAAAATATTGAGCCTCATATTTTAGACTTTTCGCTACCTTTAGCCCTATTTTTACTTGTTTTATTAATGATGAAGGTCTTAACCAGCGTGATATGTGCAGGCGGTGGTTTTGGTGGTGGCATGATTGGACCATCTATTTTTATTGGTGCAACTGCTGGTGCATTGTATGGCGGAATTGTGCATGAAATATTGCCCACATGGTCTGAATCATATGGTGCTTATGCCTTAGTGGCATGTGGGGCAATGCTGGCAGCCATGGTGCAAGCACCCATGAGTAGTATTTTGATGATTTTTGAATTATCCAATGATTATCATATTATGGTACCCTTAATGACAGCTTGTGTTGTTGCGGGATTGGTCAAGCGCATTTTTGGTAAAGGCTCAGTCCTTACTGAATCCTTACAAGAAAAAGGTGTGGATACTTCGTGGTCTTTGGAGCGTTCATGGATGCGATCGGTGCCGATTTCGCGTATTCCTTGGCGCTCTGTGCCGACGGTAGCTGCTTCGGCAAAATTGGCAGAGCTCAAAAGTGTCTATGTTGCATCGGGGAAAGGTTGCGTGGTGGTGGTGGATGATGCGCAAGATATGGTGGGACTGGTGACTTTTGAAGATTTGAAATCATGGTTGCTCGATTCAACCTTGGATCAAGTGGTGGTGGCTTCGGAAGTTGCTAATCCGAATGTGTTATGTTTATCCGAGCGGAAAAGTCTGCTTGATGCCATTGAAATCTTAGATCGCGAATCCTTTGAACAAATGCCTATTACATCACGCAAAAACCCGAAAAGAGTACTGGGTATTTTATCGCGTAACGCTGTGTTTTCGACATACCATAAAATGATTGTTAAACATGGTGATGATAACACCAGAAATTGGTAATATGACGGTTTTTGGTCTCAATCAAGCCCAACAACAAGCTGCTCAAGCAGCTGATGGTCCACAGTTGATTTTAGCGGGTGCGGGATCAGGAAAAACACGTACTATTGTCCATCGTATTGGGCACTTAATTGCTCAGCGCGGCATTGCACCGCACCGTATTTTGGCGGTGACTTTCACCAACAAAGCAGCTAAAGAAATGCAGCAACGCCTCACTGATTTGATTGGTGATGGTAGTGGTGGGGTGATTTCTGGAACATTTCACTCTATTTCACTGCGCTTTTTGCGTAAGTATGCTGATGTGTTGGGTTATCCGCGTCATTTTCAGGTGATTGATAGTGATGATCAAAAAACAGTGGTCAAACGTTTGCTCAAAGCACAAAATATTTCATCGGAGCGTTTGCACCCTGGTTATTTAATCCATTGGATTGAGCAACAAAAAAATGCAGGTTATTTATCCGATCAAGCAGAGTCTCAATTATGGAATGGCTTGGATTTGCGCGATTTATATGCGGCTTACCAAAGCGAGCTCAAACAACTTGAGCGCATGGACTTTTCCGACTTGATTTTAAATTGTGTGCGCTTGTTGCGCGACTTTAAAGCCATAAGCACGGCAATGTTTAGCAGTTTTGATCATATTTTAGTGGATGAATATCAAGATACCAACCCTGTACAACATGAGTGGTTATGTTTATTGGCACAAGAACATCAAAACATCACAGTGGTGGGTGATGATGATCAAAGTATTTATGGCTGGCGTGGTGCAGATGTTCGTCATATTTTGGATTTTGAACAGGTATGGCAACATGCACAAGTGCATCGCTTGGAAGAAAACTACCGCTCCAGTGCTGCGATACTCAAGCTTGCCAATGCGGTGATAGAAACCAATGAAGATAGACATCAAAAACAACTCTATGCCACCAGAGAAACAGGAGAGACACCTGAATTTCATGTGTGTGTTGATGAATATGCTGAAGCAAGGCATATGGCAAGGTTATTTAACCAGCGATATGCTCAAGTTGATTGGTCAAAAATGGCCGTTTTATACCGTTCAAATCGCCAATCACTGGTCATTGAGCAAGTATTTCGTGAAGAAAACATCCCTTATCGTATTATCGGCGGTTTAAGTTTCTTTGCCCGCCTAGAAATCAAAGATGCGATTGCTTATTGGGCATTATTGAATCAATGCGGCGATGGTATGCATTTGCTGCGCATGTGTAACAAACCCAAGCGCGGCTTAGGTGCGAAAGGACAAGAAAATATCGCATCGTTGTTAAGTGGCAGCGGTATGCATGTTGCCGATTGGATAAGCAGTGTGTTGGCGGCAACATCCGTGCCTGCGGCCGTAAAAAAACTACTGCCTATATTTCACTTGCTGCAAGAGATGCAGCCCCAGCTTGATGAACAAGTAGATCGTGGGTTGTGGCAGATTTTAACGAAGAGTGGTTATCTTGATAGCTTACAAGCAATGGGCGAAGTTGAAGCAGAATCACGCTTGGAAAATATTAAAACGTTGCAGCGTTACATCGAATTAAGCCTAGAATCTGGCATCACACCGATTGAGTTTATGGATAGAGCCGCGCTCATGCAAAGTGGCGAAGAAGATAATGATGCCAATGATGCTGTATCTTTGATGAGCTTGCACAGGGCAAAAGGCTTAGAATTTGATACAGTCGTATTGGCAGGCGTGGAAGATGGATCGCTACCTCACCAACGTGCTTTAGATGAGGGCGAAGTGGGTATTGCTGAAGAACGACGTTTATTATATGTAGGGATAACCCGCGCGGAGAATGTATTACACTTAACATCTGCTCGCTTACGCCGTATTTTTGGTGATATGAATTACCCCTTGCCCAGTCGTTTTATCGCCAACATCAGCGATGATGTTTTAGTGAAACCACAAATGCAGCCGCCTGCAACGGCTCAACATGCAACAGCGACCCAACAATCTATAACCATAGGCAGTAATGTGCGTCATCCCAGTTTTGGTGAGGGGGTTGTTGTAGACATTGAAGGTGCAGGTGATGCCGTACGTGTTGCGATTGAGTTTGAGCGTGCAGGCTTAAAACGTTTGATGTTGAAATATGCAGCACTGACTTGTTTATAAGCATGCAATTCACAGCAATTACCGATTTTATTCTTATGGAGATGCGATGTTTGTTGTTGGGAAGTGTTGATTTA
>CAZWPS010000055.1:0-9013 GCA_964635775.1 uncultured Zetaproteobacteria bacterium | reverse complement strand
GCATTATTGATGCTTTTTGTGCGTTTATTGTGGAATCATGTCAAAATGCGCTGGTTTACACCGCAGCAAAAGGTCGAAATTATTGATATTACACCCATTCAAGATAAAAAAGTATCCTCATGGTTGATTGTGATATGGTTAGCTTTAAGTATAGCTTGTACAGCCTTTTTAATTCATCAAATGGACGAACCAAAAAACACCTCAACCACTTACATCCCTGCTCACCTTGATTCAACAGGCAAGCTTGTTCCTGCCCAACATATCAGCCAAGAAGAAAAAGAAGAGTGAAGTTTTTGTTGTGCGCTCCCGCTTTAAGGCAAGTTTAAACTTTAAAAACTTGAGTTTGATCGTGGTTATCAACATCGTTTTTAGGACGAATACTTGTACCACATTTGGGGCATTCATAGGCTTCTGCCTTTTCAACCTGAAATTTTTCCTGACAACGTGGGCAACTGATATTAACCTGACTCATCTTTTCTCCTTACCAAGGGTGTTATCCTTGGTGAATATACTACAGCGAGTGTAACACAATGTGCCTTATTGAAAATCAAAACCCACCAGAAATCAAGTTTCTTTTTTCATCGGAAATCATGGGGGAGCTTGATGAACATACCTATATCATTACTGCCAACCAACGCTTATCACGTTTTCGTATGCAACAGTATGAAAAAAGGCAACTTCAACAAGGTAAAACAGCTTGGAAAACGCCCTCCATTTTACCATGGCATGCTTGGTTACAACAACAATGGTTGGCGTTTAACATCGGTGTATTACTTCAACCGCAACAAGAAAGCTTATTGTGGCAACAAGTGATTGCTGAGGATGAAAACTATCAGGTTTTGCATGTTAAAGCTTTAGCCAAACAAGCCATGGAAGCATGGCAAATTATTGCTGATTACCATATTGACCCTTCATGTTTAACGCATAGCGGTGAAGAACACCTTGCACTTTGGCGTTGGGCAAAAGCGGTTCAAGAGCGCGTGCAAAGCTTGGGTAAAAATATCAATCACTACCAAAAACATCAACAATTAAGTCAATTAAGTCAACAAAACATGCAAAACACAACAAAAACAATCATTTTAGATGGTTTTGATACATTTTCACCAGCGCAATATGCCTATTTTAAACACTTACAACAACATCAGTATCAAATTTATCAAAGTGTTTCCGATTCAGTCACCGCACAAGTTGATGGTTTGGTTTACCAAGATGAAGAAGAAGAAATACGACAAACTTGCCAAATTATAAGACGTTATGTACGCCAACACCCAACACATCAGATTGCGGTGCTTATTCCTGATTTAGAACATCGCGCCACGCAAGTGAGTCGTTTGTTGAGGGAAGAGCTTGCGCCGATTTTAAGCTTAAAGAGTCAAACAGCCGAGCAAGGTGATTACTTTAATATCTCCATCGGTTCGCCTTTAGCCAAACAGCCTATGATTCAAAGTGCATTGAACATTCTAGGCTTAACAAAAAATAAAACCTTTACATATCAGGAGATTACAAACCTATTATGTTCGCCTTATATTTCAGGTTATCATGAAGAATTACATCAACGTGCTCAATTTGATGCCGAACTCCGCCGCCACAACCATGATCAACAAACACGCCAGCAACTACTCAACAATGCTTTAAACAGCACTATTCAACTGCCTCTTTGGCAGCATTATTTACAAATCATTCATCAACGCGTTGTTGGTGAACAGCAGTTTTCGGGTAAAAAAAGCCTATCTGATTGGATGTTCGTGGTCGAGTCCTTACTCAAAAGCTTAACTTGGCATGAGCAAGCCAAATCCGATGATGAGCAAGCACAAGTGAAAAATTGGCATGATTTAATGAGCCAGTTGAGCGCCTTAGATGATTTTAGCCCACTTTTATCATGGCATGAGGCATTATCTCGTTTGCAAGAACAAGCCTTTGAACACCCTTTTCGCCCCGCGCCAAGTTTCGCTAATATTCAAGTGATGGGTTTATTAGAAGCGGTTCATTTGGAGTTTGACCACGCATTTGTGCTTGGTATGGATGACCAAACATGGCCGCCTGTGGCAAAACCACACCCTCTTATTCCTGTGAGTATTCAAGCGCAATATCAAACACCCCATGCCAATAATGAGCGCGAATGGGTGTTTTCCCAGTCTGTTTGGCAACATATATTGCATATTTCACCAACATTAACCATCAGTTATGCTCAAGTTCGTGAACAACAAGATGTTCAGCCTTCGCCGCTATTACCAGCATTCAAGCAGCAGCAGGCAACCCAGCAAACACACAGCTCAAGCCGTTATGCCAGCACATTACAACAAAACCCAATTCATGTAGAAACAATCAAGGACACAACACTTCGCCTGACTTCGCCTGAAAAAGTGCGTGGTGGAACCAGCATTTTGGCCAGTCAAGCGGCTTGTGCTTTTCAAGCCTTTGCCAAACATCGTTTACGTTTAAAGGCACTTGAAAATCCAAGCTTAGGCTTAAATCCAGCCGAACAAGGCAAACTTTTACATGCCGCTTTAGAGCGGTTTTGGCAACAAAACACAACACATCATCAGCTCTTAGAACATATCAAGCTCAACACATTACACACAACAATCCAAGACTGTATTCAATATGCTTGGACAAGCGTGAGCAGCCACTACCCTGATATAAAACGTTTAGAAACCATACGTTTGCAAGATTTACTTTATCGCTGGCTGATGCTTGAAAGCACACGCCTTCCTTTTCAAGTCAAAGAAGTGGAAAGCAAACGCTCTTTGACGCTGGGTGATAAAACAACACTGCAACTGCATACTCGCCTTGACCGAATCGACCAAGATAAAGATGGGAATCATATTATTATTGATTATAAAACAGGAACTTGCGAAGCAAAAGATACCCTTGGAGACCGCCCCCATGCTCCGCAACTTCCTGCTTATTTGTTCGCCGAAGAAGATATGAATATTGCTACAGATGGTTTGGTGTATGCCCAAGTGCGCAACGATGCTTTAAGCTTTAAAGGATTTTTGCGTGAAAACACATGCCTACCCAACTTTAAAACAGCCAAGGGACAAGCCAAAACAGCAGAACACTGGCAAACATTAGTATCTGACTGGCGTGAAACACTGAACACTTTAGCTGATGATTTCATGTTGGGTGAAATGGATGTTCAGCCTAAAAATGCTTTGAGTTGCCGTTATTGTGACTTTTCGGGCATTTGCCGCATTGAAAGTCAGGGAAAAGGATAAATATGTCTTTAATCAGTGATATAAACGAACGCAAACAAGCCATTTCTCCACAAGCTTCATATTTGGTGCAAGCTCCAGCAGGTTCGGGAAAAACAGAGCTGTTGGTTCAACGTATTTTGGCTTTATTAGCCACAGTTGATGAGCCAGAAGAAATTTTAGCACTCACATTTACCCGTAAAGCTGCCTCAGAAATGCGCGAACGTGTTTTAAAGGCACTCAACAATGCCCAACAACCACGACCGCATACACCACATGAGCAACAAACATGGGATTTAGCGCAACATGTGCTGCAGCAATCGCAACATCAAACATGGCGACTTCTCGACTGTCCATCTCGTTTGCGCATCATGACCATTGATGCTTTTGCCTCAGGTTTAGCCCGCCAGCTTCCACTCTTATCTGGTTTTGGACAAAGCCCCAGCACTGCCGACTTTTCAGAGCCTATGTACCAAAGTGCTGTGGATGCTATATTTGATTATGCACAACAAAAAAATGCACCAAAAGTACTCAAAGAAGCCCTTAATACGCTTATTTTACACCAAGAATGCCGCATCAATCATTTGCGTGATTTATTATGTGCCATGTTGGCAAAACGTGAGCAGTGGTTACAAGATGTCATTCAACAAAGCACAGACATGTTGGCTTTTAAACAACATATTGAACAATGTTTACAATTGGTTATCGAACATACACTTAACGAAGCCGCAGAGGTTTTGCCCCTAAAAATTAAAGCCGAACTTATTCCACTTGTCCGCTTTGCTGCTGAACAACTCAGTCTTGAGCAGGGTGAAGCGCATGAATTAAGTGATTTATTCGACATACAACAATTTCCTGAAATCGATGCAACACAGGTGCAGACTTGGCAAGCCATCATGGGCTTACTTTTACTTAAAGGAAAAGCTCAGGCACGTAAAACCATCAATAAAAACCAAGGTTTCCCTACTGGAAAAGAATTTAAGCCGCAAAAAGATAAGATGAAAGACCTTTTGGCTTTGCTTCAAGATGATGAAGACTTATTAGCGAAACTATATCAGGTGTGTTTACTGCCACATGATGCATCTTTTGCTGATGTATCATGGCAACGCATCCAAGCTTTATTTATTGTCCTTAAAACGTTGGCTGGACAACTTTGGCAAACCTTTGAGCAACATAAAAAGGTTGATTTTGTGGAAGTGATGTTACGCGCCAAACATGCTTTAGGGCAAGAAGATGGCGATGGAAACATTTTACCCAGTGAAACTTTATTACGTTTGGATCATCACATTAAACATATTCTTGTCGATGAGTTTCAAGATACTTCAAGCTTACAAATTGATTTACTTTCACGCTTAACTGCAGGTTGGGGCGATGATGGGCGAACTTTATTTATGGTAGGCGACCCTATGCAGTCAATTTACCGTTTTCGTGAGGCAGAGGTGAGTTTATTTTTAAAAGCGGCCAACAACGAGCTCGCTTTACCCCATGTTCATAGCTTAACACTAAGCCAGAATTTCAGGTCTTCGCCACAGGTTGTGCAGTGGGTAAACCAAGCCTTTTATCATGTTTTTCCTTCTGAAAACAATGCTTTAGCTGGTGCGATAAGTTATGCACCTGCCCAAGCCTTTAAATCAGAAGTAGGCAGTGTTAACCTGCATATCTACGCGCAAAAAGATGATGAACTTGAAGCAATGCAGATGCTGGATGTCATTCGTTATCAGGTAGAACAAGGCAAATCTGTAGGGGTGCTGGCGAGAGGTCGCAACCATTTGCGCCAATTAATGAAGCAACTACACCAGCATCACATCCCTTTTCGTGCTTTAGATATGCTCGCCTTGGACAAACAAGTTGAAATCATTGATTTGCGTTCATTAACCTGTGCTTTATTACATCCATGTGACCATATTGCTTGGGCTGCATTATTGCGTTGCCCCATGGTTGGCATCAGCTTGCAAAGCTTGCACCATATTTTTCATGATATGCCACATACACCGTGGCTTGCTTTACAAGATTTCATGGCACAAAGCAGCCATGAAGAAGATAAACAACGTGTACAACTTTTCATACAAGCCATATCACCTGCATTACAAGATGTGAACCGCTGTCGATTGCGCCGCGTGGTTGAAAGTGTATGGCTGCGTTTGGCGACACCTGCCACACTGAGTAAAAATCAACTCTCCAATACCGATGCCTATTTTCGTCTTTTAGAAAGTATGGATGACGATGGCGCAATCAATATTCAAATGCTGGATACCCGCCTTAGCAAACTCTACGCCGCACCAGATATGCAAAACCATGCCGAACAAGTTGAGTTGCTCACCATGCATAGGGCAAAAGGTTTACAATGGGATACCGTCATTTTACCAGGTCTTGGTAAACCGCCACGGCGAAAAGAGAAGGAAATGTTAGTGCAAACTCAAGCTTATACCCACCATGGGCAACAGCTTTTACTCGCCCCCCTACCCCATGCTGCTGAAGATAAAAGTGCCTCATTAATGTATAATTTAATCCGCGACTTTGAACAACAACGTGATGCACTGGAAGTGGGTCGTTTAATGTATGTCGCTTGCACCCGTGCAGAACGAGAACTACACCTTTTTGGACACCTTAATGAAGCAAATGGATTACCTCAATCAGGCTCACTATTGGCTTTATTGTGGCAAAATGAAAACGCATGTTTTGGTGCTGACATTGAATATATTGATAACCATGTTGAACCCACTACCCAGCACACAATAAGCGCTGAACCAGCTCAACATTACCCACTGGCTTATCAAGCTGTAACCGCTATGCCTTCGATTCAAAAGAGCAAACAACAATCAACCATGTCTACTGCACATCAACCTGAATTTAGTTGGGCTGGAGCATCTGCTAAAGCTGTAGGCATTGCCTTACATGCAGCCTTACAACGTATAGGTGAATGCGGAATTGAAGAATGGAATCAACATGATACACAACAAACATTAAAGCGTATGCGCCATATACTGCAAGATGAAGGCATCAGTCAACAGTATATCAGCGCGGCCATGCAGCGTTGCCAACAAGGATTGGATACATGCTTAAAGAGTCAACGGGCACAGTGGATTTTATCACAAAAACATCAAGGGCAACACAATGAATGGGCCTTAACTTATGTGCATGATGCTTTGTGTAAACATATCGTGCTTGATCGCAGCTTTATTGATGAACAAGGCACACGTTGGGTGATTGATTATAAAACTGGTGGTCATGAGGGCAGCAACCTTGAAGAATTTTTAGATCAAGAGTTGTTGCGCTACACCAAAGAAACGCCTCAACTCCCTAATTATATCAAGGCATTACAAGCCTTAGAACCTGAGCGAAAAATCAAAGCGGCGTTGTATTTCCCCATGGTCGATGGCTGGCGTGTTTGGCAGGCATCATAAATATGGCTTAGATAACCTCGAAAAACATCGTGCGTGTCAAACGCCGTTGCTTTTCGTTCATGGCAAGGCTATTGTACTTTTTATTCAACGATGTCAGGGGCGAAAAACACAAGTTTGGCAAAACAACGCGGTTTTTCGAGGGTTTCCTTATTTATGTTTTGGAAAATTCCGCTGTCGTCTCATCAACTGCACGGGTTAAACGCACACGTTTAATGCGTTCGCCTTCAAGCTTAAGAATTTCAACACGAATATGCGCAAGGATTAAACATGCTTTGCCTTCGGGAACATCACCAAGCTCTTCAACAATCAAGCCGCCAATTGTGGTTGCGCCATTTTCGGGCAGTTCACTTGAAAGGGTTTGATTCAAATCGTGTAAGTTGGCAGTTCCGCCAGCTACCCATGAACCATCAGGTTGCGCCCATACTTCTTCAGGTATTGGAATATCGGATTCATCTTCAATTTCGCCTACAATTTCTTCAATAATATCTTCTAAAGTAATCAAACCTTCAATATCACCAAACTCATCAACAACAATCGCCATATGCTGATGTTTGCTTTGAAAATCAAAGAGTTGGGCTAAGGCATTACGATTGGTTGGTACATAAGGTGGGTTTTTCCAAATCAGTGCTTGCGATAAGCTGGTCTTGTTTTGTTGAAGTTTGAGTAAGTCACGCAAGTGTACAATACCCAGCAAACAGTCGGTATCCCCATGATAAACAGGGTAACGCGAATGGGGTTGTCGTATGGCTTGTTTAACACAGCTTAATACACTGTCATCAGCATTGAGCATGACCATGTCTTTGCGCGGTGTCATCAATGATTTAATAGGAATATCATGCAGTTGCAAGGCGCTCATCAACATTTGTTCACGCGCTTTATCCAACACCCCACTTTCAGCACTTAAATCAATCATTGCCGCGAGTTCTTGATGATTATAAGCTAACTCTTGATGTTGCCGAACACGAAAAATACGCTGCATACTACGAATCACCAACATCAATAAGGCAACAATAGGCGTACATAAGCGTTGAAACCAGGTCAGCATGATGGCAACACGACAAGCAATGACTTCAGCATGGGCAACAGCAATAGTTTTGGGTAATACTTCTGCAAAAACAAGGACAATGATGGTCATGGCAATGGTGGCATATAAAATGCCCGCTTCGCCAAATTCAATCACAAATAAAGCTGTAGCAAGGCTTGAAGCAGCAATATTAACGAAATTATTACCCAATAAAATGGAGGCTAACATACGCTCTGGTTTGTTGAGTAATTGTTCGGCATATTTTGCGCCTTGATGACCATTTTTACTTAAAATGCGTAATCGAACTCGCCGCGCACGGGTTAAAGCTGTTTCAGAGCCTGAGAAAAATGCCGATAAGAGCAGTAAAAAAAACAATAAGCCAAGGGTAATGGGTAAAGAAAGTTCAGAAAATGTCATGAAAGTCTACTTTAAACGAGATTTTGAATGAGTTTAACGCCAAAATAAGCCAACATTAAAGAGATATAAGCAAACAACACCATTTTACTGGCACGTTGATGATGCCATCCCGCTTGTTGTCGAAAATGATAAAGCACAATTAACACAAACCAAGCAAACAATGCCAACAAGACTTTGTGATTAAGCAAAGCAAAGTGCGCCATTTCAAACCACTGCCATGCCAACCCTGTTAGAATACTTAAACCAAGCAACCAAATTGCCCAGCGCACATGGGCAAATAAGTGATTTTCAATATCCATCAACGACGGCATAGCCTGCACAAAAAAACCAATCTGTTTGTTTTTTAAGGCTTTATCCAAAAGGATTTGCATACAAGCATACAACGCCGCCATCGTTAGAATAGCATAACCAGCAAGTGATAATAATAAGTGACCTGTGGCAAGGAATGAGTTTGATTCAATCCATAGTTCGTTTGGTTTTGTGGGTAAAAAGGGCAAAATCAATAAAGGAAGTGCTGTTAAGGGTAAAAGCAACAAACCTAAACCGCGCACACCATGCTGCCACATGCCAACTAAATATAAGTTTTGCACCAATATTGTAGTAAAACCTGCCACGGTCGTTAAGGTAAGTAATAAACCCGTTTCGCCAATAAAACCTTGTTCTAAAATAGCAAAAAGTGTACATATAATTGAAAGGGCAACACTAAGACTGATATAAGGTTGCCTGCTTAAGCTTGCCGTCTGAGTGCGCATGGCAGAGGCAATCAATCCCGTTGCCAACAAGGAAAAAGCAGCCGCACTTATAAACAATAGTTCTGAAATCATTAGCGACTTCTAACCAAATTATACCTTAGAATCAATAGCACTTGCATATTGGCGGCATTCTTATCACCCTTTGCATACTTTTAAACAGGTAATATAGGAATAAATATGCGTAAAAAAATGAGTATGACAACTAAAATCATGATTTATATG
>CAZWPS010000054.1:0-9035 GCA_964635775.1 uncultured Zetaproteobacteria bacterium | reverse complement strand
ATGACTTCTTAGTATCGTATAATATGTTGATTTGTTTTTCTTGTAGTATATGTGATATTATTATTTTCTTAGTTTGTTTTTCTTTGAGATGTGTATTTGTGAGTGTTTTTTTTTAAGCAGAATGCCGCATACGATATTCGCCCTAGTCTCGGGAGCTTAGGTATGTGTATAAGCGACAGCATCAAAGACCCCTACACGCAAATCCCGCAAGATTTCCATGCGTTCGATGGTATCAATGTCCGAATGTAAATAACGCACCTTTAACCCTGCATCAGTCAGGTATTCCGTCAAATCCTCTGACATACGCTTGGTTAAACATGTCGCCAATACCCGAAATCCCCGCGCAATCACTTCATTGGCCGCACCAATAAAATCATCAACTTGCGTAGCGGCAGGGCGAATCTCAATTTCAGGGTCAATCAAACCTGTAGGCCGTATCACCTGCTCCACAAACAGCCCGTCCGTTTTTGCCAGCTCATAAGGGCCAGGTGTTGCCGAAACATGAATCACTTGCCGCGCTACTGCTTCAAATTCATGAAACTGTAATGGACGATTGTCCAACGCCGAAGGCAAGCGAAAGCCAAAATCAACCAAGGTCTGTTTTCTGGCTCTATCCCCTTTAAACATCGCCCCAATTTGCGGCACAGTGACATGTGATTCATCCAAAACAACCATGGCATTGTTGGGCAAATAGTCCAGCAACGTTGGCGGTGGTTGCCCCACAGCTTGCCCTGATAAATGACGTGAATAATTCTCCATCCCTGTACAATGTCCAATTTCTTGAATCATTTCGAGGTCAAATATCGTGCGTTGCTCCAAGCGTTGCGCTTCGACCAGCTTGTTTTCATCGTAAAGCACAGCCAAACGCTCTGCCAACTCCGCTTTAATCGTTACCATGGCATTTAATAGTGTGCTGCGTGGGGTCACAAAGTGTGATTTAGGAAAAACCGTGTATTTATGCATGGTTTCAAGGCGCTGTCCTGTCAGCGGATTAAATTGAGAGATAGCATCCACTTCATCGCCAAAAAATTCCACCCGAATAGCTGTATCATCAGCATCAGCAGGGTATATTTCCAAAACATCGCCACGCAAACGAAAAGTACCACGATGAAAGTCCATATCATTACGCGTATATTGCAATTCAACGAGTTTATTCACCGCCTCGCGCATATCCTGCTCACGCCCAACCTCAAAATACTGCAACATATTCGCATAAGCTTCAGGGCTACCCAAACCATAAATGCACGATACCGATGCAATAATAATCACATCTTCACGCTCTAATAACGCCCGTGTTGCAGCATGACGCATGCGATCAATTTGATCATTGATGGCAGAGTCTTTCTCAATAAATGTATCTGAAGCAGGCACATACGCTTCAGGTTGATAATAATCATAATAGGAGACGAAATATTCCACTGCATTGTCAGGGAAAAGCTGTTTAAACTCGCCATACAACTGCGCTGCAAGGGTTTTGTTGGGGGCTAAAATTAAGGTTGGCTTTTGTGTAGCTTCAATCACACAAGCAATACTATACGTCTTTCCAGAGCCTGTAACACCAAGTAAAACTTGATGTTCATCCCCATTATCCAAGCCCTTGACCAACGCCGAAATCGCTTGTGGCTGATCACCTTGTGGCGTGTAGTCGCCAACCAATTTAAAATGCATAAGGACAACACTACGCAATTCTAAGCTAGATTTACAGCTTCATCACGATAGTATTTTCGCCATGAGTCATTTTTTCTTACGCTGCTTATCCATCCTTATGCTCTGTTTAAGCCTCCAAATACCAACAAGTATTGCCAACGAAATACAATCTGAACATCAATATTCAGGAAAAGTCGCCCTCGGTGGCTTATCCACAACAGGAAACACCACCATTGAAACCTTTGATGCCTTGCTTGAGCTTAACTACAGTTACCAATCTTGGGTTATCGAATCAAGTTTTAAAGGTGAGCAAACATCAGATAATGCCACGCTGACCTCTGATTATTATGAAGCGAACCTCAAAACAGCCTACAATTTTGCATGGCAAAGCTATGCTTTTGCCTTACTCAACTATCGCGAAGACTTTTTTAGTGGTATTTATCGTGAAAACAGCAAGTTACTGGGTTTAGGTTACCATGTTTTCACAACCGACAAACCCTATATTCTTGACCTCGAAGTCGGTACAGGCACCCGCGAGACTCAAAAGGTCAACAAAACGAAACTCGATGTTGACCCCATCACCCATGGCGCCATCATGATGGCATACCAAGCCACTGAACATGATAAAGTTACAGCGCAAATTATCATTGAAGATGGTAATGATGACTCTTTCATCAAAAAAACACTCACCTGGCAACATGTTTTATTCAAGGCCTTTGAATTAGACTTCGCCTACGAATCAAGAACCCTAACCGCGCCAGCATTTGGTAAAACAGGCACTGATACTTCAACATCACTCAAATTAGGTTACGCTTTTTAAGGAAGCGCTCATGATCGCAACACCATGCTTGTCATCCCGAACGAAGTTGAGGGATCTTACGCAACAAGATGTTTCGACAAGATCAACATGACCGTGAGCTTTACATACCACTGCTTTCCTTGACGCACCCAATACATGTTTGGGTCGCCTGTTTTGTCTTTACGCTTGGCTAAAGTATGTTTCTCATAAGAAATGGAAAAGTCGAGTAAGCTGCTGATGTTTTAATACCATTTCCCTGCTGAAATAAGCCTAAGCGCTTGGAACTCTCTGATGTTCAGTTATAATGCTGCCCATGACTGAATTTGCGGTAATTTTACTCTCTGCGGTATTGGTAAACAATTATGTGCTCACCAAATTCCTCGGCATTTGTCCTTTTTTAGGTGTTTCTGGCAAACTTGAAACAGCCATAGGCATGTCCTTTGCGGTTATGTTTGTGATGACTTTAGCCTCCACTGCCTCATGGGTTATTCAGCAACTCATTCTCATTCCACTTGATATTGTTTATTTACAAACCGTGTTTTTCATCTTAATTATTGCTGCTTTAGTGCAGTTTGTTGAAATGGTCATGCATAAAACTAGCCCCGTCCTTTATCAGGGTTTAGGCATATTTTTACCTTTAATCACCACCAATTGTGCCGTGTTAGGTGTTGCAATTCTTAATGTACAACAAGACTACTCCTTTTTCTCTTCCGTTTTATATGGTTTTGGTGCGGCGCTTGGTTTTGCGCTGGTATTGATTTTGTTTGCTGGTTTACGCGAGCGTTTAGAGGGGGCGCCGATTCCTCAAGTCTTTCAAGGTTCGCCTATTTCATTGATTACCGCAGGCATGATGGCGTTGGCATTCATGGGATTTGCTGGTCTGGTCAAAGTATAAGTTATGCAATTTCTTTATGCCATCGCTGCTTTTTCTAGCCTTGCCTTCCTCATTGGGCTGGGTTTAGCCTTCGCCTCACGTTATTTCCATGTCGAAGGTGACCCTTTAGCCGATAAAGTTGACGCTTTATTGCCTCAAACCCAATGTGGACAATGTGCCTACCCTGGTTGCCGCCCTTATGCCAATGCAGTGGCAAGTGGTGAAGCAGATGTGAACCACTGTGTGCCTGGCGGTGAGCGAACGATGTTAGAAATCGCAGGTTTGATGGGGGTTGACCCTAAAGGTGTAGAGGCAGAAGAAGCGGTGCCTGTGGTGGCATTTATTCGTGAAGATGAGTGTATTGGCTGCACATTATGCATCAAAGCTTGCCCAGTAGACTGTATTGTTGGTGCTGCCAAACAATACCACACCATCATCAGCGACCATTGTACTGGTTGCACCTTATGTTTAGAACCTTGCCCTGTGGATTGTATTGATATGTTAGAAAAACCTGAGCTTTTAGAACATTGGGCATGGCCTGTGCCTGGTACACGCCGTGCCTTATTAGGCGAAGAACGCAAGCAACAACATGAGCCTTACCATGTTTAACAAGCTTATCGAACAACTCAGCCAAAGCTTCACATCTGCTTCAAGCCATGCTTTTCATGGCGGCATTCACCCTTTGCAAAACAAACGTACAGCAAGCCAAAACATCATAACTTGCCCACTTCCTCCTGTATTCATTCATCCCATGAAACAACATATTGGACAAGCTTGCGAGCCTTTGGTCAAGATTGGTGATCGCGTATTACGCGGGCAGAAAATAGCCAAGTCACAAGGTTACCTATCCGTACCCATTCATGCCTCCACTTCAGGTAAAGTGACAAAAATTGAAGACCATGCTATCCCTCACCCTTCAGGTTTGGGCATGCCCTCCATTTTTATCGCCCCAGATGGTGATGATGAAGCGGATGAAAGCCTACACCCTTTACCCAACTACCGCAGCGTTGATGCCATTGCATTACGTGAACGCATTCGTCATGCTGGGCTTGCTGGGCTTGGTGGTGCTGTTTTTCCTACATTCATCAAATTGGTGCAGGATAAACAACATCCTATTGAAGTGGTTATCCTCAATGGTATTGAATGTGAGCCGTGGTTAACCAATGATCACCAACTCATGCTCGAAAAATCACACGAAATCATCAGTGGCATGGACATCATCATGCATATGGTTGAAGCCAGCAAAGGCATTATCGCCATTGAAGACAATAAAACCGATGCCGCATCAATGATGGAAGCCACCTTGATTGAAATGGGCTTAGATCAACATATTCAGGTGCAAATGTTGCCGACTAAATACCCGCAAGGTGGCGAAAAGCAGCTCATCGAAAGCTTAACAGGCAAGCAAATTCCTGCAGGGCGTTTACCCATTCATATTGGTGTTTTGGCGCAAAATGTAGGCACCAGCAAAGCCATTTATGATGCTGTGTGTTTAGGTGAAAGCCTTACTGAACGCGTGGTTACAGTCAGTGGTGATGCCCTGCCTCAGCCTGCAAATATGCGCATACGTTTGGGCACACCAATGCGCTTTATCTTCAAGCAACGCGGCTTAGAGCATTTCGAAGGCATACGCATTATTCATGGCGGGCCAATGATGGGCGAATTAATGCGTTCGCCAGACATTCCATTGGTCAAAGGTAGCAATGGTCTTTTAGCCATGTTGAACCATAGTGTTCAACAAGCTCATCATGAAGAAGAGCCTTGTATCCGTTGTGGCGATTGCGGCGAAGCATGCCCTGCAGGTTTAATGCCCAATTTATTAGCCAACTACTGCAAACAAGAGCAATTTGATAAAGCCGAAGACTACCAGCTCTTTGATTGTATCGAATGTGGTGCATGCAGTTATGTTTGCCCCTCCCATATCCCTTTGGTTCATTACTTTCGCTTTGGTAAGGGTCAAATTGCCCAAATAAGGCGTGAAAAGTCTTTTGCTGAAGATTCTCGCAGTCGCTCTGATGCCCGCGAACTGCGCATCAACCGTGAAAACAAAGCCAAAGAAGAAAAACGCCGTCTTGCCCGCGAGAAAAAAGAAGCCCGCGCTGCTGCTGCAAGCAAAAAAGCAGAAGAAGATGCAAAAAATGAGCGCCCTGCTGCTGAACACACCCCAAGCCAATCAGAAAATGGGGAAAACACATGATTTTCTTAAGTTCCCCGCACCAACATAGCGGCAATAGCATCCCCTTAACCATGTTGTCGGTCATCATTGCCTTGGTTCCAGCAAGCATGGTCAGTGTGTATTTATTTGGCTGGTTGGCTGCTTTTTTAATCACATTATGTGTAGGTACATGTTTAATCACCGAATACATTTGCCTCAAACTCATGCAACAAAATCAACGGCGTGTGTGGGATGGTTCTGCCGCCTTAACTGGGCTTTTGTTAGCCTTGGTTTTACCCGCAGCTGTACCATGGTGGATGGCATTATTTGCCAGCGTGTTTGCGATTGTCATTGGTAAACAATTATATGGCGGTTTAGGGCATAATTTATTCAATCCAGCCCTTTCAGCGCGGGTTGTTTTGCTCATTTCCTTCCCCTTGCACATGACAGCATGGTTAATCCCCATGCATGCAGGAGAAGTGCTCAATTTATACAACTTTAGCGACGCTTTCAGCTTCTTTTTCTTCGGTCCTGCGGCGGTTGAACAAACATGGGATGCCATCACCATGGCAAGTCCATTAGGTTATGTAAAAACCGAGCTCAGCCGTGGTATTCCCATCCATGAAGCCTTAAATACATACCAATACTCCACACTTGATGCCTTTATTGGTCGCCAAGCTGGCAGTTTGGGTGAAACCAGTGCTTTAGCCTTGTTGATTGGTGGTATTTGGTTGATTGCCCGCCATACGATTTCATGGCATATTCCCATCGCTTATTTATCCAGTGTCGCCATTTTGGCTTTTATTTTTAATGCGATCAATCCTGATATGTATGCCCCTCCCCTCTTCCACTTATTAGCTGGCGGCTTGATGTTATGTGCCTTTTTTATGGCAACTGACCCTGTTTCATCACCTTCATCAAGTGGTGGTAAAATCGTTTTTGGTGTGGGTTGTGGTATTTTAACATGGGTCATTCGCACCTACGGTAACTACCCTGAAGGCGCTATGTTTGCAGTCATTTTAATGAATTGTGTCGTGCCTTTAATTGATTATTACTGCCGCCCTCGTGTTTATGGTCGAGCAAGGAAATAAAATGAAGTTTGATAAAAAACAACAACAAACTGCCCTTGCCTTATTCGTCGTTGCCATTGTCTGCGCTTCCCTTTTAGCAGGGGTTAACGCCATCACCAAAGAGCCTATCGCCCAAGCACAGCGTCAAGCCTTACATCAAGCCTTGGAACAAGTATTACCCCCACACCACAACGACCCCTTAAGCGATGCCTTTATTTTTCCCCTCACACCGCACAACAGCTTAAAGATATTTCCCGCTAAAAACAAACAAGGCAAAGTCATTGCCTTAGCGTGGCAGCAAGTCGCCCCTGATGGTTATTCAGGTAGCATTCATATTTTAATGGGTGTCAATCATACTGGAAACGTTGTCGCCATCCGCATCACCCATCACCGAGAAACGCCTGGTTTAGGTGATGGTATCACTAAAGATGATGTATGGTTACACCGCTTTAAAGACAAAAACTTACACAATATCCGCTGGGCTGTACAAAAAGATGGCGGTGATTTCGATCAGTTCACAGGTGCAACCATCACCCCTAGAGCTGTGGTCAAAGCCGTGCATCAAGGTTTAGAGTTTTTTCACAACAACCAAACGAACATCCTATCCTTAGCCCGCCAACAACCTTCGCCAAAGTAATTAAATATGCACTTGGATAATGCATTCCTACACTATGTTGATTATCTTTTTGCTTCTTGACACTTTTTTTGGTTATGCTTGGCGTGTGAATGAGGGAGGCTGTATATGGGTAAGATATTTTCAGCAGAAGAGCAGGCTACAGTTTATCAAGTGATTCATGCGCGGCGTGATATGCGACACTTTGTGGGCGGTCAGGTAGAAGCCCAAGCTTTAACCCGGATTCTGGAAGCTGCACATGCTGCGCCTTCGGTGGGATTGATGCAGCCTTGGCGTTTTATACGCATTACCGATGCGCATTTGCGCCTGCAATTGGTGGCTTTAGTTGAGCAAGAAAAACAAAATACAGCTGCGCATATGGCGACACGACAAGCTGATTTTATGCAGCTTAAAGTAGAAGGCATGCGTGAGTGTGCTGAGTTGATTGCGGTGGTGCTTGCGCCTGATGATGGCACAATCTTTGGACGGCGAACCATGCCTGAAGAAATGGCATTATGTTCGACATCTTGTGCGATTCAAAACATGTGGTTGGCGGCACGGGCTGAAAACTTAGGCATGGGCTGGGTGTCTTTTTTCCAACCTGAAGATGTGGCGGCTTTATTATTATGCCCTGATGGTGCAAAACCGATTGCTTTGTTGTGTTTAGGACCCGTTGATGCTTTTTATGATCAACCGATGTTAGAAACTGAAGGTTGGCGTTATCGTCAAGCCATCGATACAGTGCTTGGTCAAGATTCTTACCCTAAAGAAGTGCTGAACAACGCCTGATAAACGCGTGGTTGAATACAAAGTATACGCTAGTGAGACACTGAATCATTCATGACTTGCAATACGGCATCCAAAACAAGTGATTTCTGCGTTATCGCTTATTATTTTTGCCTTGAACGTACCCATGTTAAATTGTATCCTCATCAAAGTCGTGTTAGATAACGCTTTTAAGGATTAAAATATGCCATTACGATTGATTTTAGGTGGGGCAAGAAGTGGTAAGTCGGCATATGCTGAGCAGCTTGTTCAAAACAGTGGGTTTCCTGTGTTATATATTGCTACAGCTCCTGTGATTCAAGGCGATGATGATTGGCAGGCGCGTATTGAAAAGCATAAGGCGCGTCGTCCTAAAATGTGGACAACAGTAGAAGAGCCGTTGGATATTGTTGCTGTACTTCAAGCTGCGGGCAAGATAAAGCAGTGTGTTCTGGTCGATTGTTTGAGCTTATGGTTATCTAATGTGTTGTTTGCTAAGCGCGATGTAAATGTTGAGATTCAGCTATTGTGTGAAGGTTTGAGCCAGTGCCAACATGAGCTGGTCTTGGTATCGAATGAGTTGGGTATGGGGCTTGTTCCTGACAGCAAGTTAGGGCGTGACTTTCGAGATGCGCAAGGTGTGCTTAATCAACATTTGGCGAAGATTGCAGATCATGTTGAATGGGTGGTGGCAGGTTTGCCGTTGACGTTGAAATAAAACCTGAAAGTAGATAAATAGAGCATAAAAAAGGCGTGGTCACTGCTGACCACGCCTTGCTTAAACGGTGAATACTTAAAACTTATTTAAGGCCGTTCAACCATGCGATAACTTGATCAGCTTTTTCGCCTTTCATGTTTTGTTTCGCCATTTTAGTTTTAGAACCTGCATCTTTTGCAACTTTCTTAGAGTTTTTGATCCACGCACGTAAGCCCGCTTCATCCCAAACTCCGCCAGCTTCGTTTTGTGCTTTTAAATATTTACCATATTTAAATTTAGCAAAACTACCTTGTGTACGACCAACAACGCCGAAAAGGTTAGGTCCTACCTTAGCTTTTTTGCCATCTTCAAAAGAATGGCAAGATTTACACTTTTTCTCAGCACCTGCTGCTAC
>CAZWPS010000053.1:0-9051 GCA_964635775.1 uncultured Zetaproteobacteria bacterium | reverse complement strand
TGTTTGGGCAGAAGATATAAATCAAGGCGTGAATCAGGATGTGAGTCAGGATAACTATAGCCAAAGTATGGCATTACCTGCTGTTTTAAATGCCGAACAAACCTTTAGTGCACCCATCATCAGTGTGCCTCAACTATCGCGTCAAGAAGTTGCTAGCCAACATCTCTCTTTAATTCGTGATCAAGTCGAAGCATTACAAACATCAGGCTTTTTTGGTGGTTTATTTTCAACACAGTCGGAGTTAAACGATACTATTTTACAAGATATTGATATTTTCTTCGCTCTTTATCCTGATTTAACCTTATCTGCGGAAGCACTTTTCTTGCAAGGCAGCGTGCAAATCAAACAAAAAAATAAAGAAGCTGCGGCAGTGCTTTGGTTACAAGTGCTTTATGAATTTCCTGATGCGGAAATTACCACCAATACAAAACAACGCTTATTTGAGTTGCTGGAAAAAGATTGGGATGATTATGCAACACAAATCAGCCCCTTACTCAAGCCCACTGCTTTAGCCAACAAAGCGACACGCTTAAAAACCTTAATCAATGCCTTATACCAAATTGAGGATAAAAAATTAGCCCGAGCTTTGCTCAAGTTACAAGTCTCTTTTTTAAAGCGTTTCCCACAAGATAAACATGCTGATGAAGTTCAAGTGTTGATGGCACATAATTTGGGTGCAACATCTGCTGAAAGTGGTATTTATGGCTTTAAAAAGCTCTTAGCTCTTTATCCAAACAGTACATACCGTGTCGAAGCGATGCTTGCTGTTGCTGATTTGCAGCGTTTGCGTTTAAAAGAGTATGAGCAAGCAGCTCAAGGTTATAAACAACTTGTTCAAGAGCACCCAACTCACCAATTAAGTAAAAATGCTTACCAAAACCTAGCGTTAACATTACATCAATATTTAAAAAACTATGTTGAGGCTATTGATGTTTTCACCACCATTGTTGAGCGGTACCCTGATGAACCAAGCACTTTATCTGCATTGCAAACCATTGCCAAACTGCAAGAAAAAAAGACAGGTCAACCACGCCAAGCTGTAACAACGCTTCGCCAGTTGGCGCGTATGTTTGATGGTCAAGAGGCGGTTCAAGCTTTAGAGCATGCGATTAAAATTGCCCGTAGAAAGCTTAAAGACCAAACTTTGCTCATGGAAGTGCAAGAACAATTAGTCAGTGATTTTCCTCAAAGCAAAGCTGCACCACTTGTATTGTTAGAGATGGCAGTGTTTGCCAAAAAAGAGCTGCATGACCAAGATAAAGCCCTTGCTCTTTATCAACAGTTTATCCAGCAATACCCTGATCATCCTCAAGCAAAAGAAGCGCGTAAACATCTATAAAATAAATAAAACATTGATTAAAAATGACTTGATGATGTTACAATCTAAAGTATTGAACACTGACATGGATGATTTTAAGTTGCGATGCTTTCTTGAGGTCACACCTTGACAGCACCACTACATATTATCGCTGACAGTAATATTTGGGGCGCAAACCATGCTTTTCAAACATTGGCAGGCTTTGATGTGGTATTGGATATTCTTGAACATCAAGCCATCACCCCACAACGCCTTCAACATGCCGATATATTACTTGTACGCTCGTCTAGTCAAGTCAATGCCAGCTTATTAAAGGGTTCACCGGTTCGTTTTGTAGGTACGGCAACCATTGGTGATGATCATATTGATCAGCTTTATTTACAAGAAAACAACATCGCTTTTGCTTCAGCAGCAGGCAGCTCTACGGCATCTGTGGTTGAATATATGTTAGCTGCGCTTTATCGCTTAGAGCAACACAATCACCTTGTTTTCAAGCATGATACACTGGGTATTATTGGGGTAGGGCGTATTGGAAGTTTATTAGAGAAAGCCTGTTTAAACTTGGGCTTAAAGACCTTGTGCAACGATCCACCACGAGCCAAACAAGAAAAATTACAACACTTCAAAGACCTTGACTACCTGCTACAACATGCCGATATCTTAACTTTACACACCCCTTTGCTGACCACGAAAAACAACAATACCAGGCATTTATTAAACAAAAGCAATATCGAAAAATTTCAAGGTCGAGGTATTATTAATGTAGGACGTGGCGCATGTTTGGATAATCAAGCGTTGTTGCTTTGGCTTAATCAACAGCCCCAACGCTTCGCCATCCTCGACTGCTGGGAAGGTGAGCCAGCGATTCATCTCAAGCTGCTCCAACACCCTCAAGTTTATATTGCCACACCACACATCGCAGGTCATTCTCTTGATGGTAAAGCTGCCAACACCCAATTTGTCTACAATGCATTATGCGCCTTTCTCAACATCAAACCGACATGGGATAAGCAACAACAACTTCCGCCGATTATTCCGCCTCAAATCAGCGAAGACATCTCCAAATCGCAGTTATCTGCGTTGTTATATCCTATCATGCAAGACACCAGCAAAATGAAAGATGCTGGTAAGCAAAGCGATAGTTTTCAACAATGGTTTAAAACGTATCGTCGTCATTATCCAGTACGTCGCTCATGGGAAAAAACATTATCCACCATGAAAAAACAATCGATAGAGCCGTTTTTTTGAATATTACCATCCATAATGAAGCTGAAATGACACAATTTGCACAACAATTAGCGCAAACCGTCCAACAAGGTGATTGTTTTACCTTTTCAGGCGAACTTGGTGCAGGAAAAAGCTTTTTGGCGCGTGCTATGATGCGTGCTTTAGGTGTACAAGACCAAGCTTTGCCCAGCCCAACATTTGCCATCATTCAAGAATATCAAGCCAATGCTGGTTTACGCATTGCCCATATGGATTGGTATCGGCTCAATGATGAAGATGATGTTGAAGCATTAGGCATACAAGAGTTTTTCCAACCACCGTGGCTGACACTGATTGAATGGTCAGAACGTGCCCCTGCATTATTGCCGCCACAAAAGAAGTCGATTCATATTCACTTAGATTATGATAATCAACAACAACGCTATATCCAACTCACCTAAGGAATAAACATGAATATCACCATGTATGGCATCCCCAACTGCAACAGCATCAAAAAAGCCCGTGTTTGGCTTGAGCAATCCAATATCCCATTCACCTTTCATCATTACAAAAAAGAGGGCATTGATAAGCATACACTAGAATTATGGTGTCAATATGTGTCGTGGGAAGTGTTGCTGAACAAACGCGGCACTACTTGGCGGAAGTTAAGCGATGCCGATAAATCAGACTTAAACCAAGAAAAAGCAATCAATTTGATGATAACACATTCATCAATGATTAAACGTCCTGTGCTCAACATCAATGACCAGCATTTTATCGTTGGTTTTGATGAAAAAAATTATCACAATCACCTTCGAACAGGTGAAAACACATGAATATCAACCACCACCATGAGAAAATCATGCTTCAAGGCAAAGCAGGACAACTCGAAGCCCTTTATCAGCCTGGGAAAAGCAATCAACCTGCTATTGTAGTCTGCCATCCGCACCCCGTGTATGGGGGAACGATGCGTAATAAAGTGGTCTATTGGATGAGCCGAAGCTTTGAAGATATGGGTTATAGTGTGTTACGTTTCAACTTTCGCGGTGTTGAAAAAAGTGAGGGAGCTTGGGATGAGGGCAAGGGTGAAAGTGATGATGTTAGCACTGCCCTTGATTGGCTGGTCAGACAACAGCCGCACAGCCCGCTTTATTTAGCAGGTTTCTCATTTGGTTGTTTTGCAGGGCTACAAGCAGCACGTCATGATCAACGTGTTCAACGTATGCTTGCTGTTGCGCCAGCAGTTAACTTGTGGTCATTTGATTTTATGCAAGGTGATACGCGCCCATTAAGTATTATTCAAGGCACGGCAGATGATATTGTCCCCTTTGCCCAAACCCAACAATGGGCAAGCACGCTGCCTCATGCCCAATTTCATGCTGTTCAAGGTGCGGGGCACTTTTTCCCAGAACAAAAAGATGAACTGATGCAATTGTGTCGTCAAATTTAAAGAAATTTTCATGGCTTTGTCATGGAGGCGGAGTTGAAGCACTTATTTCGGGTTTGATTAGGCATGATAGGCGATTTAACAGTTCTTTTTTATATTGATTGCTTGCGAGATGTGTTATCAGCTTCTATGCTTTGCCTTAATTGATAAAGGTAGAGGTAGATGATGGATATTTCTGAACTATTAGCGTTTTCAGTGAAAAATGGTGCATCTGATTTACATATTTCAGCAGGTGAGCCGCCGATGATTCGCATTAATGGCGATATGACTAAAATTAAAATGCCAGCGATGGACGATCGTACTGTTCAAACGATGATTTATGATATCATGAACGATGATCAGCGTAAGCATTTTGAAGAACATCTTGATTTGGACTTTTCATTTGCGCTTGGTGATATTGCTCGCTTTCGTGTGAACTGTTTTTGGCAAAATCGGGGCATGTCTGGTGTTTTTCGTACCATCCCAACTGAAGTTTTAACGTTGGAACAACTTAAAGCGCCTGATTTATTTAAAAAACTTGCAATGGAGCCGCGCGGATTATGTTTGGTTACAGGGCCTACAGGTTCGGGTAAATCAACCACCTTGGCAGCGATGGTGAATTATCGTAATGAAGCTGAAAAAGGACATATCTTAACCGTTGAAGATCCGATTGAATTTGTTCATCAATCCAAAAGCAGCTTGGTTTCACAGCGTGAAGTAGGTCCACATACCAAATCTTTTGCCAGCGCATTAAAAGGCGCACTTCGTGAAGACCCTGATGTGATTCTGGTGGGCGAAATGCGGGATTTGGAAACAATTGGTTTGGCTTTATCGGCTGCGGAAACAGGGCATATGGTGTTTGGCACATTGCACACCTCCTCTGCACCGAAAACGATTGACCGTATTATTGATGTGTTTCCCTCAGCAGAGCAGGGTATGATTCGTGCGATGCTTTCGGAATCATTAAAAGCGGTGATTTCGCAAAGCTTGTTGAAAACAGCAGATGGTAAAGGGCGGGTTGCAGCCCATGAAATTATGTTAGGCACACCTGCAGTGCGTAACTTGATTCGTGAGAACAAATTGCCTCAGATTGTATCAGCAATGCAAACAGGACAACGAGAAGGTATGCAAACTTTGGATATGTGTTTGCAAAACCTGGTGAGGCAACGCAAAATCACCCAAGAAGCCGCATTAGAAAAAGCACAAAATAAAAAGTTGTTTGGTGGATAAGGATAAATAATGAGCGCAAAAGCCCCTGAACAAAAGATTTCAATCAAGCAGTTGTTAATGATTATGGTCAAACAAGATGCTTCGGATGTGTATATCACATCAGGTATGCCACCAGCTTACCGTATTAACTCACAAGTTGTGCCTTTAAAGCAGCCACCGCTTTCAGCTGTGCAATGCGAACAACTGGCCAATGCCACCATGACTGAAAAACAAAGAGCAGAGTTTTCAGAAAATATGGAAATGAACTTAGCGATTGCTTATGAAGGCATGGGGCGTTTTCGGGTGAATATTTTTCGCCAGCGCGGTGATGTGGGCATGGTGATTCGTAAAATAACCACGGATGTGCCCACCTTAGAACAGCTGAACTTACCTGATATCTTTAAAGAAATCATCATGAACAAACGTGGTTTAGTGATTATGGTTGGGGCAACGAGCTCGGGTAAATCAACCTCCTTGGCGGCGATGATTGACCATCGTAATCGTAATTCTGCAGGGCATATCATTACCATTGAAGATCCGATTGAATTTGTGCATCAGCATCGTAAATCTGTGGTCACGCAACGCGAAGTTGGCACGGATACGTTAGAATTTAAACATGCGTTGAAAAATACTTTGCGCCAAGCGCCCGACTTGATTTTGGTGGGTGAGATTCGGGACAGAGAAACCATGGAACATGCACTTGAGTTTGCTGAAACTGGGCATGTCTGTGTGGCGACGCTGCACGCGAACAATTCCAATCAAGCCTTGGAGCGTATTCGCAACTTTTTCCCTGAAGAAATGCATACTCAAGTGCAACTGAATTTAGCCATGAATATGAAGGCTATTTTATCACAACGTTTAATTCGTACTGTGGATGGTGGGCGAAAAGCAGCGATTGAAATTTTGATTAATAATGCGCGTATTGCCGATCAAATTGGTAAGTGGGATATTCCAGGGATTAAAGAAACCATGGAAGCAGGGGCAAATTATGGTATGCGAAGCTTTGATCAGCACTTATTGCAGATTTGGAAAGAGGGTATCATTACTGAAGAGGTAGCGCTGGCGAATGCGGATGCAGTGAATGATTTGCGTTTAAAAATGAAAATGTCACGCCTTGAATCGGATGAGGAAAGTTCAGGTATTGATGCCATTACTGGCGGCGATAGTGGTTTGTCTATTTAATCGGTTGTAAAGGGAGTAGTCATGAGTGATTGGCATATGATTGATGACCTTTTATTGGCATCGAATAAACATCAGGCATCGGATTTGATTATCCGTACAGATGATAGAGTGCGCATGCGTATTGATGGTGCAGTGGTAACGCTTGCACCTAAACAAGTGTCTGTGCAAAATCGTCAACAAGTCAAAGACATGATAAACCACATGTTACGTGCGCACCATGCGTCTATTGATATTGAACAACATAAAAGCTTAGATTTTCATTACTCTTTGGAAGAGGTCGCACATTTTCGTATTCATATGATGCGTACGAATGGTAATTTTGGCATTGTCGCGCGTATTATTCCGAAAAGCATTCCTTCTTTTGATCAACTGCATTTACCGCCTGTGATTCGCGAAATTACAGAAAACAGAAATGGTTTAGTGATTATTGCAGGGGCTACAGGTTCGGGTAAAAGTACAACCATGGCTTCGATGTTGAATCATATTATCACCCATCGTCCTGTACATGTCGTGACCATAGAAGACCCTATGGAATTTCGTTATGATTGTGATAAAAAAGGGACGGTATGTCAGCGGCAGTTAGGTGAAGATGTGAGCACTTATGCCGATGGTTTATCGGATGCTTTGCGTGAAGCTCCTGATATTATTGTTGCGGGTGAGGCGCGGGATAAAGAGGTGATTCAGTTGGCTTTGCAAGCTTCTGAAACAGGACATTTGGTTATGGCAACTGTACATGCGACCACAGCCGTGGGTACGATGCAGCGTTTAATATCTTCATTCTCTTTGGATGAGCAAGAATCAATTCGAGAACGTTTGGGTCATAATTTAAGGGCGATTATTGTTCAAAAACTGTTGCCAAAACAAGATGGTAAAGGGCGTATTGCGGCGCTTGAAGTTTTGGTGTGTAATTCTGTGATTCGGCATTATGTGCTTGAAGATAGACTTTCTGACATTCCCAAAGCCATGGAAGAAGGCGCACAGATTTATGGTAGCCAAACTTTTGATCAACATTTGCAGCAGTTGGTTGAGAAAAACATTGTGTGTTATGAAGAAGCGTTGGCAAACTCTGTCAAATCTGAAGATTTTGTCATGCGTATGGGACGCGAGACTGAAGTTTAGTATTAAGTATTAAGGATTAAAGATGCCAAGTTTTGATATTGTTTGTGAAATTGACATGCAGGAAATGGATAATGCGGTCAATCAGGTTAAAAAAGAAATCACCACGCGTTATGATTTTAAACACAGTCAAGCCAGCATTGAACTGGTCGATGGTATGATTAAGCTCATTGGTGATGATGTGAATAATCTGAATACGGTGTGTGAAATTTTGCGAGCGAAAATGGTTCGTCGTAAATTGGATGCAAAGTCCTTGGAGTATGGTGATGCGGAAAATGCATCTGGTGATACCAAGCGTCAAAACTTAACCATTAAGCAGGGTGTCGATAAAGTGTTGGCGAAAGATATCGTTAAAATGATTAAGCAGGAAAAGATGAAAGTGCAAGCTTCCATTCAGGGTGAGCAGGTACGGGTGACGGGCAAAAAACGTGATGATTTGCAAGCTGCTATGGCATTGGTGCGTGGTATGGATGCGGATAGACCTTTAAACTTCACCAATTTCCGAGATTAAGTTGGACGCATTGCACATGCCTTTGCAAGCGATGGCATTGATGGGGGCGACAGGCACGGGAAAGTCGGCACTTGCCATAGCGCTGGCACAACAACACGACCTTTGCATTATTACTTGTGATTCCATGCAAGTGTATCGCGGGCTTAATATTGGTACGGCAAAACCAAGTCAAGAAGAACAAAATTTGGTGCGGCATGTCTTGCTTGACTGTGTGGATATTGATGAGGTTTGGGATGCTCAGCGTTGGGCAAACATGGCTCGTGATATGATTAAACAAGAAAATGAGCGGGGGAAAGTTCCCTTGATTGTGGGTGGTACAGGCATGTACTTGCGTGCTTTAGTTCAAGGTTTTGCTGTAATACCAAGCATTGATGAACATGTGCGCTGCATGTTTGAAGCACAACAACTTGAACTCGGCACACCCTTTTTACATACGCAACTACAAAAGGTGGACCCACGATTGGCTTCGCGATTAGAGCCGCATGATAGCCAGCGTATTTTGCGCGGGCTTTGTGTATTTGAAAGTACAGGCAAAGCACTTTCAGCGTGGCACGATGAACAAGATGTTAAGCAAAAAGAAGCGGAGAGTGCATTGCATTGCCCCACTTTTGTTTTGGAAATGCCTAGAGCAATATTACGCCAGCGTTTGGCAAGCCGATTTGAGAGCATGATGAAGCAGGGCTGGCTTGAAGAAGTGTTGTGGTTAAAAGAACAACAGGTTAAAGATAATCACCCTGTGATGCGGGCGGTTGGTTATCGTCAACTCTTAAACCATCTTGTTGGCGATTGTAGCCTTGAACAAGCGGTTACGGATGGTATCACCGCCACAAGACGTTATGCCAAGCGGCAAAACACATGGTTTAGCAATCAAACAAGCGATGCGCAACGTGGCGAAGCGGATGTTATTTTAGCTGCAATGAAGGAAAAAATTACCCAGTTTTAGTTTGAAGGGGTGGAAGTTTGTATAATTTCTACCTGACCACGACGAATACGCTGAATGGCAAAGTCTTTTTGACTAATACCATATTGGTCAAAATAATAATCACCACTTATAGCAGGAAAACCGATGGGGTCGTGTAAGGC
>CAZWPS010000052.1:0-9108 GCA_964635775.1 uncultured Zetaproteobacteria bacterium | reverse complement strand
CCCATGCTGCGACAAACTAAGTCGCTTTAAATATCATTGTATTAGCAATCTCTAAGAATGCCCTTTATGCGCTAGTAAGCAATCCTATTTAATATACTCGGATAGCATTTCAATATACTGTGATTGACAATGTTTATAGTTGCTTGGAAACATACAATAGTTGGCTTTGACCAAGGTTGAAGCAACATTACCACTGACCAGATGTGTTGCCGACTTGATTTTGCTGTTGATACTGATATTTAAATTTTCGCCGCAATAAACCTGCTGGATCATCGGGGATACGTCGTAATTGAAGTTCAAAAGCACGTTGTTGTTCAGTTTGAGGGGGTGTATCTTGGTCAATATTATCGGCATTTTGTTGCTGTTGCGACACGGCATCATCTGTTTGTTTTGTGTCTTGGGGTGGCGAAGCATTTACCTGCTCTGCAACACTTTCATCATCGTTGGCTGTGGCTGATTCTGCTGTTTGCTCATCTTGCTCATCTTGTTCTGCTTGGGCAGGCTCATTTGATGACTCACCCGAAGCTGTTTCATCTGTAGGCTGTGTTGAAGATGGGTCTTCAGTGCTGTTCTGCCCTTGCTCGGCAGCAGACTTGTTTTTTTCACCTTTCTTATCCTGAGGTTGCCCTTGTTGCTTATCGGGTGTTTTTTCTTGCTCCGCTTTCATTTTTTCCAACAATGTTTTATTGGCTAAAGCATCCGCATGATGGGGTAATGTCGCCAAAACCTGTTCATACTGTGCAATGGCTTCATCCAAGCGACCAAGTTGGGCTAAAGCATTGGCTTGATTATATCTATCATCAGGACTTGGTGTTTGAATGAGAGAAAAGGCTTGCAGCGCGGCTTGGTAATCATGATCACGGTATGCCGCTGCTGCTTTCCATGCAGGGTTGGTAAAATGCTGGCTGGCTTGTTGGTAATCTTCTTGTTGCATCAAAACTTGTGCTTGCTGATTGGGTGTTTGCCACAAATCTTGCCAAGTTAGGGCATATGCAGGCTCTGATTGCAGGGTGATACACAAGGCAATCACCAATACACCACGCCGAAAACCCAAGAGTGCCAAAGGGATTAATAGCCACAACAACCACGGTCCTTCTTCTTGCCATTGGTCACTATATTGCATCTTTTCTTGTTGCTTATGCTGGGATATGTCTTGCTTGGCACGGTTAATCATGGGTTGAATATCCTGATTATCCAAGGTTAATAGATGATAAGCGCCATGCCCCCACTGGGCTAAGGTTTGCAAACGCGACACATCTAACTTGGGCAGCACAATATTACCCCATTGATCAGTCATGAAACCACCAGCTTGTGCGATGGGCGCACCCATACGTGTGCCCACGGCAATCACGTTTAATGTATGCCCTGCAGCAGTGAGTTGCTGCACTTTTTGTTGACTAAAATCAGCTGAATCCGTGAACAACAAAACTTGCCCATGTTGCACACTGGCTTGTTGTAATAATAAGATGCTTTTATCCATTGCAAGGTCAATATTGCCGCCTTGAACGGGCATCATGTCTGTGCTTAAACCTTGCAACTGTAATAAAATCGTTGCCTTGTCTTCGGTGAGTGGTGTGACCACAAACGCAGAGCCTGCAAACACCACCAGTGCCGTCTGCCCTTCTTTTTTGAGGTTGAGTAAGTCGGTTATTTTTTGTTTGGCGCGGGTTAAACGGCTTGGTTTAAGGTCTGCGGCATCCATGGAACGTGATAAATCAAGCACAATAATCAATGCTGCTTGGGCGCGATACACAGGCTGTGGTAGTTGCTGCCAAACAGGACCTGCCAAAGCGGTAATACTCAACACACCAGCGATTCCAATCAACCATAATGAGAGCGAAGATGACTTTTGCGCTGTGCCTACACGCAAATAAGCCAGTAAAACAGGGTCACATACTTTTTTCCATGCCGCTAAAGAGCCTAATGTGTATTTTAGATGGTATAAAAGGTAACATAAAGCCAATAACAGCACCAAACACCAAGGACGCAAAAAGTGAAAATGTTCAAACCACATGCCCATCACCGCCCACGCCCACGCCAGAAAAATAAAGCCATAAACAACAACATTGCCACTGACAAAGGATAGAAAAATAAGGCTTGAATTGGTCTGAACATTTGCTGCTCACGCGCCACAGGTTCTAAGTCATCAATCAAAGCATACACCTGCTGCAATTCCTTACTATCATGTGCCCGAAAATACTGCCCTCCTGTATCATGGGCAATCGTTTGCAACATCTTTTCATCCAAGTCGGCTGATGGGTTAATATTTCGGCTACCAAAAAATGATGCAACCTGCATGGACGATGCACCCACGCCAATGGTGTGAATCCGCAAACCAATTTCTTGCGCCAACGCCACCCCATCTTCAGGTTTAAGTTCGCCTGATGTATTCATGCCGTCGGTGAGTAAAATCAGCACCAAATCAGTGCTTTGCACATCGCGCAAGCGTTTCACAGCCAAACCAATGGCATCACCAATGGATGTTTTATCTCCTGCCAGACCAATCACCGCTTCTTGCAAAAAAATATTGACTGTGGTGCGGTCAAAGGTCAAAGGCGTTTGTAGATAAGCTTGCGAACCAAATAAAATCAAACCAATCCGATCACCTTCTCGGCGTTGAATAAATGCCGAAGCCACGCTTTTAATGGCCGTTAATCTATCCACTTGCCTACCATGCAACTCAAAGTCTTGCATCTTCATGCTGCCTGATAAATCCACAGCCAACATCACATCACGACCACTGCGTGAAAGTTCCACAGGCTCGCCCACCCATTGTGGTTTTGCTAAAGCCAACAGCAAACAACACCAAGCCAAAATAGCTAACCATAAAACCCATTGTTGACGACGATTCCCGCCTTGTTCAGCTGCGGCAACAACCCGAAAGTCATCGGCAAAAGGGATATATAAACCACTGCTTTGAGCCTGCTCATACCTTGGCAAAATGCGCCATGCCAACCATGGTAAAGGTAACATCCATAACACCCAAGGCGAGACCAATTCAAGCATGTTTTTTTCCTATATGACTTGCCCATAATTGGCTTATTTCCAGTAGTTTTTCAACATGTGGTGTATTTGTTTCATGCCATGATGTTTGATACACTTCAGACGTTAATAAATGGGCGATTTCAACATCGCTAAATAAGGTGTCGGGCTTGCTTTGAGCCCACTGTTCATCAAGGAAGAAAAGCCAAGCATCACCAACCAAACCTGCTGTATGCTGCTTGGCAAAAACGCTTAAACACACCCGTCTTAAAAAGACCGAAAGTTGCCGCAACAAAGCAGCTGCATCCCCTTCTTGTGCATAGGATAGTTCAATAGAGTCAAGCTCATCTTTAATCGCACAACGCATCGCTTTGACACCTTGTTTATCTTGCCATAAACCGCGAATAGAAGACCAAAACACACAGCCCACAACCACCAATAAAATAAGGACAAATATCAGCAACCACCAACCCAATGCCAGCTCCCACCATGGCAAAGATTGGGGTAAGTGGATGTCTTTTAATGCGGCAAGTGCAGATTGTAGGTGAGTGGGGGCGTTTATCATGTCCATAAATATTGATGTATCTTTGTTGTGACATCATCCTCAGTTGATAAAGCAATATGAAACACCCCATGCTGTTGTTGTAAAGCCTGCAACAAGGCTAGCCTTGCCTCATATTCTAAGCGCAGTTTACGTTGTACATCACGATTCATATCACATGTAAAGTGATGTAAACCATCAAAGATAGGATACGTTCCTCTATGGGTAAATGAACGCTCTAAAGCATCAGAGACTTCAATCAAAACCACATCATTGTGTCGTGCAAGCTGACTTATTTCACCCACAGCCACATCATTTAAACCTCTAAAGTCACTCAAAAGATAAACAAGGCTTCCTGGTTTCACCACACAACGCAAACGGCGCAAGGTTTCCTCAAAAGCAAGCGGGTTATGATGTTGAGGATGTTTTTGTTGCCATACATCTGCCTGACAACAGCCATGTAAAAATTGTAATACCCCACGTTTTCCTCGTGCAGGTTTAATTTCATGATGGGCTGCATCAGCAAACAATAAACCGCCCAAACGATCACCTTTTGCCACACCATGCCATGCCAATAAAGCAGCAGCTTGGGTCGCTAGCACGGATTTGAAGACACCTTGCGTCGCAAAAAACATATTCGCGCGATAATCAAGGCACATCAACACAGGGCGCTCACGCTCTTCACGAAACACCTTGGTATGTGTTGTGCCTGTACGGGCAGTGACTTTCCAATCAATGCTGCCCACTTCATCACCGCTTTGATACACCCGCACCTCATCAATCTCCATACCGCGACCACGTAAACGTGATAGATGCGCTCCGCCCATAGGCGAGTGAATATGTTTGCTGCGCATGGAAAATGCCGCAACATGTTGTTGCAAGGCAATGAGTTGTTGAATGTTAAGTTCAGTGGGGTGAACCATGATTATGCCGCCAACATTAAGGCACGGCGACTTGGGCAAGAAGCTGATGAATCACATCATCGGTGGTTAATCCTGCGGCTTCTGCTGCATAATTTAACAACAAACGATGTCGCAAGACATCAAAAGCGATGCTTTGAATATCTTCAGGAGAGACAAAATCACGCCCTGCCAACCAAGCATGCGCGCGCGCACACCTGTCTAAAGCAATGGTCGCACGCGGACTTGCACCATAATGTAAATGTTGCACCACGCCTTCTTGCGTATGATTAGCCCGTGTTGCCATTATCAATTGTACCATGTATTCTTCTAAGGCATCGGCAACATGTAAATCCAATACCGCTTGACGCGCTTCTTGTAATACAGACTGCGTTAAAATAATTGTCGGCTCTTGTTTTTTGACCGCATTAGGCAACAACGAAGCTTCTTGGCGCGATAATCGCAAAATATCACGCTCAGCCTCTGCTGATGGGTAATCAATCGTCACATGCAATAAAAAGCGATCCAATTGTGCTTCAGGCAGTGGATAAGTGCCTTCTTGTTCAATTGGATTCTGCGTTGCCATCACCAAAAACAAGTCGGGCAACGGATAACTGACGCTACCCACCGTGATTTGACGCTCTGCCATGGCTTCGAGTAATGCCGATTGTACTTTCGCTGGCGCACGGTTGATTTCATCAGCCAGCAATAAATGATGAAACAATGGTCCTTTTTGAAAATGAAAACTACCATCTTGTGGGCGATAAATTTCAATGCCTGTTAAGTCCGAAGGTAATAAATCGGGGGTAAACTGAACCCTATGAAAATCACCTTCAACACAGTCACTTAAGACTTTAATTGCCCGTGTTTTTGCCAATCCAGGTGCGCCTTCGACCAATAAATGCCCATCAGCTAAAAGCGCAATGAGTAAACGGTTGCTTAAATGCGCTTGTCCTATAATTTTTTGTTCAATTTGCCTTTGCAAAGCTTGGAAAACTGCAAGAGATGTCATGTTTTCATCCTAAAAATCAATCGTTTGAAAAGAATCGTATGCCGCGCAATTTATCCTTAGCTTAAGCGCATCGCAAGAAAATACACGATAACAGCAGTAAAAAAGATTAAAAAAGGCTAAAGTCCAAGCTGTATTTTCCGATAGTTTTTCCTGAAACGCTTTAAAGCTGGTGTTTGATGGCAAAACAAGCTTAAGCACTGTTTCTTTCATTTTAATGTTTTGGAGGTAGATAAAATGGCCATGCCTATTCGTCCAACGGACGGCTTAGTTCACCGACTTTTGCAACAGCAAACGCGCCATAATGAATCTACGGCACAACAAGCTGATACAAAAAAAATGGTGGAAGATAAGGTCAACATTTCTCACCAAGCGCGTCAAGAAAGCCCTAAAGACACACAACAAGAGCAGTCTTATGGTTATAAACAAAGTGATTTAGAATCGCAACTCTTGCGTTTATACACCCATCATAATAAAACAGACACTGATTAATTCATGACGTACGCGTCTGCATCCACAACCAGCGAGATTTAAAGATGAAACAACCACGCCTACTTATTGCTGAAGATGATGAAGCCTTAGCAGCTTTGCTTGATGAATATTTAAGCACCGCTGGTTATGACATTTTATTATGCCATCGCGGTGATGATGCCTTAAAAGCACTACAAGATGAACACTTTGACGTGGTTTTAAGCGATATTGTTATGCCTGGTGCAAGCGGCTTAAATGTTTTAGCTGCTTGCCATGAAGAACCTGTTCGCACCATTGTTTTGCTGATGACTGCCTATTCTGGCATCGAAGATGCTATACAAGCCATAGCACAAGGAGCTTATGATTTTGTTAGCAAACCTTTTCAACTACCTGAAATTCGCGTTCGCCTTGATAATGCTGTTCGTTATCAATCGTTGCTGCGCCAGTGGCACGAGCAGCAAACGCAAACGCGCACACAACCAACAGAGTTATTCGTGTCTTTCACGCCGCCCATCACGCAACCTGAGCCTGCTGCCATCAAAGCCTATGGTATGCCAGAGCCTTAAGCTATGATTGATGTGCTTGTGGTTGAAGACCAACCTGCGGTTCGAGAAATCATATCTGAAGTGGTTGAAGATTTGAATGTCCCCATGCGCATTGGGCAGGCGAGCAGCCTTAAAGAAGCACGCGAGCTGCTAACCCATCAACACTGGGACGGTTTAGTCACCGATCTTAGCTTAGGTGATGGGCAGTCTTTAGACATGATTGCTGAACTTTACGCCGAATCAATTGCTGTGCCTCCAGTGATACTGGTAAGTGGTTTTTTATCTGCTCGCCGCTTGCGTCAAGCCAAAGAGCTTAATATTGAGTATGTCCTTGCCAAACCATTTAATCCTGAAGCCTTGCTTGATTGTATGCGTCAGGCACTGACCATTGAAGACACACCACGCCTTCCCCAACATCGTTTATCTGAACATGCCAACCGTTTGCTGCCTGAAATGTTTGAAATGGATAGAAAACTAGGGCTTTTGTTTCGAATGTTTGATGAAATGCCCAAGCAAAAAGATGTTTCAGGTGTTTGTAATAGTGCTTTAAATTTGGCAATGGAAATGATTCATGCGCAAGGTGGTTATTTAGCTTTGTATGAACGCAGTCAAAAAAAGCTGGTTCGGGTTGCCGCGCAAGGGTTACCCCATGATGCATCAGCGACTACCTGCCATATACATGACACACCATTCTCACCACTCATTCACGCTGGCAAAGAATATATTGAATCTATTCCTTCATCCCCCATTGCGGGAACGTGTTGGCCAGATGTTCACTTAACATCCTATGTTGCAGTGCCTGTTTACCTGCAAGGTATACCTATGGGTGTATTATGCCTTTTTGACTGCATCAGTAGCGAACCTTTAGCCGATGAAAGTCGCCATATGTTGGGTTTATTAATTAAAAAACTTGATACCTTGCTTGATAATCGCGCTGTCCATGCCGCGCTTGCTGAAAGCATGAATGAAACACTCATTGCACTCGTACGCTCACTTGAAGCACGCGATCGTTATACCAAAGACCATTCATCTCGCGTCAGCGCACTTGCCGTTCACTTTGCTCAAGCCTTGGGCTTAGATGATGATAGCGTCCAACTCATCAAAACAGGCGGTTTATTGCACGACATCGGCAAAGTTGGTATTGCTGATTCTGTATTACTCAAACCTGGTCGTTATAATGATCAAGAATATGCCATCATGAAAGCGCATCCTAGCATTGGTGATTCAATTTTGAAAAATATGGATACTTTAGTCCGTGAGCGTTTGATTGTGCGTCATTATCATGAACGCTGGGATGGCAAAGGTTATCCCGATAAATTAGGCAATACCGACATCCCCTTTGAAGCACGCATTGTTTGTGTTGCTGATGCCATTGATGCCATGACCACACATCGGGTTTACCGCATGGCAAAACCACTTTCCTTTTGCGCTGAACAATTAAAGTTTAATGCGGGCACACAATTTGACCCTCAAGTTGTTGATATTGCCGTAGCAGCGATTGAGCAAGGAAGCATACAAACACAAGCCAAAAATGATGTTGTCGATGAAGGTGTCATGCCTGCATCTTCTGCACTTACCACCGCATCACAGCAAGGAGAGCCTCATGCCTGAAAGCAACGATGATAATCGCAGACAAGATTTCCGTATTGATGATATCATTCCGATGAGTGATCAGCCTTTAAGCCGAGAAGATTTTGAAGCAAAAAAAAGACAAGTTGGCATTCGCTCTCGACAAAGCGCCATGTTACAAGACATGGTTGGACGCGACATCTTCTCTGCTGACTTAAAAGATTCGTTAAATAGCGATATGGCAAAAGCGATGGAGTCTTTAGATGCTAAGCTCAATTATTTAATTGGTGTGAACATGCTTAATGATGCGAATCGTAGTGAATTAAAAGACAGAGCTGTAAACCTTAGCATCACTGGCGCAAGCTTTCATAGTGAGCAACAATACCGCGAGGGTGATGCCATCAAAACATGTTTGATGTTACCCTCTTTCCCCCCCTCTATTCTTGATTTAATTGGCGAAGTGGCATGGGCTGCCCCACAAAACAATCGGCGAACCCATATTGGTGTTCGTTTTTATTACCGCTGTGATGAAGAAGAGGACAGTATTGCCAAATACGTCTTTCGCCGACATCGCGAAACCTTACGTTTACGCGCCAAAGAAACCGACCGCTAATTGCGCGAGTAACCTAACTTCGTCACTGTAACTTTCAAGCTGCTTACTTTCCCGTTGCAGAAGCTATATCGCAATTTGTTAAAAACAGGATGTTTTACCAGGCAAGCACTATGGCTACGCTTTGACAACCAAATATCAGGTCTTATGATGGCTGCCGAACATTTAGGTATCTTCTTCATAAATATAAATAGGCTCTTATGAAATTAAGATAGCAACCCAGAAGTTTGTGAAATATATTGGGTTCTTCTTGAATCAGAATGCGTGGCTAACTTCATCGTAATATACAGTCAGATCCGAATGGCACTAAGTTAAGGGATATCAAAGGTGAATCCCATTCTAGCAATCGTTGTAGAATATAGGTTTTTTGCCAACTTGTTATCCATCACTACCTCATAGAAAAAGCTTCCCGCCTACAAACATAACCTCTGTGAAACTCAAGTATTCATTAGCCTTTTAGCCTATGCAGCATTGAACAATTG
>CAZWPS010000051.1:0-9182 GCA_964635775.1 uncultured Zetaproteobacteria bacterium | reverse complement strand
TCACTATTCAGCTCAAGAGATAGGCAATGCCATCCGCATATTGAGTCTGCCCAAACATCTTGCCATGTATGCCCTCCCCCTCAACTGCGTTCGAAATGACAAACAGCCTGAATTCAAGTCATAAGTGACATTTTTTACGAAAAGCTTGTGTATACCCCATCTATTATATAGATAGAACTGCATAAACAACAGCTTTCTGTTTTTGAGGTGCCCAATCATCATTTTTAATGCTACGCTTTCGCCCATGACTGAATTGACCACTGACCAAACACATTTCGGCTTTGAAAGCGTCGCAAGCAGCGAAAAAGCGGGCAAGGTGATGCAAGTTTTCTCATCTGTTGCTTATAAATACGATATTATGAACGATGTCATGAGCGGTGGCATGCACCGTTTATGGAAACGTTTGTTTCTTGCCAAAGCAGTGTTGCCCAAAGGGGGGAAAGCCTTAGATGTGGCAGCAGGTTCAGGTGATATTTCGATTGGTTTAATTCACAAAAGCAAACGTCAAGCCCGTGTTATCTTAACAGACTTAAATGGTGCGATGTTAAAAGAAGGGGCGCGCCGCGTGTTGGATGAAGGCATGTTGCCCCGCACTGCCGACTGCATTCAAGCTGATGGCAGCCAATTACCCTTTGCTGATAATAGCTTTGATTTACTCACCATAGCCTTTGGCATCCGCAATTTTGTCGATATACCCATGGGGCTGAGCGAATTTTATCGTGTTTTAAAACCTGGAGGACAGTTCATGTGTTTAGAGTTTTCTAAGCCTGTTTTACCCATGCTGGATGTGATTTATGATGCTTACTCATTTAATGTCATCCCTAAAATGGGCGAAATGATTACTGGCGACCATGACTCTTATCAATATTTAGTTGAATCAATTCGTCGCTTCCCCGATCAAGAACGCTTCAAAAAGTGGATTCAACAAGCAGGTTTTGAATTGGTGCGTTATGACAATATGACAGGCGGGGTGGTTGCCATGCACCGAGGTTATAAAGTATGAGTGTGATGTTTTTACCCCTACGTTTAATCCCTGTGCCCGTACAATGCGTGGTGTTAGGCTCAGTATTACAACTATTTTTTACAAAGAATAATCAATTAACAAGCACCCTAGATGCCATGGAAGGCAAAGTCTTTCGTGTGTATATTAAAGATACAGCAGCTGTTATTTTCATTGGTTTCAAACATGGATCTGTGTGGGTTCACCCCTCATCCGAGCAACGCGCCGATGTAAAAATTGAATCCACAACCGCTGGTTTTGCACGTTTATGTTTTGCCAAAGAAGACCCTGATGCTTTGGTTTTCCAAAAGATTTTAAAGCTATCTGGTGACTCTGAATCCATGCTCCTTTTTCAAAAACTGCTTGCTGAGCTTGATTTGGATTGGGAGTTGGAGCTGCGCCGCACTTTTGGCGACTTTTTTGGTAAAAAGGTCGCCAAAGCTGCGCATGCTTTAGTCGCCGCTGAACAAAACATGCGTCAATCATCCTCGCAAATGGTCGATGACTGTTTGCGCCACATCAACACACCCAACGCCGAACGTATGCAGCGTTGGCAAGCTGGCGTGGAGTCGGTATCGCGCAAGGTTAGCAAAGTGCAGCGTCATCTGGACAAACTTGAACACTTAAGCAAACAACACACATGAGTTTTTCCAGCCTTCGCCGTAACTTACGCTTATTATTCATCATTCATGTCTTAGCCACCCATGGTTTAGCCGCCATGGCAGTGCGTTTGCGCTTATTTCGCCCCTATATTTGGCTTTTAAGCTTATTTAGTGCCGAGAAACCTAAGGATTTAGGCGTTCAAATTCGTTTGGCCTTAGAGCGTTTAGGTCCAAGCTTTATCAAATTTGGACAAATGTTATCTACCCGCGTCGATTTGTTGCCGTTGGAAATTGCCCTTGAACTCAAAAAACTACAAGATGATGTCCCACCAGAACCTTTCCCCGTTATTTTAGGGCTTCTGAAAAAGGCCTATAAAACCAAACCCATTGGTGAAGATGGTATTTTCGCCAGCTTTGATGAACAACCTGTCGCGGCGGCATCCATAGCCCAAGTTCATTTTGCTACCCTACATAACGGACGCGATGTTGCCGTCAAAATTCGTAGACCGCATATTGACCGCACTATTGAAGCTGATTTATCAATTTTACGCATGTTAGCCACACTTTTTGACCGTTATTTTCCTGAATATGCGCGTTTAAAAGCGCCGCAAGTCGTTGAGGAATTTTCCATCACCATTCGCGGTGAACTCAACTTACGTTCTGAAGCCGCACATGCCAGCCGTTTTGCGGATCAACTTCAAGGTTTAGAAGGTGTTCATGTTCCCGATATTTTTTGGGATTATACCAATCAAAAAGTATTGGTCACTGAGCGTATTTATGGGACCCCCATTGATGAGCGCGACAAACTCATCGCAGCAGGTTTAGACTTGTTTGAGCTGTGCAAACGTGTGCAAACCATGTTTTTTCATATGGTATTTATTGATGGTTATTTCCATGCCGACTTACACCCTGGCAATATTTTTGTCTCCAATACGGGCGACATATTACTTGTTGATTTTGGTATTGTCGGTCGCTTAGATATGCAAAGCCGCGTCTATCTTGCTGACATGATGCTTGCCCTATTACAACAAAACTATACCCGTGCTGCCGAAGTGCATGTTGAGGCAGGTTATGTGCCTTATGACACCAATATTTCAGCTTTTGAAGATGCTTTGCGTGAAATTGCTGTCCCTATTTTTAACCGTCCGCTCAAAGATATCTCTATTGCCGAGCTTCTTTTTTACCTTTTTGCCGTCACCGAACGTTTCAAAATGGAAACACGCCCCGAGCTGCTTCTTCTCCAAAAAAGCATGGTTGTGATTGAAGGTTTAGCCCGTGAATTAGAGCCTGACATTAACATTTGGGAACTCTCCAAACCATTAATTGCCACTTGGGCAGTTAAACACCTTGGTCCTCAAGGTAAAGCATTACGTTTGCTCAAAAACACACAGCACCAATTACAAACATGGATGAACCTACCCGACACCATCAACCACCAATTACAACATATTCAAAATCAACTTCCTCAGCGCAAAGCTGGTTTTAGCGCTCTCTCTTACCTTTCCATAACATCCTTGTTCGCTGGCGGCATATTAGCAGGGCTACATTGGGAAGAACCTCTCACCTCCCCCTATTGGCTCGCCGCCATCAGCCTCACTAGCCTTGGACTACTCCTACAATGGAGCCAACGCTCATAAGTGAATCCATGCTCTTCAAGTTGGGGATATTTCTTTGGATAATACAGGTTAACCGCAAGTCTATTATTTTGTGGTACGACAAATTGTAGGTTGAGGTTAGTATGCTGTTCATTTTAATGAAGGAAATGAGGATATATGCCTGAAACATTAACAATCACACCTTATCAACGTCATGCCATCATGTGTACAGGTAAGTCATGTGGTGAACAAATAGGGCTTTTGAAGTTTTTTAAGCAGCGCGTGCTTGAAGAAGATTTACATCAAGAAGGGAAAAGCACACGCGTGAATCGGGCAGGCTGTCTTGGTGTGTGCCAACAAGGACCTATTATGGTGGTGTATCCAGAAGGTGTTTGGTATGCCAACTTAAATGAAGAAAAAATCGAACGCATTATCCAAGAGCATATCAAAGCTGATCAAATACCCACGGACTTGGCATTTCATATTCAATCATCAGCCCAAGAAAAAGGCTGATGAACCCATGATTGATGCTGGCTGCGCTCAAGATTTCACTTCATTGCTTGCGCAGTCTTATCAAAGCAGCGTTATTCATCACTTCCCTAAACCACAATACACGTTATGCTTTGCCCTGAATAAGCATACAAGGTGGAGCTTTTGACATACCATGGAAATTAATTTTGTAGATGCTTTGAAAGCGAAAAAAATACGTGACTTTTTCAACCAGCACGGGCGTATTTATATCGTTGTTGATGCGACATCCTCTGAAATAAGCTTGCCTGATTTCCTCAGAGGTGACCCTGCGCTGCGTTTGGTCTTAAATACACGCATGCCACAGCCGATTTATATTCGGGATTCCTTCATTGAATCTAATTTTTCATTTTCAGGTGAAACCTATACTTGCATCATTCCCATGCGTTTAATTTGGGCAACTTATTTGCCCGGTGGTGACATGTCTACAGGTTTTGTTTGGGAAGAAGATGTGCCTGAAACCGTGCAAAGTGTGATTGGTGCAGTGCGTGAGCTCAAAGATAGCCCTGCCCCTGAACAAACACCGCAAAAGCATGAAACAATAACAAAAAATGATGTTGAAGACATGCCCACAGTCAAAGGGCGTAAGCTTCGCCATTTACGTATCGTTAAATAAAGCCGCATATGTTACTTTCACGTTTAACTTGCCTCATCTTGGCTATGCTTTGTAGCTTATCTTGGGCGCATGCCGCTTCTTTTGAAATACGCATGCAAGTTCATTTAAATCAAGATGCCATAGGTTTAGATATTCACGCTGCCAATCAACTGGCTTTACCCACTTTATGGCAACGCGTTGTACCCTTTAAAGATCTGAAAAAAACCCAAAATCTTCATGCAACAACCGCCTTAATTCTGCAATTTTCACCCCTGCAATACGGGGCAAAAGTGGTCTATAACCCTAGCCAGGTGCGTGCTTTTTTAAGCCGCCATGATATTCAAATGATTCCCTACCAACCGCATTGGAATTTAAGCATACAAACCTTGGGCTTTGATGGTATCAGCGTCAATCTTGCCGATGATTTATTACAAGACATCACTTCAAGCACCCCAACCATGGGCGTACGCTTAAGTCCGCGCGGACGTAAACTCCATTTAATGTTTACCCCTGGCATGGACACATACGGCAAAGCAGCTATCCATGTCCGTATTCAAGGCGCTTTTACTGACGCTATTTTAAGCCAAACACAAATAACAGCCAACGATGCCACATATCATGATCTCGCTGAACAATTACAAGCCTGGTTACACCTTATTTTGCGTGATATTCGTGATGCATACAGTCTAGGCGACATCAATTTCACCGAAACAATGGCAGAAACCCTGCTCACCATCGAAGGTGAACATACCTTAGCGACACAAATCATGCTGGAACAAGCTTTGGCAAGCCAGCCTGCTGTGATTGCACTCACCCCAACTTTATTACAAAAAGCACGTCGGCAATATCGTATTCAATTGCGTGATGGTGATACATCATGGATTCAAGCTTGGTTTGCAGAGTATGGCTTAATGGCAACGCAACAGCCCGAAGACAGCTTTACTGACTGGCTTGTCCAATAATCATGGGATGACTTAGTTGTGCGCACCCAACAAACTTTAAATCTCACCTTACCCACAACAGCAACAACCTTGCATATAAAGTCTTGTAACCAATGGGTGCGACACCCTCAAGTCGAAGCTGCGCAAGGGCGTTTGGCATTGTGGATGGTTCAAGGTGGCTTGCTGTGGTTAAGTTCAAATGAAATTGCAGGAAAAACACATTTACTGCGTCAGTTAAGCGCCGAACATCCACAACTCATGTATATGGATGCCTCAAAACAACAAAATACTTCTGTGCGTCAGTTAAAATCTTGGCTGGATAGCTGTGAACACCATGCTTTTTGGGTGTTGGATTTACCTGCTGGAAAACTCACCACAGCATTAGCATATGCAACTTTTCATTTGATTGAGCGGGCTAAAAGCATGAATCGTGCCTTGTTATTATGTTGGCGAGGCGAAGTGCATACATGTTTACCTGAATTATCAAGCCGTTTGATGATGATGGAAAGTGTTCATATGGCAGAACCTGTCCAAGATGATGATTTACAACATATCATGCGTGCTGTATTAAAAAGTATGCAGTGGGATATGCATGATGCTGTATTGCGAACATTGTTGCTGCACATCCCCCGCAATTTGGCAGATTTGCTCGATGCTGTAGCGCAATTGGATCAATATTCAAGGCAGTATAAAGTCAAAATGAATGGGGCTTTGGCAATGAAAGTTCTCCATGTCGGCATGGCTGATGATTAAAATTAATATCACAAAACAAATATTGTATCATCATCGGAAAACAGGCGTTGTCTGTGCCTATCCTGTATCCACAGCAAGTCGCGGCATAGGCAATCAACAAGGAAGTTATCAAACACCTTGGGGAAGGCATAAGATTTATCGTAAAATTGGGGCTAATTTTCCCTTAAATACATTTTTTGTGGCTAGGGAAGCAAAGGGTATATTTACTCAAAAAATAAGCAAAAATAGACAAGATTGGATACTCAGTCGCATCTTGTGGTTAGATGGCTGTCAAACAGGCATCAACCGACGCGGAAAAGTGGATAGTCGCCAACGCTATATTTACATTCACGGTACCAACGAAGAAAACTGCATTGGTACACCTGCTTCACATGGTTGCATTCGTATGTTCAATATCGATATTCTTGATTTATTCAGCCATGTGCAGTGTGGTGAAGCCGTGTTTATTAAGCCATGAATACAAAACAGCGGAAGCGTATTGTCGATAGGCATCGTGATAGTTTAAAACGATTTGGACATCACCCCAATGCGTTGTATTGGAGCAGCCGCAACATTCAATACCTCAGGTTTCAAGTCTTATCTGAAATTGGTATCAAATCAGGTGATAGTGTGCTTGATGTGGGTTGTGGTTTTGCAGATTTAAACGACTGGTTACGCAACCAACAAGCGCTAAGTGTTCAATATTCAGGCATAGACCTATCACCAGATTTAATTCAGGTTGCTCAACAAGCACATCCGGAAATTGATTTGCAGACTGGGGAATTGCTTGAAAGCAACTTTCAAACTTCAAGCTTTGACTGGGTTTTACTTTCGGGCGCACTTAATGAGCCCTATGCAGATGAAGGGAAATACACTAAAAAAATAATTGCGGAAATGTGTCGTTTGGCGCATCAAGGGGTAGCATTCAATTTATTGAATGAACAAGCAGTACAAGCCCATGATTTGCAAAGTTTCAAACCCGCCTTGATATTGGAATATTGCCAAACATTATGCTTGGAATGTCAATTAAGAACCGACTATTTAAGCAACGACTTCACCATTTATATGTACAAAACACCGACGACAACTGCCCTTATGGCTTGAAGAAGGTAATGAGTTTAGGCATAGTTCGTTGCCTAGCCAATTGAGATTGAGGATGTTTATGACAACCAAGAAAGAAGAAAATACAGCTGGCATCACACATGAAGGGCAGTTTTATAGTGCTGAACGTTTGCATGCCATGCATGATATGATGCTTTATATTCGCCGTTTTGAAGAAAAAGCGGGGCAAATGTATGGTTTGAAGAAAATTGGTGGGTTTTGCCATTTGTGTAATGGTCAAGAAGCCGTTTGTGTGGGCATGGAAGATGCTGCCGATCCCAAAGATTATATGATGACCAGCTACCGCGATCATGGTCATATTTTAGCCCGAGGTTCAGACCCAACAGCCATTATGGCAGAGCTTTTGGGGCGTGCGGGTGGCATTGTGGGCGGCAAAGGCGGCTCCATGCACATGTTTGATAAAAGCAAAAACTTTGCTGGCGGTAATGGCATTGTCGGTGAGCAAGTTCCCATTGGTATTGGTTTCGCTTTTGCCAGCCAATACAATGATGATAAACGTGTTTCAATTACCATCATGGGCGATGGTGGTGTCAATCAGGGTGCTGTGTATGAAGCCTTTAATATGGCGGCACTATGGAAATTGCCAGTGGTCTTTGTTATTGAAAACAATCAATATGCCATGGGCACATCCTTGAGCCGCGCTTCTGCGGAAACCCACCTTTATAAACGTGGTATTTCTTTCAAGGTTCCAGGCATGCAAGTCGATGGCATGGATGTTTTGGAAGTTGCACGCAAAATGGGCGAAGCCATGGAGCATGCACGTTCGGGAAAAGGACCTATGATTGTTGAAATGATGACCTATCGTTACCGTGGGCATTCCATGTCTGACCCTGCAACCTACCGCACCCGTGATGAAGTGGATGAGTGGCGTACAGGGCGCGACCCGATTGCCCGTTTACAACAACAAATGATTGCGGCTGGTTTGTCGACAGAAGCAGAATTTAAGCAAAAAGATAAAGATATTAAGAAAGACGTGATTGTTGTGGCCAAAGCGGCAGAAGCACAACCAGAACCTGATATTTCAGTACTGTGGGATGATATTGTAAATGATGAAATTCCTAACGCATACCCTTATCCAAGGCAGGTGGGCTAATCATGGCTAAAATTACATACCGTGAAGCATTGAATCAAGCAATGTGCAATGAAATGGAACGCGATGAACGCGTGTTTTTGATGGGTGAAGAAGTTGCTGAATACAATGGCGCTTATAAAGTATCCCAAGGCATGTTGGACAAATTTGGCCCTAAACGTGTGATTGACACACCCATTACTGAGCTTGGTTTTGCTGGGCTTGGTGTGGGTGCTGCCATGGCAGGTTTGCGCCCTATCATTGAGTTTATGACTTGGAACTTTGCGCTTCTGGCAAGTGATCAAATTGTCAATGCCGCAGCGAAAATGAAATACATGACAGGCGGTCAATATGATTGTCCTATGGTGTTTCGGGGTGCAGGTGGTGCAGCGGCAAGAGTAAGCTCGCAACATTCCCAAGCCTTTGAAAATTGGTATGCCAATATTCCAGGGCTTAAGGTGGTGATGCCATCCAACCCTGCCGATGCAAAAGGATTGTTGGCAGCTTCGATTCGCGATAATGACACAGTGATTTTCATTGAAAATGAAATCAACTATGGTGATGTCGGCGAAGTGCCAGAGGGTGAATATATCATTCCTTTGGGCAAAGCCGATGTGAAGCGTGTGGGCAGCGATATTACACTGGTCGCCCACTCTCGCATGACCGGTTATGCCCTTGCCGCAGCCGAAGAATTAGCCAAAATGGGCATTGATGCGGAAGTCATTGATCCGCGCACGATTCGCCCGTTGGATGAGGCAACCATTCTGGCATCGGTTGCCAAAACCAACCGCGCTGTCGTGATTGAAGAAGGCTGGCGTTTTTCTGGTATTGGTGCGGAAATTTCAGCACGAATCATGGAAAAAGGCTTTGATGATTTGGATGCACCAGTGATTCGTGTTACAGGTAAAGATGTGCCTATGCCGTATGCGGCGAATCTTGAAAAACTAGCCTTGCCATCCGTGGCAGAGATTGTGGAAGCTGCGCGAGTTACTTGTAAC
>CAZWPS010000050.1:0-9241 GCA_964635775.1 uncultured Zetaproteobacteria bacterium | reverse complement strand
TACTGTAAGCGAGCATTTTTTAACGCCGTCATCGGGTAAATGAGGAGCAATTTGAATCGTTACGCCCTTTATTTAATCGCAATGACATGAATTGCACCAGCACTACCTGTACTACGATGTTCAGCTTGCGCCCAAACAGGGTAAATTTGCTGCGAAGGCATACCTTGTTGACGCAAAAAGAAGATGATTTTCTGCTGCGTAAGGAACACTTGGTCTTGTAAGGCTGCGCTTAGTTCGGCTGTGCCAAGATCGGGGACTAAGGTCAGGTAAGTATAACCTTTATCCTTAAAATCACTCAACATATCACGCAAGCGTTTACGTTCATTATGCGAAAATTTACGCTTCATATGTAAGCTTAAGCTTGTAAGGTGTTCAGATTGTTGCTGGCTGTGTGGTAAGCGTATGGGTTGATGTGCTGCATAATCGGCAATGCTCGTGAATAAAGATTGTCCAAGAAGCATGCTCCAATCGCCTTGACCTTGAAATGTTGTCTGCAGCTGAACACGATTTTGTTCGGTCAACACACGATGGATGGGATAACCTAAGCGTTGCTTAAAGAAGCCATCTTCATGCGTTTGTTCTTGTAGTTGAAGATGCTGTAATGTTAATGTTAGCTTGCCTTGTATGTCTTCTTGTTGACGTTGTACTGTGATGTCAAATGACACATGCCCTTGTTGAACACCTGTAAAACCTGAAAGCGATAACCAGTCGGATAAGGCAAACATATTCGCATCTTGAGCATGGATGTTGATGTTGTCCCACCGCATGCCTTGTTCAGTATGTTGCAGCCGCGCTTTGACTTTTAATCTGCCTAAACCAAAGTCACTGCTCAATTGAAGCTGGGCGGGTCTCGCACCTTTCCACTGTTGTATTTTCAAATCAGCCTGCTCAAACAAAACATGGCGTTCTTGTCCAATCAAGACCTGCCCTTCACGCAAATGAATGTGTTGCAATGACCAAGGCATCTGCAACCAATCATCAAAATGCGATGATGCAGTCCATGCTTGACGTGGCGTGAGTGGCAACAACAAACGCCAGCGTAACATCTTCAGTGTTGCCTGCTGTACACCTGTAACATCAGCTTGTTTTAAAGTTAAAGCGAGCTTTTGTGTTTCAAGTTGCTGATTTTGCCAAGCCATCAACATATCTTGAATCGTAACGCCGCCAGTCACTGCCCATGTTTGCTGGGGATTCACCTTCAAGTTCAAACTGACCAAACCTTCAAGCTGACTGGCTTGGCTCAACATTGGCTGTGGCAACAAAGCCCGCATTTGGTTCAACGGCACATTCTTGCTCTGCACCGACACCACTGAAGCATGGGCTTTTTTCCTTAAATGCCAGCTTGGCTTTTGATGCTGACTACGCATATCAAAAGATAATGCTTGTCGTTTTAAGCTTGCTTCACCCTCAAGTCCATGAAGTTTTACCTCGCCTTCAGCCAAATGAATATTTAAATTCAGCGCTTGAACATGAATGGAAGGAAAATCAAGCACCCAAGCTGTTTGATGGTTCACATGATGCCTAACATCAAGGCTCAAACGCAGCTGATCTGCGGCAACCTTCTTCATGCTGAGGTGTTGCTTGGCTGTATCTAAGCGTACACCTTCAAGCTGCATACTTTTAATATAGGTCTGCGAATGTTTAAGCGTGGTGTCCGTGCTCAACAATTGTTGACTTGACCACCGCCAATGGTTTTGCGCCCACACGACATCCGCTGAGCCACTTATTCTTGTTTTAATTTCATCCGTATCCAACAACCAATGTTGCAGCTGCGCTTGACCTTGCCATTGCTTTTGTTGTTGGTGCAGTTGTAAAGACAAGCTGGCTACAGGCAGTTGATTGGGTGTTAAAGTTGGCAATGTGGTTTTCTTAAAATTAAGCTGCATATTGTTGCTATGCCAAGCCCCAGTCCAATCTATATCGTGTAAAAAATGGTCAAACGTATAACTAAGGTGTGCATTTTGTTGGCTTAAATCTGTAGGGAAAAGACCTTCCAACAACCATGGCTGCTGCTGTTGCTGAATATAACCATGTCCTGTGAGTTGCCGTTGTTGAGCTTCGCCTGTGATATGCAGTTCGTGTATGGTAATTGGTGCTGATTCAGGCTGATATAGCAGCTCACTTTGACGAATATAAAGGTGTTTTGTATGGCGAAGAACTGCCTCTAACGCTGTAGGAATCACCCATGTATTGTTTTGCCATGTTTGTGACAAGTGATCATGTTCGAAGCGGGCTTGTTGAATCACAACTTGCTGTAAAAACGGCTCATCACGACTTAATGAAGCGATATTACCCTTGATAAACAAGTGTTTAATCAACAAGTTGCCATCTTGAATCTCTGCTTTAATATTGGAGATAGATAATGTGCCGCGCAACATGCGAAAGTGAATATCGCTGGCTTCTGCCCCCATACTTTGCAGCCATACCTGCACTTGCTGTGTCACCTGGTGCTGCGCTTCTTCTTGAATCAAAAAGTGCCATGCCAACAATAGTAATGTAAGCGAAGCGATTACCGCCAAATACACGCGCCCCACCGCTGACGGCTTGGCCAGCGGTGTATGGAAGACGGAATGTTCAGTTACGATACGTGCTTTCCTTGAAGCTGAGCCACAACATCAGGATCTTCTAGCGTTGAAATATCGGAAGTGATTTCACGCTCTGCTGCAATATCACGCAATAACCGACGCATGATTTTACCAGAACGTGTCTTAGGCAGACTATCTGTAAAACGAATGACATCTGGTTTTGCAATGGCACCAATTTCTTTGCTGACATGTTGGCGAAGTTGCTCAACTAAATCTTGGGTGGCTTTTTCTTTTAAAGTGACAAAAGCGAAAATACCCTCACCTTTAATGGCATCAGGTTTACCCACAACCGCCGCTTCTGCTACCGCAGCATGAGAGACCAGCGCCGATTCAATTTCCATAGTGCCTAAGCGGTGACCAGCAACATTCAAAACATCATCCACACGCCCCATAATCCAAAAATAACCATCTTGATCTTGACGCGCACCATCACCAGCAAAATAATAACCTTTATCTTGAAACTTTTGCCAATATGTCTCAACAAAACGCGTTTCATCACCCCAAATACCACGCAACATCGCAGGCCAAGGTTTGGTCAATACCAAAAGCCCGCCCCCGTGTGTAACAACATCACCCTGACCATCCACCACTGCGGCAAACACACCAGGCAAAGGCAAGGTGGCAGAGCCAGGTTTGGTTGGCGTGGCAAAGGGCATAGGGGCAAGCATGTGTCCGCCAGTTTCAGTTTGCCACCATGTATCAACAATCGGACAAGATGTTTTACCAATCACTTGATAATACCACATCCAAGCTTCAGGGTTGATGGGTTCGCCCACTGTGCCTAACACACGCAACTTGGATAAATCATAAGCATTGGGAAAGTTGTCACCTGCTTTAATTAAAGCACGAATGGCGGTCGGTGCAGTATAAAAGATAGTCACACCATAACTTTGGCAAATCTTCCACAAACGCCCAGCATCGGGATACGTAGGCACACCTTCATACATCACCGTTGTACCACCATTGGATAAAGGACCATACACCGAATATGAATGCCCTGTAATCCAGCCAACATCAGCAGTACACCAAAACACATCGGATTCAGGCTTAAAATCAAAGCTGTAGTTCATGGTTAAATGCGCCCAAAGCAAATAACCTGCCGTGCTATGCACTATACCTTTAGGACGACCCGTTGAACCTGATGTATAAAGGATAAAGAGTGGGTGTTCAGCATCAATGATTGCTGGCGGACAAACATTACTTTGGGCAGATAATAAATCGTGCCAAGCCACATCACGACCTTCTTGCCAAAGCGTTTGGTTATGACCACGCTTCACAACAATCACATGCTCTAAACTTGCGCAGCCTTGAGCCAGTGCTTCATCCACATTGTCTTTAAGCGGATAGACTACGCCGCGCCGATAACCACCATCAGCCGTAATCACCGCTTTTGCCCCTGCATCTTCAATACGATCGCGTAATGATTGTGCTGAAAATGCCCCAAACACCACCGAATGTGTTGCCCCAATACGGGCGCAAGCCAACATCGCCATGGCAGCTTCTGGAATCATAGGCATATAAATAATAACCCGATCACCTTTCTCAATGCCCAAAGCTTTCAATCCATTTGCCGCCCTACAAACATCTTCAAGCAGCGTTTGATATGAAATATGACGCTCATCACCAGGCTCACCTTGCCAAATAATAGCAGTGCGCTCACCTAAACCCTGCTCAACATGCCGATCAAGGCAGTTTTCGCTAAGGTTTAACTGACCATCTTCAAACCAACGGTAAAAAGGAGGATGTTCACTGTTAAGCACGCTCTGAAAGGGACGTTGCCAAACAAGGTTCTGGCGTGCTAAGTCTGCCCAAGTGCCTTCAAAATCGACATCAAATTGATCGCGCAAGGCTTGCCAGTCGGTAAGTGATGAAAATGAAGTGTTCACCGCAGGCGGTTGAAATAATCGTTCCTCTTCAAGCGTAGACTCAATATTCTCTTGGTTCATGGCATTATTCTCCCTGAATATAACAACGGCGGATACGTTGGGGCATGTTGGTCAGCAGTTCATAAGCAATACTTTGGCATTGTTCAGCAACATCCGCAGCACGTGGCGCAGCTTGTTGATAACCAAAAAAGATGACTTCGTCGCCAACGTTGACCTTGTTGACATCCACAGCAAGCATACAGTAATCCATACATACCCTACCGACAATAGGTAAACGCCCTGAAACATGAGCAACTTCACCTTGATTGGACAACAAACGCGGTAAACCATCGGCATAACCCATCGCAACAATAGCGATATGACCTGCCTCTTTTGCTGACCATGTTGCCCCATAAGATACGCACTCGCCTTGCGCCACTGGACGGATTTGGATAATTTGGGAAGACAATTGCATGACAGGTTTTAAACCCATCACTGGCGATGCCACTGCTTCTACGCCATAAAGGGCAATGCCAGGACGCACAATATCGGTAAATGTATCATGTAAAGCCATTATCCCAGCACTATTGAACAAACTTAATGCAGGGATTTCGCGGTTGTGTGTTAAAGCTTGGAAACACTGCATTTGCTGTTGGTTGAGGGGGTGCTGCGGTGTGTCTGCGCAAGCAAGGTGAGACATAACACCCGCTAATTTGATGTGCTGTTGTCGCAGTTGCTGCATAAATTCAGTAAGGTTAAGCACGCCAATGCGGTGCATGCCTGTATCAAGTTTTAACCATACTTGCTGTTTAAAATTTGCCTCAACCAAGCAATGAAGTTGATGATACTCACTCAAAACAGGTGTTAAGTTGTATTCTTGGCACAAAAAGGCATCATTTTCATCAAAAACACCCGATAAAACAACAATATCAGCCGTTTTACCAATATTTTGACGCAAAACACAGCCTTCTTCGGCATCGGTGACCGCAAACATTCGACAACCTGCTTGGTACAGTGCCGCCGAGATTTTCCTTAAACCATGTCCATAAGCGTCCGCTTTCACCACCGCCATCACTTGCCTTGGTTTGGCTTGGCGACATAACAGCTTATAATTAAACAATAAATGCCCTAAATGAAGGGTAAGTTTTGCAGGTCGCATAGGTCAATACTCCACTAAAGCTTAAGTTTGAAAACGCTGGTCAGCACTTTTATCATCTGCTTGCATCACAATAAAGCAATATTTTAGCGCAAAAATAAAATATAAATAGTGTCTTCTATTCGTCATCGTATAAAACACCTGCTAAACTTACGCCGATAGTTGAATTAAAAAACAGGTGGTACATGAGATGAAGTTAGCAATGATTGGTTTAGGTCGTATGGGCGGCAATATGGTCAAACGCTTGATGCAGGGCGAGCATGATGTCGTCGCTTATGATGTAGACAACGCACCAGGATTGGCTTTAGCAACAGAATTTGAACATGTGAGCGCAGCCACCTCTTTGCAAGAGGTGATTCAACAATTACCAAGCCCGCGTGTGCTTTGGTTGATGGTTCCGCATCAATTTGTTGATGCCAGCATTCAAAACTTATTAGAAGCAGGGCTAGAAGCAGGTGATTTAATCATTGATGGCGGCAACTCAAACTATAAAGAAGGACAACGCCGTGCCTCTGAATTAGCCGAGCAAGACATTTTATTTGCCGATTGTGGTACTTCAGGCGGTGTTTGGGGCTTAAAAAATGGTTATTCATTGATGATTGGTGGTGAACAATCAGCCATTGATTTGATTGCACCTGCTTTAACAACGCTGGCATCTGATGATGGCAAAGGTTGGGGACATATGGGGGCTGTTGGCTCAGGTCATTTTGTAAAAATGGTCCATAACGGCATTGAATACGGCATGATGCAAGCCTTTGCTGAGGGTTATGAAATCATGCAAGCCAAAGAGGAATTTGCCTTGGATATGCATCAAATTTCGCGTGTTTGGCAGCATGGTTCGGTTGTGAGTTCATGGCTGCTTGACTTAACCGCCGATGCCTTGGAACAAGATGGTGACTTATCATCGCTTTCCGATTGGATGGATGATTCAGGTGAAGGGCGCTGGACTGTGAATGAGTCTATTGATTTAGGCATACCTGCGCCTGTTTTAACTTTGGCATTACAAATGCGCTTTCGCAGCCGTCAAAAAGATGCTTTTGCAGGTAAAATCGTTAATGCACAACGCGCTGGATTTGGCGGGCATGCCATCAAACCTGCAACAAATAAGGCGAAATAACCATGGCAAATGATAAATTTGCTTCGTTAATTGGTTCAAAGCGACCCGAAGCGACTAATATCGTCATTTTTGGTGCCTCAGGTGATTTAACCAAACGTAAGTTGCTGCCCGCCTTGGCACATATGCATCGTTGGAACTTGCTTGGTCCGCACTCACGCATTATTGGTTCAGTACGCGAAGACTGGACCAAATCACACTGGCAAAATTATGTGCATGATCAATTGTTGCACTATTTCCCTGAAGCGGTGATGAACCCACATTCGTGGCAAAAAATTGCCCGCAAATTAGACTTGGTTAATGGTGATTTAGCTGACCCTGCCATGTATCAACAACTTGCCAAAACACTGCACGCTGATGAAGGCAAAACAAATGCCTTATTTTACCTTGCGATTCCACCTTCTTGGTATGAGTGCGTATGCCAAAACTTGCGTGATGCAGGATTAGCAGATGAAAAGGATGGTTTTCGCCGCATTGTGGTCGAAAAACCATTTGGAATGGACTACGCCAGCGCGGTTGACTTAAACAGCAAGTTACAAAGCTATTTTGAAGAGTCGCAAATTTATCGGATTGACCATTATTTAGGCAAAGAAGCCGTGCAAAACCTCATGGTATTCCGTTTTGCCAATGCGGTGCTTGAGCCATTATGGAACCGCAATTATATTGATCATGTGCAAATTTCAGTGTCTGAATCCTTAGGTATTGGTTATCGCGCAGGTTATTATGAACATTCAGGTGCTTTTCGTGACATGATTCAAAGCCACTTGATGCAGGTGATGGCATTGGTTGCTATGGAGCCGCCTGTATCCCTTGATGCCGATGATGTGCGCGATGAGAAAATGAAGGTTTTACGCTCGATGCGTGAAATCAAAGCTGAAGATGTAGATAAAATCGCGGTGCGTGCGCAATATGCAGCAGGCAACGTGAACGGCGAAAACGTAGCCGCTTATCGCGATGAAAAAAATGTTGCTGATGATTCAACCACTGAAACATTTGCCGCTGTTAAATTCTTTGTTGATAACTGGCGCTGGCAAGGTGTTCCTTTTTTATTGCGTACGGGTAAACGTTTGCCAGAGCGGGTATCAGAGATTTGCATTCGTTTTAAATCACCGCCACAAAAGCTGTTTCACCTCGATGAAGAAAACATCCTCAACAACGAATTGATTTTCCGCTTACAACCTGATGAAGGAATGCAGCTAACCATGACTGCCAAACAACCTGGCTTGTCCACGGATTTGCGCGGTGTCAAACTTGATGCGACATACGGCATGGTTGGTTCAGGCATGCCTGAAGCTTATGAAACTTTATTACATGATGTGATGCTTGGCGAAGCAGGTTTATTTTCCCGTGCTGATGAAGTGGAAGAAAGCTGGAAGATTGTCGCCCCCATCATGGATGCTTGGGCAAGCAAAAATACGATTGACCATTATCCTGCAGGCAGCATTGATATTCCTGCAGCGGATGCTTTGCTTGATGATTGTGAAGGCGGATGGCGTGATTTAAGTGTGGATGAAACATGAACATTCAATGCTTTGATAGTGCAGAAGCTGTGGCACAAGCGACCATGCAAGCTGTGGTACAAGCTGCCACGCAAGCCATTGCTGCGCGTGGTGTGTTTCATTGGGTGTTAGCCGGTGGCACAACACCAAAACAAGCTTATTTGTTGTTGCAAGATGCCCCCATCAATTGGGCTAAAGTCCATGTATGGTTTGGTGATGAGCGGTGTTTACCCATTGCTGATGCCGAGCGTAATGATGTGATGGCAGATGAAGCTTTACTTAACCATATCCCAATTCCGCCACAACAAGTCCATCGTATTCAAGCTGAATTAGGCGCGATCACTGCCGCCAATATCTATGCAGAAACACTACAAACATACCCCAAAATGGATTTAATATTGCTGGGCATGGGTGAAGACGGGCATACCGCGAGCTTATTCCCCAATAATCCCGCTTTAAATGATGATGGTCTGGCAGTAGCCGTGTTTCATTCACCCAAACCGCCCGCAGATCGGGTGTCTATGGGTTATGCTACACTCAATCAATCCAGACAAAATATTGTATTGGTCACGGGTGAAGGTAAACGCCAAGCATGGTCACAAATTCAATCTGGTGTTCACCTGCCTGTGGCAAAGGTACATCATGTGCTGTGGTTAAGCAGCTTAAACTAAAAAGCTGATGCGCAGCATCAATGCCCCATGGAGTCTCGCTTGAGGCTCTATTTTTTTGCATATCTTGTTTCTTTTGTCTATCATCAGGTTAAGAAAGTGCGAATCTACTTCCCTAAAACTATGGAGAAAAAATGACACAACTTAAACACTATTTATACATACTACTTTTACCCTGCATATTATGCAGCCAATCTGCATACGCTGAGATATTAGAGTACAATCATGCTTTTTCATATTCTGAAATTGGCGTAGAAGTCATTTCTTATGGTGAGACCACTCAATTTTCAGGACATGATTTATTTATGGCAGAAGCGGTTACCAACCCTATTCAACGTTCCGGAAGTTATACGC
>CAZWPS010000049.1:0-9249 GCA_964635775.1 uncultured Zetaproteobacteria bacterium | reverse complement strand
ACATCATTATTATTATATCCGTCTTTTTATACAGTTTCTTAGCCAAACCTTTAAGCCATTGGTTGGATGTGACAGGTGGCAGCGACCGCTCTGTATTAATTGTTGGTGGTGGTCAAGTCGGTGCTGAGTTAGGGCGTTTGTTAAGCGAGGATAGAGAAGTTCGTTTTTTAGATATGAATGGGCAAGTCGTGCGCAACCTTAAACGGGCTGGTTTTGAAGCAGTACAAGGTAATGCTTTGGATCCTTTGTATATGGAAGTCATTCACGCTGAAGAAATTGATACCATTATCGTCATGACTGGCTCATCTGACCATAACCTGCATATTGCACGCTTGGCACAGGAGCAATTTCATATTCGAGAAACCTATGTCGCTCTTGAAGAAGATACAGAAAATAAACATGATAAGTTAATTCATCAACTGCAAGCGCGTCGTTTATTTGCTAAACCTTATACTTTTAGCTACTGGCATGATCAGGCAGTGCGCAAACGTTTGGTCTTTGAAACCCAAACCATAGAAAAAGATTCGCCTTTGATTGGCTTAAAAATGCAAGCATTACGTATTCCTCATGGTGTGCAACCGTTGGCTGTCGTTCGTGATGGTATATCTTGGATTACCCATGATGAACTTAGCTTAGAAGAAGGCGATGAAATTTATGTCTTGTTGCGTCCTGAACGTATGCAAGAAGGACAAGCACTATTACAACCACCATCTGTCGGAGCCTAATCGCTCGCCCATGATAAAAAGGACGCGTTTCGCGCCATCACCATCAGGTTTATTACATATCGGCAATGCGTATTCGGCATTACAATGTGAGGCATGGGCAAAAGCACATGATGCTGAACTCATCTTACGCATTGAAGACATCGATAACACACGTTGCCGCCCGCATTTTTCTGCATCCATCCTTGATGATTTGGCTTGGTTAGATATCCACTTCACTGGTGAGGTCGTCTACCAACAACAACGCTTAGCTTTTTATGCATCAGCATTACAACAATTAAAGGCAATGGGCGTATTGTATGCATGTATATGTAGCCGAAAAGATATTGCAATCGCAGCAAAGAAAAAGAGCCAACAAAGGCATATTGATGTTCAACGTTTTGATCATTACCCAGCAACCTGCCGCCTTTTACAACAAGAACTCACTCAAACAAACAATACAACACATGCCTTTGCTTGGCGCATCAATATTGAGCGCGTTAAAGCAAGGCTTGGTGAGCAGTTATCTTGGGCAGACTTTACAGGAAAAAAACATACATTTTTACTTGATACGCTCGGTGATGTGGTGGTTGGTCGCAAAGATATTACCTATAGTTATCACCTGAGTGTGGTGGTTGATGATGCTTTGCAAGGTATCAGTCATGTGATTCGTGGCGAAGATTTGCGTTCAAGCACCCCTGTTCATCGTATGTTACAGCTTCTTTTAGGTTATGCTTCGCCTGTTTATGAGCACCATACTTTATTACTTAATCATGCAGGTGAACGCTTATCCAAAACAAAACAATCTAAAAGCTTAAAGGCTTGCCGTGAAGCAGGTGAAACAGCAAAACAATTACGCACTTTATGATGAAAACTGGATAGTTTTACAGCCTAACAACACAAACATATCACCCCGAACCAAGATGGGGGCTTATAGGTGTTTACACAGCACAAAACGAAAAAAGGAGCTGCAAAACAGCTCCTTTTTATGTATGTTTTATAGTCGTTATCCTCTATCAGCCAAGTGTGCCTTGTAAGATATAATAGAAAACAATAGCAAGGCTTGCTCCAGCAGGTAAAGTTACAATCCAAGACATAAAGATGGTTTGAATCACACCAATATTCAGTGCGCCAATGCCGCGTGCTAAACCTACACCCAATACGCCGCCGACTAAGGTATGCGTGGTTGAAATTGGCAAACCAATACCAGATGCAAGTACAATCGTCACTGCAGCACCTAAAGTAGCTGCAAAACCACGGCTTGGCGTAAGCTCGGTAATACCAGAGCCGACAGTGGCAATGACTTTATGACCATACGTCACCAAACCCAAAACAATACCCGCACCACCAAGCAGTAAAATCCACACCGGTGTTGCCGATTGAGCCACAACTTCACCTGTGCTTTGCACCAATCCAACAATAGCAGCCACAGGGCCAATCGCATTTGCGACATCATTTGAGCCGTGTGCAAAAGCAATGGCAATGGCTGTGAAAATCATCAATACACCGAATATTTTTTCCATATTTGCAAAATTAAATTTTTGATCATCAGCAGGGTCAAAATGAAGGCGGCGAATCATCCATGTTCCTAAACCCATGATAAATAAGCCTAAACCAGCGGCAATTAAGGTCGACTCATCAAGTGGCAAGTTGACACCCACATGTTTTAAGCCTTTAACCATGGTCACCATAGAAATAATAAAGCCCACCATAAAGATATACATCGGCACATACTTTTGCGCTTGCTGCAGAGGGTTATCCGTATTGATAATGAGTTTTTGTATACTTCTAAACAAGAAGAAAGCAATCGTGCCTGCAAGCAAAGGTGAAGTCACCCAGCTCATCGCAATCGTGCCAACTTTACCCCATTGCACAGCTTCCATACCAATACAAACCGCACCAAAACCAACAATTGCGCCAACAATCGAATGCGTTGTCGATACTGGCCACCCTTTGCGTGTCGCAATCAATAACCAACAACCTGCAGCTAATAAAGACGCAAGCATGCCATGAACCAATAGTTCAGGTGTGCCTTCTAATGATGAAATATCAATAATGCCCTTACGAATTGTCTTGGTGACTTCGCCACCTGCTAAAATCGCACCCGTAAATTCAAAAACAGCTGCAATAATCACAGCTTGTTTAAAGGTTAGCGCACCAGAGCCAACGGATGTTCCCATCGCATTCGCCACATCATTTGCCCCAATACCCCAGGCCATAAATAAACCAAAGACAATAGCTAAAATGATGTAAATTTGTGCATTTGCAACAATAATGGATTCCATGATAACCTCCTAACGCGCCAACAACAGTTGCAAGCGTGAGCCTACACGTTGTGAAATATCAGCCAGCTCCCCTGTCCAATCAATCATGCGATAAAGAAACATCATATCAATGGGTGGGTATTCTTTTTCAATGGCAAACAAAGCATGACGAATTTGTTGTTCAAATTTGTCAGATTGGTGCTCAATATTATTTAATTCTTCAATCATATCATGCACCAGCTTCACTTCCCCGCCTCTAAACCCAGTTTCCACCAACTCATCAAGCTCATTAATCGCTTTCTTTGCTTGCGCTGCGGCATTCACTGAACATTCAACAAAGGCAATGAAAAGCGTAGAAATAGACTCAGGCATTTGCATTTTTCGCCCCAACATCACACCCGCAATATCTTTTGCCATATTGGCAATTTTATCTTGCTGAGTAACAATATCGAGAATTTGCTCTCTGGGCATAGGCATAAACAAACTGTTGGGTAAGTTCATGCGCAAGCTGTGTTTAAGCGTGTCTGCTTCATTTTCAAGTTTAGAAATCTGCTTTTGCAAATCGGCAGCCTTTTCAAATTCTTTATCTGCCAAAGCCTTGAAAAAACAGGGTAATTTACTTGTACATTCGCAAACTTTTTCCATATGTTGTTGTAAAGGTCGAACGGGTGAGCCAGCAAACATGCTGGTAATTGCACTTTTACGAACCATAATATAACACTACCTCCGAATCAAAATAATACATTTAGAATTTAAACTGCGTGAACAAACCTAATGTTGACTTATCGTTACCTGCCGCACCACCAATATCCGTAGATGAATCAGACACCAAAGACACCACAACACCTTTACTTACAAAATAATCAGCACTCAATAGCATACGTTTTTCAGTCGCATCACCAGAAATGCCATTATCCAAGCTTTCACTGCGGAAATAACCACCAAAATCACCCCTACGCGCCCATGCCCAAATCGCTACGCCTTTTTCCGTCACCGTCGCTGCGCCATTAGGCAGTTGATCAACGATTTTATTGTTGATGTTATTCAAAGCAACGCGATAAGATAAATCACCCATTGTTGCACCATAAGTCATTAAAAATTGTGTCAGTGTTGTTTCATTTTCGGTGTTCGCGGCGTCAAATGTTCCTTTGTAACCATGACGGTAACCCAAATCAATGGTTAACCCTTGCATAGGGCGAACACCAAGGCGCAAGTTAATATCTGTTTTTTCGCTGGTCGTCACATTACCATAACCCCCACCATTGATTGAAACAACATCATACACCAGCAAACCATCCATCAACTGACCAAATATGCCCACACCTGCATCTGCCGATGAGTCCATTTTATGGGTATCAACAAAACTTTTTGAGACATGGCGATGTTTACCCAATTTATCTTCATAACCTAACCATGGTGTGGCAATCAAACCCAACTTGAGATGAACTTCTTCTGAAAATGAGCCCGTTAACTGCGCCGTTTTTAAGAATACTTCGCTATCTTTTCCTGTATGTCCTGAATTGAGCGCCGAATCAAAGGTTACTTTTGTAGACCATGTATCATCAACTTTCTTTTTAAGCGTAAGGTAGGTGCGCGAAATTGTGCCACCACGCTTATCGGTGTTTGTTGTCGGCGTGCTTGTGTTGATTGCGCTATAATCAAAGAATACTTTACCGCTTACTTTAATGTCTTCAGCAAAAGCTGTGCTGCTTAAGATTGTCGCCAAGCTTAAAGTGATGACTTGAATGTGTTTTTTCATGTGTTTAAAACCTCGTATGAGTTAAAGATGGGCGTATTATAAGCCTCATTATGACAAGAGTGTGACAAGAGTGTGACAAAATATCTACACTCCATCATCATTGCCCCCATGATACAGATATTAATTGTTGAAGATGACCCTGCCATTGCGCGTTTGATGCAGATTCATTTGCAAAAAGCAGGTTACCATATTGAAATATGCGGAAATGGCTTGGATGCACAAGGCTTGCTTGAAAAACAACACTATCAAGTTGTCATTTTAGATCGCATGATTCCTGGCAAGCGTGGTTTAGATGTATTACGCTGGATACGTGGACAAGAAGGTCAACTCGCCACCATACCTGTATTGATGGTCACTGCTTTATCCATGATAGAGGAGCGGGTTCGTGGTTTAAATGAAGGTGCAGATGATTACTTAACAAAACCCTTTGAACCAGAAGAGTTGGTGGCTCGTGTTGCTGCTTTATTACGAAGGGGAACAAGTCCGCAAACTGCAACATGCACCACGAACAGCATTGAACTCGATGAAGCATCTGTGCAGGTTCATATTGCCGGCGAGCATGTTCCCTTGCCTTTATTAGAATTTAAGCTGCTACAAACCTTAACACAAAAGCCTGGCCGCGTTTTCTCACGTGAACAATTACTTAATCAGGTATGGGGTATCAACTCTTTTATCGAAGAAAGAACCGTCGATGCAACCATAAAACGACTACGCAAAACCTTAGCAACACATGGACAAGGTGACTGTATACAAACCGTGCGTGGCATGGGTTACCGATTCCAGGTTCGGACATGAATGCTTTAGTCATCTTGCTCGTTGGACTACTTATCTGGTGCTGGTCACGCCTTCAACATGAACAAAAAGAACGCCAAAATGAACACGCTATACATCAGAAAACACTCAAAGATCACCAAGTTCTAACACAAACATTATCCATGCGTGGTCAACGTTTAGATGTATTGCTTTCATCGGTGAGCGAGGTTGTTCTACGGGTTGATCGGCTGGGGCGCGTATTGGGTGGAAATGATAAGGCGAAAGATTTGTTTCAATGGGGAAAACTTACACCCTTGCCCCAAGCAATGCTCATTTTTTATCGTAATCACGATTGGCTCAAACAATATCAACATGCTTTAACGGCGCTACCAAACCCCGTTGACCTACCTGAAATCAAGTTGCAACAACGGGTGTTGATGCCAAAACTTGTGCCTTTAGGCGAGAAACAAGCCTTGTTATTGTGTATGGATGTAACGGCATATGTACGATTGCAACGACAGCAAAAAACATTACTCAGCAATTTAATGCATGACTTAAAAACACCACTAACCTCATTGCTAGGCTATGCGCGAAGCATTGAATCATTTGTCGATGATAAGGACTTATGTCAAGAGGCCGCAGCAGTGATTGCTCAAGAAGCTAAACATATTAATAGTTTAATGAATAGCATGCTCAGTTTGGAACAAATCGACCAGCAACAAGATAAGATAGTTCCTTGTGATGTTATCGCAGTATTCAATCATGTTTTACAAACCCTATCTCCCAATATATCAGACAAAAACATAAGTATGCAACTCAGTTTCCCTGCGCACGCTAGCGCCAGAATATTTGAAGAAGATTGTAAGCGTTTATTGATGAATATTACGGAAAATGCAGTGAAATTTTCACCACAAAGTGCTGTGCTAAAATGTATCGTGACCATGCAGCAAGATTGGGTTGAAATAAACATTAAGGATGAAGGTTGTGGCATTTCAGAGCAACATATTACCCGTGTTACTGAACGTTTTTATAGGGTGAATGATGTGCGAGGACGGCAAGAACAGGGGCATGGCTTAGGTTTAGCAATTGCACAGGAGATTTTAACGCGTGATGGTGGACATTTATCCTTAGAAAATCGCAAAAATGGTGGATTATCCGTATTCATCAAAATAAAAAGAAATCATCATTAAATCGCAGCTGTTCAGGTTGCCTCTGATTTGCTTGATTTCAAGGAAAGAATGCGCAGCTTACGATTGTAAGTGAGCACTTTTGACGCAAAAAGTGGGCAAATCAGAGGTGAGCTGAACAGCTACGGAAAAAGAATGGTATCTTTAGCGATGACATCTGTATTGGGGTAATCTGTAATGTAGTGTAAACCACGAGATTCATGGCGTTGTTGAGCGCTGCGCACCATGAGTTCGGCAAGCAACGATAGGTTGCGTAGCTCTAATAAATTGCGACTTAACGGATGTTGCCAATAATAATTGGCAATTTCTTCGCGAATCAAAGCCAAGCGTCTACTTGCCATGCGCAAACGCCCTGAAGAGCGCACAATACCCACATAATTTGACATAATTGCCCGAATTTCATCCCAATTATGCTTGATTTGCACGCGCTCTTGTTCAGGAATAACACCACTACTATCCCACTCTGGCAAAGGTATATTGAGATATTCAGCTTCTACATCTTCCTTATTCTGAATCAAAGTAGCACAATGTTCTGCCATCACTAAACACTCCAAAAGTGAGTTGCTTGCCAGACGGTTCGCGCCGTGAAATCCTGTGCATGATGACTCACCAATCACATATAAACCTTGAATATTCGTTTGCCCTGCAATATCAGTTTGCACACCACCACACATATAATGCGCCGCAGGCACAATAGGAATACATTGCTTACACATATCCATGCCTAAAGCTTGCAATCGCTGTTGAATATTAGGAAATTGGGCATCTATTTTGGTTTTACCCAAATGACGCACATCCAAATACATACAGTCTTCACCACTTTTCTTGATTTCATGGTCAATGGCACGCGCCACAATATCTCGTGGTGCAAGCTCGCCACGTTCATCATAATCAAAAACAAAGCGATGCCCATGCTGATTAAGCAAAAAACCACCTTCCCCACGTAATGCTTCGCTAAGTAACATGGTCGAACCATTCGGGTGATATAAACAAGTGGGATGAAATTGCATGAATTCCATATTCATGACCGCACAACCAGCACGCCATGCCATCGCAATCCCATCACCCGTAGCTGGATGCGGATTGGATGTGTAAAGATATACCTTGCCCGCACCACCCGTGGCTAAAATGACATGTTTGGCAGTGATGACCAACACTTCACCGTTTGGAGCAAGAATATATGCACCCAAGCAGCGGTTAGGAAGCTGATGTTGACCTTGTTTTTGGCTCGTAATGACATCAATGGCAACATGTTGTTTTAAGCAGGTAATGTTTGCATGGTGTTGTACATGTTTAAATAATGTTTCACCAATAGCGCGTCCTGTCGAGTCTTGGAAATGCGCAATGCGACGATGCGAATGCCCACCTTCTTGCGTTAAGTGAAGTTCACCATCTTCTTCATCAAAGTTGGTGCCTAACGCTAATAACTCCTCAATAATCGTTGCGCCTTCATCAATGATTTGCTGCACCACACCATCATGACAAAGCCCTGCCCCAGCAATCATGGTATCGTTGGCATGGGCAGTTGTAGAATCATGCTTGCCCACCGTGCCTGCAATACCACCTTGAGCTTGGAAGGTGTTGGAATCAGGAAAGTCCGCTTTATTCACCAATAATACTTGCCCAAAATCAGCTAAACGATGCGCAGCCATCAAACCCGCAGCACCACTACCAATGATAAGGTAGTCTGTGTGTTGTGTTTTTAAAGCGGTAGGCGAAGGCATAAGCCTAGATGAACGGTGTTAAGCATAATTGCATCTGATAAACGCTGCTACCAAGACCGAGCAGGTAAGCCTGAGGCTGTCCACATCTGTTGCCACCATGCAACATACAGCTCATAATCACCACGTTCTGCTAAAGATACAGCAGAAAATACAGTGCCTGACCATAACCATGCCGTGATTAACGCAAAAAACACGGTCACAGGCCCTATATCGCGCCTAGCTGCCCAAAAAGTCAGGATTAATAATGGCCATACCAACATCGCTGCTACCCCAGCATCACCCCAACGTCCCTGCCAAGCATGACCTGCACCAGGGATAATAGCCGCCAGCAAACCAGCCATGGTTGAGCCTGATGATTGGGGCATAGGATGCTGTTGCAACCAATTATTCAAAAGAATTTCATAGTGGTTTTGTCCCTGCAATACAATGGGATGATATTGACTATGGTATTTCGCTTGTTGCCGCAAATGCAACATCCGTGAAGCAAAATCAAAACGCTGTGTCCACAAGCTTTGCCGACTATATTGCAACTGTGCACCACGCATCAAAGCCATAGCTTGCTTATCTTTGCCCTGTTGTGCCAAATGCATCGCTTCTGACCATGCTTGATCTGGTGTTGCCTGCACCCATAAAGGCGACAACAAAACCACTAGCCCAACCCACCATTTCAACATCATCACTCCTAGCGAACCAACTGATTCATTTCCACAATCGGCAATAAAATTGCCATTGCCAACGTGCCCACGCCCACAGCCATACCCATCACCAACAATGGCTCCATCACCGTTAACAAACGTTTAATATTTCTTGATGATTCCTTATCATAATTATCTGCCACACGAATCAACATCCCTGCTAATG
>CAZWPS010000048.1:0-9362 GCA_964635775.1 uncultured Zetaproteobacteria bacterium | reverse complement strand
CTACAAAAAAAAAGGCAAAAAAGCAACCCAAACAAGCATACGCACTCACTTTCATTAGAATACCCACTAGATGGACTGAACCGGCCGTCGGCGCTTCGGTATGCGCATCCGGCAACCATGTATGTACTGGCCACATCGGCACTTTGACCGCAAAAGCCACAAAGAAAGCAATAAATATCCAGAACTGCCAAGTGAAATTAAAGGCATAGTCCATGAAGTGAAGCATGCTAAACGATGTTGCCCCTGCTTCAAAATACATGGCAAGTAAGGCAACCAACATCAAGACCGAACCAGCTAAAGTATAGAGGAAGAATTTAAGCGTGGCATAAACACGGTTTTTACCGCCCCAAACACCAATGATGAGGTACATCGGAATCAGCATCGCTTCCCAAAAGAAGTAAAACAAAATGACATCCAATGATGAAAACACACCAATTAATGTGGTTTCAAGCACTAAAAATGCAATCATATACTCTTTGATGCGTGTTTTAATGCAATTCCACGCAGAAACAATACAAATAATCGTGAGTAGTCCTGTTAAAACAATAAACGGCATCGAAATACCATCCACACCCAAACGATAATCAATATTAAATGCAGGAATCCAATGGTACAACTCTTCAAACTGCATATGATGCGTTGAAGTATCAAAACTAAAGATAAGCGGCAGAGTGACAATGAAAGTTGCCACAGATACCAGTAATGCTGTCCAGCGCACCATCATTTCATCTTTAATGAATAACCAAATCAGAATAGCACCAAAAGTCGGCAAAAAGATTGCCAACGATAAAATTGGGAAATCCAATATATTGTTTAACTGTTCCATGTTTATCCCTTTCCCCTTATCCGTTCAACAGCAGGTATGTTAATAAACCAAACACACCAATAACCATCGCATAAGCATAATGGTATATCATTCCAGATTGCATCGTGCGCAAAAATGCCGCGCCACTTTTCACAGTGTTGACCACACCACCATGAATCATACCTTTATCAATCATGCCTAAATCACCTGTTTTCCAGAAGAATGAACCCAAAGCACAAACTGGACGAACGATGAAACGATCATACATCTCATCCCAATACCATTTGTTGAGTAAGAACGTATACAATCTTGGAAATGCTGCTGCAATTTTCGCAGGCATTGTGCTGGCTTTGAAATACATCGCATAGGCCAAGCTAATGCCGCCAATAGCCAACCAAAATGGTGCTGTAAAGGCAAAGTGGTACCAAGCATGAGAGCCATGTAAGGCCAAGATTAAGAGTGGGTTATGTTCATCCATGACATAAATCGAATCGCGGAAGAAACCTTGCACAATCTCGGCATTGGTAATGTCCAAGATAAATACACCCCACACACCAGAAAGCACTGCACCCACAGCAAGTATCATCAGCGGCACAGTAATCACTTTGGGTGACTCGTGCAGATGTGGTTTGGTTGCTTCAGGTACACGGTCAGTGTTGTGGAAAGTTAAGAAGAACATGCGGAAGGTGTAAAAGGCGGTCATAAAGACACCTGATAACAAGGCATAATAAGCAAATTCACTAACCCAACCCATTTCCCGCAACATCGCCGACTCAATAATCAAATCTTTCGACCAGAAGCCTGCAAATGGAGGCACACCAGACAACGCCAAGGCTGCAAGCAACATGGTGATATAAGTAATCGGCATAAACTTACGCAATTGACCCATATGACGAATATCCTGATTATTCATCACCGCGTGAATCACTGAACCCGCAGCTAAGAACAATAATGCTTTAAAGTATGCGTGGGTCATCAAGTGAAAAATGCCCGCTGAATACGCCGAAACACCACACGCCACAAACATATAACCCAACTGCGAACATGTGGAATATGCAATCACCCGTTTAATGTCATTTTGCACAAGACCAATGGTGGCACACATAAAGGCAGTGACTGCACCCACAATAATCACCACCGCAAGCGCAACTTCAGAAAATTCAAACATCGGTGACAAACGCGCCACCATAAACACACCCGCAGTCACCATGGTTGCAGCATGAATCAATGCTGAAATCGGTGTCGGACCTTCCATGGAGTCAGGCAACCAAATATGTAAAGGAACTTGACCCGATTTGCCCATCGCACCCACAAACAGTGCCAAACAAATAAAGGTAATGGTATCAATTTCCCAACCGAGGAAAGACATGCTTGAAGCAGATTCAACAAGGGCAGGCACTGCCGCAAACACTTCACGATAATCAACTGTGCCAAAGTAGTACCACACCGCCAAAATACCTATGGCAAAACCAAAGTCACCCACACGGTTGACAATAAATGCCTTCATTGCTGCCACATTGGCAGAGTCTTTTTTGTACCAGAAACCAATCAATAAATAGGAGAATAAACCCACCGCTTCCCAGCCAAAGAACAAGGTAAAGAAGCTATTGCCCATCACCAAAACCAACATCGAGAAGGTGAAAGCTGAAATATAAGCAAAGAAACGCGGGTAACCAGCATCCCCATGCATATAACCAATGGTGTAAATATGCACACAAGCCGATACCACAGTCACCGTCACCATCATGATGGCCGTTAAGGGGTCAATCATCATGCCAATTTGCACCACGAAACTACCCGCTGCCATCCAAGTCCAGAAGTTGCCATAAAATTCAGCACCATCAAGCACTTGTATAAACACATCAATCGATAATATCGCCGATAAAACCACACAAACACAAGTAATCCAATGGCTTAGTGTATCTTTAAGCGCCCAGCCAAATAAACCAGCCAGCAAAGCTCCAATCAACGGCAGCAGTGGAATAGCCAATAGTTCCGTTGTGTTCAACGTCATTTCAGTTGCTTCTAACACCATGAATCCCCTTAGCCCTGCAATGTGTTGATGTCTTCAATCGCAATGGAGCGACGTTGACGATAATAAGCCACCAAAATAGCCAACCCCACCGCAACTTCCGCTGCGGCCACAGTCAAGACGAAAAAGACCATGATTTGACCATCTATATCAGCTAAAAAATGTGAAAATGCTGCAAAATTGATGTTCACGGCCAACAACATCAACTCAATACACATTAAAATGGTAATCACATTTTTGCGGTTCAAAAATAAACCAACAATACCAATGCTAAACAGTGCCGCACCTATGATTAAAAAATACGATAAAGGAACCATTACATACTCACCTTAGTCAAACGATCTTCTTTGCGTACATTCACTTGTTTAGAAATATTCTGATATTTCGCATCTTTACGCTCACGTAAGGTCAAAACAATCGCCCCCACAAGCGCGACCAGCAAAATAATCGCCGCAATTTCAAAGGCCAATAAGTATTTCGTATACAAAACCTTACCAATTTCCATCGTATTGTTCACTTCCGCACCCATATGAGCCGCCGATGCCATCTTTTCTGAACCAAACAAGCCACTGCTTGATACCGCAACCAATTCAATCAATAAAATCAAAGCAATCATTCCGCCCACAGGTAAGTATTGCAACCAACCTTCACGACGTTTGGCAACATTCACTTCCAACATCATGATGACAAACATAAATAATACCATCACTGCGCCGACATAAATCAAAATCAAAATGATACCCAGAAATTCTGCGTCCAACAAAAAGAACAAGCCCGAAGCATTAAAGAAACAAAGGATAAGCCACATCACCGAATGCATGGTATTGGCCGACAAAATCACACCCAAAGCAGCAAAAATCGCCAAGCCTCCAAACAAATAAAAGAATGCCATTTCTAACATATTTTTTCTACTCCCTTATTGGTAACGCGCATCTGCTGCAAGGTTTGCAGCAATTTGCGGTTCGTAGCGCTCGCCAACTTTGAGCAACATGGCTTTGTCATAATACAAGGCTTCTCGTGTTTCTGAAGCATATTCAAACTCTTGCGTTTCTACAATCGCATCCACAGGACATGCTTCTTGGCAAAAACCACAAAAAATGCACTTGGTCATATCAATATCATAACGTGTTGTACGCCGAGAGCCATCTTCACGTTCTTCTGATTCGATGGTAATCGCCAAAGCAGGGCAAGTGACTTCGCATAATTTGCAAGCAATACAACGCTCTTCACCATTTTCATAACGACGCAAAGCATGAAGCCCGCGAAAGCGTGGTGATAAAGGCGTGCGTTCTTCAGGGTATTCAATCGTAATCTTCTTTTTAAAAAGGTAACGCCCTGTGAGCGCTAAACCCAAAACCAGCTCCCAAAGTAGCCATGTTTTTAAAGTACGTTTAATCATCTGCATGATTTAATTTCTCCAAGGTTGATAAAATGCAACCGCATCAGTCAAGAAACTCAAGCTATCACTAATTTCTGCCGCATACGTACACAAACCAATCACCGCAATCCAAGCTAATGTCCAAGGCAAGAATACTTTCCAACCCAAACGCATCAACTGATCATAACGATAACGAGGGAAAGTTGCTCTAAACCAAATGAATACAAAGATTAAGAATGATGTTTTTGCCAACAACCATACCGTTCCCGGAATAAAGGATAAAAACTCAAATGGCGGATACCAACCACCCAAAAAGAGAATCGCGGTCATTAATGAAATCAAAATCATCGCCGCATATTCAGCCAAGGAGAAAGTGGCAAACCACATGCCTGAATATTCAACAAAGAAACCAGCTACCAATTCAGCTTCACCTTCTGGCAAATCAAAGGGTGAGCGATTGGTTTCAGCTGCACCTGAAATAAAGAATACCAAAAACATAGGAAACAACGGGATAAAGTACCAATGGGCAATACCACCTGCTTGAGCATGTACAATATCAGATAAACTTAGACTTCCCGCCAAAATTAATACACACACAATAGAGAAACCCATAGATATTTCATATGAAATCATTTGCGAGGTGGAACGAATCGCCCCAATCAAGGCATATTTGGAGTTTGAAGCCCAACCTGCCATCAAAATTCCATAAATCGATAAGCTTGAAATCGCCATCACATACAAAATACCCACATTTAAATCAGCAATCGCCATCACATGTGCATCTTCCCAAAAACCAAACAGCGTTGTTTCACCAAAGGGAACCACTGCAAAAGCAAGGAGTGCTGGCATCAGTGCCATCACTGGTGCTGCCACAAATAAAAATTTATTCGATTTTGCTGGGATAATCGTTTCTTTTAAGAATAATTTTAGACCATCGGCTAGAGGCTGTAATAAACCAAAAGGACCTACACGGTTACAACCTTTACGCACTTGAACCCAACCAATAACCCGACGTTCAGCATAGGTAATATAAGCAACAGAAAGTGCAACAGGAACAGCAATTGCAAGAATCTCTAATGCCCAAATAAGCCCTTGTTGTATCATTGCCCATAATTGAGAATCGAAAAATTCCATCATTGAACTCCCCTCAAATCAACACTTGTTTCATTCGACAAATCGCCTGCTTCCCCACGTTTTGCCACAAACAACACACCAGGTGCAACATCTTCGCGCACGCCAATCGTATAATTTTGCGCATCGGTATCAGATAACACATGCAAGCTGCCCGCTTCAAGTTTAAGTTCTTTTAGCGTATTGGGATGAACCAAAACATCATCAAGCGCATGAATAGAACCTGCTTTTGCCAATAAATCCGAAGCCCTAGCCCATGCCCCTTCACGGTACATCGAATAACGACTCACCACATCCAAAGCTTTTAATGGTGCTGTCAAATGCGGTAAGTTGACGGCTTTACGATGACGCCCCACTGGCACTAAATCATCGTGACCCGCTTGACCTGACCATGTTTTTTGTAAAACAGCTGCACAACTTGGTGCCAAAACTGCCACTTGCTCACGCAACTCAGCTAAATCAACAGCAGGCACATCCTGCCCCATTGCCTGCACCAAACGCATCATGATTTTCCACAATGGACGCTCTTCACCCAATGAACGCAATGGTGAGTCAGCAGTGCGAACGCGACCTTCCATGTTTACAAACGTGCCTTCAACCTCAGCATAAGCTGCCGCTGGAAGTTGTACGGTGGCAAAGTCTGCAACCTCACCAGCAATCGCACCGACTTGAACCAAAGGTACTTTAGCCAATGCTGCTCTGGCTTGACGCGAAAACAAACCATCACCCAGAGGATCACTACCAATCAATAACAAAGCATCCAACTCGCCTTGGTTTACCGCATCAAAAATTGCACCTGCTGAGACACGCTCTTCACCAAATACTGCCGATAATACTTGCCCATTCATGCCTTCAGGCAATAAATTTCGTCCGTCATTGTTTGCTTCAGCATGACCTGCTGCTCGCATCAATAAATCCAAACCATGAATCAATGCCGCTGCATCTTCATGTGAGCGCACTTCTTCACCCACCAACAAAGCACATGAGTCTGCCAATAATGCATCTGCCAAAACCTTGCCTGCTTCATGCCGCTCTTTCACTTTCTCAAGCCAAGCATCCATGCCCGCAGCAGTTTTGCCCACGTCAATGAGTTGCTCCATCGCTCTGGCAATCATCGCATGCCAGTCTCGCGGACGAATCAAAGCATCCAACATCGGCTCACTGTTCGTGCGGTAGTTCATGGCTCCAATGCGTGACACTGCTTTTCCTGCACGTAAACGTTTGCGTAAACGCTGCATCAATACAGGAACACGTTGCCGCAAGTCTGAACCTAAAATGACCACTTGCTCCGTGTTTTCTATGGCTGATGTGGTCATGGATAAGCCTTCTTCAAAGGCAAATGGACGCATATCACGACGGTGCAACTCAAAGGCTACTTGCGCATCTTGCAAAACCAAATCACGCATCAAACGAATCGAAGTTAACCCTTCAATACTCCAGTCTGGAGAGAATACAATACCCACACGTTTACCTTGTAATAAAGCAACGGACTTCGCAATCGCTTCATCCCAAGATGTTTGTTGCCAGCCAGAAGCATCGCGCACTTGAGGGCTCAAAATACGTTTATCTGAGCGAAAAGCATCATAAACATAACGGCCACGGTCACAAATCCATGGCTCCACACCATCTTGCTGCGGACGAACACGCATGACTTCATCATCACGTGACTCAATCGAAATATCACAACCCTGAGGGCATTGGGTACACGTACTTTGATGACGTTTCATTTCCCAAGGACGCGATACATCATGGGAAGGTTTATCCAACAAAGCACCCACAGGACAAATGTCAGATAAATTACCCGACAATTCCGAAGATAAGGCATCTTCAACAATACCATCAATCTTCATGTGGTCACCACGATCCAACACACCCATATCACCTGTGCCTGCAATTTCATCTGCAAAGCGCACACAACGTGTACAATGAATACAACGGGTCATACAAGTTTGCACAAATGGACCTAAATCTTTATCCGTAGGCAAGCGTTTTTCTTCATTAAAACGCCCCTTACCCACACCATGATCCACAGCATAATCTTGTAGTTTACATGCGCCGCCTTGATCGCATACAGGGCAATCCAAAGGATGATTAATCAATAAATATTCCATCATCATTGAGCGGTCTTTTTCCAAACTCACTGATTCAGTCACCACTTTCATGCCTTCTGCAACGGGCGTGCAACATGATGCAGCAGGTTTAGGCCAGCCTTCAACCTCAACCAAACACATTCGACAATTTGCCGCTACAGAAAGCTCAGGGTGATAACAAAAATAAGGTACTTCCACGCCATGCTCACGACAGGCTTCTAAAATGCTGGTTCCTGCGGGAACCGTCACTTCTTCGTCATTGATAAACAACTCTGTCATGATGCTTTCTCCGCCTGTTTTTCTTTCAGCAACTTCGCTTGCACATCGTCAGGGAAATGTTTCAGCAATGATAAAACGGGTGCAGCAGCGCCTTCTGCCAAGGCACAAATGGTACGTCCTGCCATATGCGTTGCCGCATCATTCATGACTTTAACATCTTCATCACTGCCCTGCCCCGCATTCACACGCTCTAACACACGATCTAACCAACCTGTGCCCTCACGGCAAGGCGTACATTGACCACATGATTCATGGGCATAAAAGTGCGTTAAGCGATGGGTAATCGCCACTAAATCAGCTGTTTCATCCATCACAATAATGGCACCTGAACCCAAAAATGACCCCGCTTTCATCATATCATCATAAGTTAAAGGCGTATCATAATGCTCGCCTGTTAACCATGGTGTTGAAGAACCGCCTGGAATCACTACTTTAGGCACTGTTCCATGTTGCAATCCACCACAATAGTCTTCAACTAATGTTTTCAAAGATGTGCCCAGCGGCACTTCATAATTACCCGGTTTATTGACATGACCCGATACGGAAAAAATCTTGCAGCCTGTATTGTTCGGCACACCAATCGCCGCATGCCATGCTCCGCCATATTCTAAAATAGCAGGCACAGTTGCTAATGTTTCGACATTATTCACCACCGTAGGGCAGGCATAAAAACCTTCAACAGCAGGGAATGGTGGTTTGAAACGCGGGCGACCTGCTTTGCCTTCAAGCGATTCAATTAATGCAGTTTCTTCACCGCAAATATAAGCTCCAGCACCACGGTGCATCGTAAGATTCATGGCGTGTGATGTACCAAGAATATTGTCACCCAGCAAATTCGCTGCGTAAGCTTCTTCAATCGCCGCACACATCACATTGTATTCATGCAAAAATTCACCACGAATATAAATGTATGCATCCTTCACGCCCAGTGCGAAACCAGCCATAATCATGCCTTCAATCAACAGATGCGGATCAAAACGCATAATATCTCTATCTTTAAAGGTGCCTGGTTCACCTTCATCAGCATTACATAATAAATAAGTTGGTTTACCCGTGTTGCGCGGCACAAATGACCATTTAAGACCTGTTGGGAAACCTGCACCACCACGTCCGCGTAAGCCTGATAATTTGACTTCATCAATGATTCTATCGCTATCAAAGTCATTCAATACCGTAGGCAAAAAAGCATAAGCACCGTGGGCTTTCGCCACTTCAAGTTTGTGCATATCTTTGACATCAATGTTATCAAAGCAGATGCGTTGCACTTGCTTAGGATCAGAAGAAATCATCTTTAAACCACCTTGCCAGCACGCACTTGAGTAATCAACGCATCCATGGTTATTGCCGTTGCTTTTTCGTGGTAAACATTATTCACTTGCACCACAGGTGCGCCTGCACAAGCCCCAGCACACTCCACTTCAGTAATGGTAAACATGCCATCTTTTGTCGTTTCTCCGACTTGAATACCTAAAGTTGCCGTCATGTGATCCAATAATTCATGCGCACCATTCAACATACAACTCGCATTGGTACACACTTCCAGCAAATACTTGCCGCAAGGCTGCTCACGAAACATGGTGTAAAAAGTGACAACTTCGCGTACTTCCATAATGCGCAAGGATAATGTATCAGCAACCATTTGCTGCA
>CAZWPS010000047.1:6336-9404 GCA_964635775.1 uncultured Zetaproteobacteria bacterium | reverse complement strand
CTGTGCAATCGTTTGTGGTGCGCTCTGATATGGGGTGTGGCAGCACGATTGGACCCATTTCAGCCAACAACCTAGGCGTGCGCACTGTAGATGTTGGTGTGCCAACCTTTGCTATGCATTCGATTCGCGAACTGGCAGGCTGCAAAGATACGGTTTATCTGTATCAGGTATTACAACAGTATTTCGCTGACTAAAGGGTTATCATGTCTGAATTTGAAAATATGGTGTCAGGCTTAGATTATGATTGTTTAGACGCAGAGCTTAGGACATTGCGGTCGGCTGCACGCTTGGCTTGTGCCAAATACAATACACACCCCAGCGCTGGCAATATGAAACATATTACGCGTTTGTTTAAAGCTGTAGGTAGTGCAGTGCTGGAGCCTGGATTTCAGTGTGATTATGGTGTGAATATTGAAGTAGGGCGCAATTTTTATGCGAATTTTCAATGTGTGCTTCTTGATGCTGCACCGATTGTGATAGGGCATGATGTGTTGCTTGGTCCTGATGTGCATATTTACACATCAGATCATCCTAAAGACTGGCAACAGCGTAAGCAGGGTGTGTGTTTTGCCAAATCTGTGAGCATTGGTAACAATGTTTGGATTGGTGGCGGTGCGAAAGTATTAGCTGGTGTCAATATTGGTGATGGGGCAATCATTGGTGCAAATGCAGTTGTTACCAAAGATGTGGCAGCACATACCACGTATTTTTCATCATGAAATATTAAGCAACCTAGGTTCAATCGTGACAGCGTTTTCGCCATCGCTAAGCATGACTTCACCATCTTGAATCATATATTGCAGGCTCATATTACGCTTGGCCATCTCACCCATAGCTGAAACCGCAGTATCAGAGATAGAAAACAATTGTAGGTTATCAAAGCGGGTGAGTTTACTTTTGATTTGCTCAAACCAAATGGCTGCGCTGCGTTCGTTGTATGTATAAATAAACACCTGTTTCGCTCGACCACAAGCTTTACGAATACGCTTCTCATCGGGTTGCCCCAAATCAATCCACACTTCAATTTCATCACTCAAACTTTTTTGCCACAGATCAGGCTCATCTTCGGCACACAAACCTTTGGTGAAACCCATATACGCATGGGCATGACGGGCAAAAGCAAGTAAACGAATCATCATACGCTCATCATTTTCCGAAGGGTGGCGTGCAATCGTCAGCAGATGATTTTTATAATAATGCGTATCCATATTTGAAACTTGAACATCAGCCTTAAAAATTGTCGATTTGATTGCCATGTTATCCTTTAAGCTGTTTTATTTTTAATGTTTTATAAGAGTGCGTTGCGTAAATATAGCAAGTATATCAACTATGTGGAACATGTCACTTGAATGGGTAAAAGGGAAGTGTTTCATTTTTCTTTACTGATTTAAAAGGGGACGCTACCGAATGGCACTAAGTTAAGGGATTTTCAGGTCAATAAACAGATGTAAAAAGCATGTAAAATGTTAGTTCTATGCATGCATTTCACAACTGTTACCCTAATCAATAGGGCCAAGGCTTGATTCGCGGATTTTATCATCATCTATAGCCTCACGTATAATAAAATATCACCTTCAAAATAACATGTTATAAGCCCATCCCCGACCTTTTTTAGTACACTCATCTTAATTACGGTGACAGCTTACTAAATAGGAAAATTGGGGCAGTGTATTCTTTTATTGCTATTGGTGAGTTTTGACATAAGTTTTCTGAATGGCGTGTATGGCAAGGGTGGTTGTTCCTGGGCTTGCTCATCAGCTCATCCAACGTGGTATTCGCTAGAAATGATGTGTTTTTTGAATGACAAAAACACCAAGAAACAATATTGATTGTTTTGTGCTCTGGTGGGGGTGTACTATGCAAACAAATATTCCTCAAACGATACTTGACACAGCCGAAGGCAAAGAAGCCAATGCTATTTTACGCGCTTGCGTGCATTGTGGTTTTTGCACTGCAACTTGTCCTACTTATCAAGAGCTTGGTGATGAATTGGATGGCCCGCGTGGTCGTATTTATTTGATTAAAGACATGTTGGAAGGCGGTGAAGTTAGCCAAATAACACAACAGCATTTGGACAGGTGTTTGAGTTGTAGAGCCTGTGAAACCACTTGCCCATCGGGTGTGGAATATGCCCATTTAGCAGAGATTGGCAAAGCTATGATTGAAGAAAAAGTAAAAAGACCTTTAAAGCAACGTATTTTGCGTACGATGTTGCTTAAAATCTTACCCAACAGGCTTATTTTTCATGTTTTATTGACGTTGGGTCGTGTATTTAGACCATTTTTAAGCAAAAATATGCAAAAAAAGATACCAAAAAAGCAGAAAACAGTATCCTTTCCGAAAAAACAGCATGCACGTCAGGTTTTGTTGATTGAAGGCTGTGTTCAGCCTGCGATGTCACCTGAAATTGATGTGGCAATGGCTTTGGTATTGGATAAATTGGGCATACAAACCTTGCGTACAGGGCAGGCTCAATGCTGTGGCGCAGTAGAAAATCATTTGAATGCCAAAGCCGCGGGGTTAAATCGTGTGCGGGCGAATATTGATGCTTGGATGCCGTATGTGGATGCTGGTGTTGAGTCTATTTTGTCCACGGCGAGCGCATGTGCTTTAGAAATAAAATCGTATGCTTACTTGCTTCGCCATGATGCAGATTATGCTGAAAAAGCAGCAATCATTACGGCAAAAGCCAAAGATATTGCTGAAGTTTTGGCGGCAGAAGATTTGACAAGTTTCAAGCTCAGTAGCCCCAAACGCATGACGTTTCATGCCCCTTGTACCCTGCAACATGGGCAGCAGTTGACGGGCAATGTTGAAGCGATATTAAGCGGGCTGGGTTATGAATTGATGCCCGTGCAAGATGCTCATTTATGTTGCGGTTCTGCAGGGACTTATTCCATCTTGCAGCCTGAATTATCCGCAAGCTTGCGCGATAACAAGCTGCGTCATTTAACGGCACAGCCAACAGAAGTGATTGCCACAGCAAACATTGGCTGTTTGCATCATTTGCAAGCAGGGACTGATGTTGAGGTGAAACATTGGGTGACATTGCTGATGAATGCGTAATC
>CAZWPS010000047.1:0-6236 GCA_964635775.1 uncultured Zetaproteobacteria bacterium | reverse complement strand
GCGTGGTGGATAGAAATATTTTGCAACAATAACCTGGAGGTCATTGAGCATGAAAAAGATACACTTTCCTTATTTGGCAGCGCTTGTTGGGCTAATATTGGTGCCGATTATTGTCTTGGGCAATAGCATTGGTGAAGACGGTTTGCGCGCAGTGCCACTGTTGAGCTTGCTGGTGATGAACGAATTTGGATTTTTTGCGGCTGCATTTGGTATATTTATTGGGGTGAAACAGCTTAAAGTGATTGGTTTTCAGCCTTTATACGGTGGGGCGACGTTGTTATGTGGTTTATTGCTGCTAACCTTTATGTGGCTGGCTACGACACTTTGGCCGCTATAAACATAGTATAAACAAATAACCGCAATATAAAGATGGTGTTCAGCACGGACTTTCATCTTTATACTGTCGCATTTAACTATTTATGAATAGGGGTAACGAACACATGATATCATCATTTCATCCACCACAACGCACTTTGATGGGGCCAGGTCCTTCGGATGTGAATCCACGTATTTTAGAGGCGATGAGTCGCCCGACGATTGGTCATCTTGATCCTTTGTTTGTGCACATGATGGATGAGATGAAAAGCTTGTTGCAATATGCTTTTCAAACCAAAAATGAACTCACCATCCCTGTTTCAGCACCAGGTTCTGCGGGCATGGAGACATGTTTTGTCAACTTGGTTGAAGCAGGAGATACCGTCATCATTTGTCAAAATGGTGTGTTTGGCGGGCGCATGAAAGAAAATGTTGAGCGTTGTGGGGCAACTGCGGTGATGGTTGAAGATGATTGGGGCAGAGCTTGTGACCCAGCCAAGCTTGAAGATGCGTTAAAAGCGAATCCAGCAGCGACCACGGTTGCATTTGTTCATGCTGAAACATCAACAGGGGCAACGACTGATGTTAAAGCCATGTGTGATTTGGCACATGCGCATGGTTGTTTGACCATTGTTGATGCGGTTACATCATTGGGCGGCACTGAACTGCGTGTGGATGACTGGGGCATTGATGCGATTTATTCAGGCACACAAAAATGCTTGTCTTGCACCCCTGGTTTGTCACCTGTCTCTTTTAGCCCTGCGGCTGTTGAGCGCATTCAAAATCGTAAAAGTAAAGTGCAAAGCTGGTTCTTAGATTTGAATCTGGTGATGGGTTATTGGGGTGCGGGTGCGAAACGCGCTTACCATCATACCGCACCAATCAATGCACTTTATGCCTTGCATGAGTCTTTGGTATTGTTGCAAAATGAAGGTTTAGAGACGGCGTGGGCGCGTCATGCAACACACCACAACGCACTCAAAGCAGGCTTGGAAGCTTTGGGCTTGACCTTTGTTGTTCCTGAAGCTGAACGTTTACCACAATTAAATGCAGTGACTATTCCTGAAGGCGTGGATGATGCGCAAGTGCGTGGTTTGTTATTAAATGACTACAACTTGGAAATTGGTGGGGGGCTTGGTGTGATGGCTGGTAAAGTGTGGCGCATTGGTTTGATGGGTTATGCATGTCGTAAAGATAATGTGCTCAAATGTGTGTCAGCATTGGATGAAGTTTTGCACCGCGTGGGCGCACCTGTTTCTCAAGGTGAAGCAACGGCGGCAGCTTTGGCGAGTTACGGTCAATAAGGTGGCTGATTTATTGAAAACTCCGCTTTTTGATGAGCATGTTAAGCTGGGTGGTAAAATTGTGCCGTTTGCGGGTTATGAATTACCTGTTCAATACCAAAATGGTGCTTTGAAAGAATATACGGCGGTTCGTGAAGGCGAAGCAGGTATTTTTGACATTACACATATGGGACAAGTGCGGGTGGAAGGTGTTGAGGCACTGAAATTTCTGCAATATGTTACCACCAATGATGTGTCCAAATTGGTGGATGGGCAGGTGCAATATTCGGCATTGTTGAATGAGCAAGGCACATTTATTGATGACATCACCACCTATAAAATCAATGATGAAGCCTATTATTTGTGTATCAATGCGGCGAATCGTCATAAAGATGTCGCACACTTATGCAAAGAAGCCATGAATTTTGAAGTTGTGGTGACAGATGAATCCGATGCAACCACATTGCTTGCCTTACAAGGCAAAAAAGCACAGGCGGCTTTGCAAACATTGACGGACATGGATTTAGAAAACATCGCTTATTACAAGTTTGCCAGAGGAAAGATTGGCAGTGCTGGTGGCATCATTTCGCGCACAGGTTATACAGGCGAAGATGGTTTTGAGATTTATATTCCCAATGCTATTGCGGTTGAAGTGTGGTCTGCTTTGTTGGCACAAGGGGCAGTGCCTATTGGTTTGGCAGCGCGTGATATGTTGCGTACAGAAATGGGTTATGCGCTTTATGGGCATGAGATTTCGGATGCCGTCACGCCAGTTGAAGCCAAGTTGATGTGGATTACCAAGCTGGATAAGGGTGACTTTATCGGTAAGGCAGCAGTTGCCAAGCGCAAAGCGGCGGGTGCTGAAAAGCGTTTGATTGCTTTGAAAATGACGGGGCGCGGTATTCCGCGTGAGCATTATAAAGTATTTGTGAATGGTGTTGAAAGTGGTGAAGTCACTTCAGGCATGCATTCGCCGCTGGCAGGTGGCGGAATTGCTTTGGCATATGTTTTACCAGAACATGTGACAGATGGCGATTTAAGTGTAGAAGTTCGCGGTAAACAAATTGAAGCAGAACGCACAACAACACCATTTGTGCGCTCAAATGTGAAAAAAGGATAGGATTTATGTCAATACCAGCAGGCTTAAAATATACCAAAGACCATGAGTGGGTGCGTATTGAAGGTGATACGGCGACTTTTGGGGTGACTGATCATGCGCAAGAGGCTTTGGGCGACATTGTATTTGTTGAATTGCCTGAAGTTGGACGCAATTTGGATGCGGGCGATGCTTATGCTGTGGTTGAGTCGGTGAAAGCGGTTTCTGATGTTTATGCGCCTGTGGCTGGAGAAGTGACTGCTGTGAATGAAGGGCTTGAAGACACTCCCGATCATGTGAATACCGAGCCTTATGGTTCGGGTTGGATTGCTAAAGTTAAAATCAGCGGCGATGCTGCGGCTGAATTGATGACGGACGATGAGTACAATACTTTCTTAGAAGAATAAACTGCCACAACGACCCAAGAACACTAAGTTTATAGCTTGGTGTTCTTTTTTTGTTGTGCTTTGTGAGTGAACGATGCGATATTTACCCCATACCGATACCGATAGACAAGCTATGTTGGAAGCCATTGGCGTTCAGCATATTGCGGACTTATTTGCGGATATCCCTAGCGAATTTCATGTACAACAAGGCAGCTTTGACATACCTGATGGTTTGTCTGAGGTGGGAATTATACGAAAATTCACGCAAGCTGCTGAAAAGAATCGGCATGCTGGAAATACCCGCTGCTTTTTAGGCGGCGGAACCTACCATCACTTTGTGCCAGCTGTGGTTGATTATATTATTTCACGCGGTGAATTTTTAACGGCATATACACCATACCAGCCTGAAATTGCCCAAGGCACATTACAAGCTTTATTTGAATACCAAACCATGATTGCGCGGCTTACTGGTATGGATGTATCCAATGCTTCCATGTATGAAGCGGCAACGGCAACAGCAGAAGCGGCATTGATGGCGCGGCGGATCACACGCAAATCACGCATCGTGATATCGGGTTCGGTGAATCCTAGGTATAGAGCTGTGGCGAAAAATTACTTATCTCGGCTTGATGGTGAGTTTGTAGAAGTGGGGCTGGGTGAATTCGGCACTGATTTGACAGGCTTGATTGCAGCCATTGATCAGACAACGGCTTGTGTGATTGTGCAATACCCTGATTTTTATGGCTCAGTCTATGACTTAACACCTTTGCGCAAGGCCTGCGATGAGCATAAATGTTTGATGGTATTGGTTTTTTCTGATATCAGCGCATTTGCTTTGATTGAACCTCCAGGGGCTTATGGTGCTGATATTGCAGTTGGTTCGGGGCAGGCTTTGGGTGTGCCTATGGCATTTGGCGGGCCACATTTGGGTGTGTTGACTTGTAAACAGAAATACTTGAGGCAAATGCCAGGTCGGGTGTGTGGTTTGACTACGGATGTTGATGGTAAACGTGGTTTTGTGCTGACATTATCGACGCGCGAGCAACATATTCGACGCGAAAAAGCGACCTCAAACATTTGTACCAACCAAGGGCTGATGTGTACGGCAGCGGCAACATATATGACCTTGATGGGCGACCAAGGTTTAGCCACAGTAGCCAAACATTCTGCGGCAGCATTGGCAATGTTGGTGTCGCGTTTGCCTTCGCATGTTCAAGCAGCGGCAGGGGCACATTATAATGAAACCTTGTTAAGCTTTGAAAATCAGCAAAAACGTGATGATTTTATGATTAAAGCACGCGAAAATGATATTTTTGCGGGCATTCCACTCGAAAAAATGGATAAAACTGCAGAAAAGCGTCATTTATTGGTTGCCACTACAGAAATGCTTGAAGAGCAAGATATTACCGACTTTATCACCGCTTTGGAGGTGTCGGCATGACTACATATTCCGCAACTTTAGGTATTCAGCATGAAGAAGCATTGGTCTTTGAACACGCCCATGATATGCCTGAATCAATCAATATTTCTGGGGTGCAAGGTGATGTGCCTGCTGAGTTACACACTTTTTTACGTCAACAACCGGCTAATATTCCAGGGCTTTCAGAGCCTGAAACGGTGCGTCACTTTGTGCGTTTAAGCCAATGGAATCACGGCATTGAAACGGGATTTTACCCATTGGGTTCTTGCACCATGAAATACAATCCCCGCGTGAACGAGCAGGTAGCACGGCTGCCTGGTTTGGCACATATTCACCCTGAGCAACCTGATGATTCAGTGCAGGGTGCTTTGGCACTGATGTATGAAGTGCAACACTGGTTGGGCGAGATTTCTGGATTACCGCATGTGACTTTACAACCTGCCGCAGGCGCGCATGGCGAATTAACAGGTTTGATGATGATTCGCGCTTGTTTGGATGCGCGCGGCGAGACAAAACGGACTAAAGTGTTGGTTCCTGATTCTGCCCACGGTACGAATCCTGCTTCGGCAGCGCTGTGTGGTATGCACTGTGTTGAGCTTAAATCAGGTGCTGATGGTCGCATTGATTTGGCAGCGTTAAAAGCAAACCTTGATGATGAAACAGCAGCTTTGATGATGACCAACCCCAATACAGCAGGCACTTTTGAATCGGATATCAAAGAAATATGTCAACTTGTGCATGATGCAGGTGGGTTAGTATATGGTGATGGTGCCAACTTAAATGCACTTGTGGGCGTAGCACGCCCAGGTGATATGGGTTTGGATTGTTTGCATATTAATGTACACAAAACATTTTCCACACCACATGGTGGCGGCGGCCCAGGTGCTGGTCCTGTGGCAGTGAATGACACACTTGCACCTTATTTGCCTGTACCACGGATTATCAAAGATGGTGAAACCTATCATTTACAAACCGAAGATGAGACATCGATAGGTTCGATATTAGGCGTGATTGGGCAATCAGGCGTATTTATGCGGGCAAATGCTTATATTTCAGCTTTCGGACGTAATCATTTGCATAAAATTGCTCAAGATGCGGTCTTAAATGCCAATTATGTATTAAGCCGCTTACAAGACAAATACCACGTTCCTTTTGCAGGTTTATGTAAACACGAATGTTTACTCACCGATGATTTGCAAACCAAACATGGTGTCAAAACCCTTGATATTGCAAAACAATTGATTGATATGGGCTTTCATCCGATGACGGTGTATTTCCCCTTGATTGTGCATGGTGCGATGTTGATTGAACCCACAGAAACTGAATCGCGTGAGACTTTGGACTCATTTTGTGATGCGATGTTAGAGATAGCGGCACAATGCGAAGCTGGCGATACTCAAGCTTTACATGATGCACCAGTCAAAGCATTTCGCAAACGCTTGGATGAAACGCAAGCAGCACGCAAGCCTGTTTTGGTCTGGAAAGACTGATTTTATCAGTGTTTTTCTAGCAGGACAATGGCATTAAAATGGTTTTATGCCCTGAATGGCAATAATTTAAGCAAAGAACATGTTTGTCATGCCGAACGCAGTTGAGTCACCTTACAGGGCAAGATATTTGATAAACACCGGTTTCGACAAGCGCAACATGACAGCGAGCGCAATGCGCTGTACATAAATGTATTAAACAGGGGCTGTTTTCATGCACTTGCCCTAAATCCTTAGGGGAAGTCCTTG
>CAZWPS010000046.1:0-9498 GCA_964635775.1 uncultured Zetaproteobacteria bacterium | reverse complement strand
TGATTCATGTCTTGAATCACTGCTGTCATGCCTGCCACGGATGTTAAAACATCAATCAAGCCTGTTTGATGGGTCATATCTGTTTCCACCCAGCCTGGATGCAAGGTGATGACTGAAACACCCCATGGTTTAAGGTCAATCGCCATGGATTTAGAAACAATGACCAACGCAGCCTTCGCTGCCCGATAAGCATACGTGCCACCACTGCCATTATCAGCACTTGAACCCATTTTTGAGCTGATATTCACAATCGAACCACCAGCCTGTATCAACTTATCCTTAAACTGCTGCACCACCCTTAATGGGCCAACGCAATCGACATTAAACACATCCAACATTTCATGAGCTGTAATCTGTTCAAGGTTTTGTCCTGCTTTTCCTGAGCCATAAATCCCTGCATTGTTGATTAACAGGTCAATGCTGGCGGGAATATCCATATCGGATGCCGAAAAATCTTGGCTGACATCCAACTCAACCCTATGCAGCTTCTCATCATATATAGCAGCCAAACCGCCCAAGTCCGCACGATAACATGCCCAAACATCTGCACCCTGCGCCAAATAATGTTCCACAAAACCCAAGCCTAAACCTCTGTTTGCGCCCGTAATCAACACATTCATAGGCTATCTCCTCGGTATTGTAGTGCTTCAGCAATATGAGCCGATGAGACTTGATCTTCACCTGCCAAATCAGCAATCGTGCGCCCTACTTTCAAAATACGGTGGTAACTACGCGCGGATAATCCAAAGCGGTGAAGTGCCGTGGTTAATAACTGCGCTCCCTGTGCATCAGGTTTGGCATGTTGCTCCAAAGTGGTGGGCAACAAACGTGCATTCACCACGCCCTCACCTTGCCTAGCATATTGCCTCGCTCTGGCTGTCACTACACGTTGTTTAACCGTTGCTGAATCTTCACCCGTCTGCATTTGTGTCAGCGCTTGATGCTCAACAGGTGGCACATGAATACGAATATCAAACCTATCCAGTAATGGACCTGAAATACGTCCAACATAACGTGAAACTTGTGCCTCCGAACAACGGCATGGTTTGGAGGGGTGACCCAAATAACCACATGGGCAAGGGTTCATCGCGCCTATCAGTTGAAATTCAGCAGGAAAGGTTAAGGTATCCGCAGCGCGCGCAATACTCACTGTACCACTCTCTAAAGGCTGCCTCAATACTTCCAACACAGGGCGTTTAAATTCAGGAAGCTCATCTAAAAACAAAGCACCATGCAAACTTTTCGACACTTCGCCAGGTTTGGGTATTTGACCCCCACCAATCATGGCTACATCCGATGCTGAGTGATGGGGGCTACGAAAAGGTGGCACGGATGACATAGCGGAGCGCCCAGCTTCACCCGCAATGCTATAAACACGCGCTACAGCCAAGCGCTGTGTTGCCGTTAACGGTGGCATAATGCTTGGTAAACGCGATGCCAACATGCTTTTTCCTGAGCCAGGAGGACCGCTCATCAACAAATGGTGACCACCCGCAGCAGTGATTTCTAAAGCCCGTCTTGCTTGGTGCTGTCCGCGCACATCTTTGAGATCAGGCAATGTGTCCGCTGTATCTGTAACCAGCACATCCACCGCCGCTGGCAACACAGACTCACCACTTAAATGTGCCGCTACCGCCAATAAACTATCCGCAGCCAACACCGTCAAACCCTCAACCACCACCGCTTCTTCAACATTTGCTTTGGGCACAATCAGTTGCTTAAAACCTTGCGCTTGCGCAAAAATTGCCAGTGGCAACACGCCACGCACCGCATTTAAGCGCCCATCAAGTGCCAACTCACCCACCATAAATGGCATCTTATCTTGATGCTCAACCAGCAGTTGTCCCGATGCCAACAATAAACCCACAGCCACGGGCAAATCAAAGTGAGAACCATCTTTACGCTTATCCGCAGGCGCTAAATTGACAGTAATATGGCGCAGTGGAAACTCAAAATTCGAGTTTAATAACGCGGCCCTCACCCGATCTCGCGCTTCACGCACCGCCGCATCAGGCAACCCCACCAAGCTCCAAGATGGCAAACCCCGCGATAAGTCCACTTCCACATCAACAGCCTCAGCTTCCAACCCGCGAAGCGATGCGCTGGCTAATCGCGCTAACATGCTTGAATGAGCTTAACCTTTTCAGGCGTAACCACTTGTGTGGATTGAATCACCTGTACGGTTGATGATTTGCGATAAAAATCTTGTGATATTTTATGTTTTAAGCCCACAAATAAGCCTGTTTAACCCTTGAGCTGCGCTTCAAGTTTAATGATGCGTGCTTCCATGGCTTGCAGGTCTTCACGCGCCTTTCTCAACATGGCTTCTTGCACTTCCATGCGCTCATGGGTCACCACATCAAAATGTGCCAATGCACCTTCAACAACCTGTTGAATTTGCGCTTCTGCACCCATTTTTACGCCACCAAGCAATTTCATACCTGCTGCGATTTTTTCTGAAATATCATCCAATGTTTTTGCATCCACTGCCATTTTAATCTCCTAAATTCCCCATCTTTTTGCGTTATCGTCATCCACACCAATATGATCCATAATTCTATCCACCATAAAATCCACCAAATCAGCAATGGATTCAGGCTGATGATAAAAGCCTGGCATAGCAGGAATCAGGCGTACACCCATCTTGGATAATGCCAACATATGCCCCAAATGAATTTCTGATAAAGGGGTTTCACGTGGCACCAGTACCAAGTTTTTGCGCTCTTTCATCATCACATCAGTTGCCCGCTCAATCAAGTTGCTTGATGCACCTGTGGCAATGCGTGCCAGCGAACCCATAGAACAGGGAATCACCACCATATCTTGCATGTCTGCCGAACCCGATGCCACAGGTGACATCCAATCTTTATTACCCCAACATGTTAAATACGATACATCAATCTCAAGGAAGTCAGCAAGCTCTTGTGCCATGGTGGTTAAGTCTGTCGATAAAATAAGGTTAGACTCTTTATCCAATACCACACGCGACGCATCAGAAATCAACAGGTGAAGTTGTATATGTTGCCGTGCTAACCTTTGAATTAAACGCAACGCATAAGGTGCGCCCGATGCGCCAGTCATGGCGATAATAATGGGTTTATGTTGATTTACATGCATCAATTCACCTACAAACTAAAGCTTTCGCCAAAATACAAACGACGCGCCTCTTTATTATTTACAATCTCATCAGCACTACCCTGCACTAAAATCTCACCTGCTGTCATCAAATAAGCTCTATCGCAAATGCTTAATGTTTCTCGCACATTATGGTCTGTAATTAAAATACCATAATTTTTTTCACGCAATTCACTGATAATCTGTTGAATGTCTTCCACCGCAATCGGGTCAACCCCTGCAAATGGCTCATCCAACAACACAAATTTTGGTTTGGTCACCAAACAACGGGCAATTTCAGTGCGCCGACGTTGCCCACCTGATAATGTGAATGCTTTTTGATGTTGCACCGACTCCAAACCAAAATCACCAAGCAACATCGCCAACTCTTCTTCAATTTGCGCTTGGGGCATGGCTAAAGTTTCAAAAATTGCCAACAAATTTTCCCGCACCGTTAACTTACGAAACACACTGGCTTCTTGTGGTAAATAACCAATACCCTTACGCGCCCGTTGATACATCGGCATGGTAATAAGCGATTCACCATCAAGGGTGACATCACCCGCATTGGCCTCAACTAACCCGCACACCATATAAAAACTGGTTGTTTTCCCAGCGCCATTCGCTCCCAACAAGCCCACACATTCGCCCGAATACACATCAAGGCTCACATCCTGTACCACTGTTTTGCTGCCATAAGACTTTTTCAAATGCTTCGCCGATAAGTGTGCGGTGTTATTCATCAAAGGTAAACCTCACCTGTTCACGACTTGTTCCTTTTAAAACTTGCGTATCCTTGGTTTGCATATGATATTCAATATATTCACCCTCAACCACGCCCGACTCACTTATCATACGTGCCTTGCCCTGCAACACCAATATTTCAGAGTCTGCAGCAAACGTGGCTTGCTGTGCAGAACCTGTGCTTTCTTTGGTTTGCAGCCACACATTGCCCACTGCTTTACCATGATTCAGCTTTTTTTTTCCCGTCATTTCATCTTGAACATACCATAATGTTATTTGGTCAGCTTTCATCAGTAAATCATCTTGTGTCGCCACCACGTGACCCGTAAAAACAGCACGCTGTTCACCTTGCACCAATTCAAACTGGTCAGCATTCACCACCATCGGTGCAGCATCCAGCACACAAGGCATCAATATACCCAACAATACAAGCCATCGTTTCATTCTAAACCTTCCATTTGAAAACGCACACCATCAAACACCTGAATCATACCTGTAGGGCGTGATACCTTCATATTTTGACCTGAAATAACCACCCCATCTTCTTGTAAAATAAAATCACTCAACACATGAATCTCATCTTTTTCTTCATAAAAATCAAGTGTCTCACTCGTTAAAGACCACTGTAGGTAGTTCACTTGAACCTCGCCCTCAAAGTGCATCACATGGACTTGTTTATCATACACACCAGTATGCGCACGAATAGGCATGAGCTCACCTTGCGTGCTATATAAATCCAAAACTGGAAAACGTAACAACACCTGCTGACCCTCTTCCACAGCGTTGTCTGCCTGCAAATGCCAGAGTAATCTATCCCCTTTATATTCGGACATATCTAAATGTTTAATGCTGGTTCCCGTCATAATCGCGGCACTATCCATTAATTGTTGAATCGCGCCTTTACTACTGCCCAACATCAGCCAAACTGCCACCACAAGCGAGCCTATACTAAGCAGCAAACACGACCACTTAAGCCATGTTAAAGCCAGTTTACCACCCACAGTCTGCTGGTGACACACCATAAGCATCTTCAATCACCGCTTGCCAAGCACCATTGGCTAATATCAAGCCCTCACACAACTGACGCACTGCACCATGCCCACCATCAAACGATGATACCCACCCAGCCTGACTTAACACGCCCACAAAAGCATCGTGAGGCGCAGTTTGCAAACGACACGATACCATCGCTGGTAAATCAATCACATCATCACCCATATAAGCACAGTGAGTAGCCGCAATTCCTGTTTGTTCACATAATGTACGCAACCCATCAGCTTTGCGTAAACTCCCCTGAATATAATGCTTAATACCTAAATCAGCAGCCCGATGCGCCACCACTTTAGACTTACGCCCTGTCAAAATGGCGACTTCAATGCCAGCACGTTGTAACATTTTAATCCCATGCCCATCACGCACATTAAAGTTCTTAATTTCATCACCCGTATCCGTCATGGTGACATGCCCTTCGGTTAACACACCATCAACATCCAACACCAACATTTGAATGCCTTTCGCCAAAGCGAGGGGGAAGTTTTTATAACTACTCATGCGATACCTGCCTCTAATAAGTCATGTAAATGTACCACGCCAACCAGCTTTTTATGTTGCGTTACAAAGAGCACTGTCACTTTCTTCTCTTCCATATAACGCACCGCTTCCGTGGCTAAGAGGTCTTGTTCAATGGTGTGCGGTGTGGTGTGCATCACACTTGAAACCAACATCTGCATATCCACTTTACCCTGTTGTAAAATACGTCGCAAATCACCATCCGTTAAACAACCCAGCAGTTCACCTTGAAAACCCACTGCCGTAATGCCTAAGCGGTAGCTACTCATCGTGACAATGGCTTCAGATAAGTGTGTATCAGGTGTCACCATGGGCACAGCATCACCACGATGCATCACATCTGAAACTGTCTTCAAGCGCCGCCCCAAACTGCCCGCAGGGTGAACCCGTGCGAAATCTTCAGGCTCAATACCACGGTGCTGCAAAATCACCACTGCCAAAGCATCGCCCATCGCCAAAGTTGCGGTTGTTGAAGCTGTAGGCGCTAAATTCATAGGGCAAGCTTCTTGGGTTACAGGAATATGCAGCACATAATCAGCGTGTTTAGCCAAGGTTGATTTCTGATTTCCTGTCATGGCAATGAGTGGTGTGCCAAGGCGTTTAATGGTGGGTAATAAACCACACACTTCATCGGTTTCACCACTATGCGATAATGCCAGCACCGCATCACCTGCGCTAATCATCCCCAAATCACCATGTTGCGCTTCAGCGGCATGGACAAAAAAGGCAGGGGTACCTGTAGAAGCAAAGGTTGCTGCGATTTTTCGCGCAATAATACCCGACTTTCCCATACCAATGATGATAAGTTTACCCTTTAAATGTAAAATCAAGTCCGCTGCGGCCACAAAATCATCATTTAAAGCAGACTTTTGCGCCTCTAAAGCGGCAATTTCAATATCAAGGACACGGCTCGCCTGATTGATCCACGCCGCTTTTTTTTCTAGCTCTGTACTCATTTTATCCCCATGTTTGCGCTTGGCTTTGTAGCAGCATCGTCTTTAATAAACCTTTAGCATGAATACGAAATGCTGTTAATTCATGCTTAGCAACAGGTATGGCTGGCTTATGTTTCACTTTTAATGGATTCACCGCCCTGCCTCGCGAACGAAATTCAAAGTGTAAGTGTGGGCCCGTTGCCAAGCCACTCATCCCAACATAACCAATGACTTGCCCTTGATGAACAAAGCTACCCTGACGAATGCCCTTACCATAACGACGCATATGGGCATAAGCCGTGCTGTGAATGCCATTGTTGTGCCTAATCTCTACAAAACGACCATACCCACCTTTCCAACCTTTAAAAGCCACCTTACCATCACCAATCGCACGAATCGGTGTACCACTCTTTGCGGCATAATCTACCCCACGGTGTGCGCGCGTATAACCCAAGACTGGATGTTTGCGCGAGGTAGAAAAGCGTGATGAAATACGTGAGTATTTTACAGGTGATTTAAGGTATGTTTTACGCAAGTTTTTTCCTTCTTTGCTATAATAATCCACTTTACCCTGTTGGTTTACATAACGCACTGCCGTATACACCATTCCACGGTTGATAAACTCAGCAGCTAAAATAGTATAACGTATGCGAGACCCTTGATCATCAAAGGTTTCTTCAAACATCACTTTAAATGTATCGCCTTTACGTAAGTCTCTCGCAAAATCAATGTCCCAAGCAAAAACATCCATCAGCTTTAAAGTTAATCTATCTTCTAAACCTGCTTTAGCGGCATCCAAAAACAAACTATCTTGAATATTCCCTTCCACCACCAATGTACGCGTGGTTAAGTCTTTGCCTTCTAATTTCGCTTGCCAACCATGCTGCATATCAAAGGTCATCGTCAACAATGATTCGGCACTGGCTTCATACAACAAAACAATACCATCATTACTATCTTGGCGCGTAAACTTACGCCCAACATAAAGGTTTTTTAAAGCATATACGGGTTTTGCAACTTGAATAATTTGCTGAACCTCATGCATAGGGAAACCCAAACGCATAAGCACCACCGCCGCAACATCCCCTGACTTCACCCTTTCTTCATGGCGAGTATGCGGGTTTGCCGACACGTTAACATGGGGCTGAATCCACTCTTGATGATGTTCTGGCACCGCTGCTTTAACCAGGTTATCATCGAGCAATAACAACAACATCAAGATTACACTACAAACGCCAAACAACAGCAACCACAATTTCTTTTTAAACAAACGAATCAAGCTCAAACTTTTACCCCGCTATACACACCTTGTTCTGTAATAATGCCTGTAATAAGGTCAAACGGGGTCACATCAAAAGCAGGGTTCTTTATGCTTACCCCAGCGGTAAGTAACTGCACATCCACCCCTTGACCTTCCCTATCTTGACCCGTCTGTCTAAGTAATTCATCAGCATTTCGCTCTTCAATCACCACGGCTGAGCCTTGTACACACTGTTGATCCAATGTACTCATGGGTGCTGCGACATAAAATGGAATATCATGTGCTTTTGCTGCCAAAGCCAACATATATGTGCCTATTTTATTCACCACATCACCATGAAGTGCTATCCTATCCGCACCCACCACCACGACATCCAACATACCCTGCTGCATCATCCAAGCAGCGGCAGAATCGACCTGCATATGGCAATTTACACCTTCTTGTTGCAATTCCCAAGCCGTTAAACGACCACCTTGCAAACGTGGGCGCGTTTCATTCACCAGCACCGATGGCGACTCACCTTGTTGCTGAAGTTGATACACACCTGACAAGGCTGTTCCCCAATCCACAGCCGCCAACCATCCTGCATTACAATGTGTTTGAATACGCCGCTCACCCACTGCCAACACACTGGCTAAGTGCTCACCTATAGCTTGATTACACATCACTTCCTGATCTGCATAATTTTGGGCCACTTCCTTCATGATAGCAGATGTCATGCCCGACTGCCTAGAAGCATGAAGCATGGCATCACAAGCGTGAAATAAATTCACGGCTGTTGGTCTTGTGTGCCGAAACCTTGGCAGCCAATACGATTCAAAAACATCTTGCTGATGTGTATACGCTAACGCTAAACCATATGCTGCCATTGCACCGATTGTCGGCGCACCGCGCACTTCCATCGTTTCAATCGCCAGAGCCACATCTTCAGCCTGATTACTTTCACAACAACTAAAAACAAAAGGAAGCTGGGTTTGGTTCACCCACTTCACACTTTCAGCTAATGCAGAAGACCAAAAAACAGCCCGATAATTTTTTCCCTGAATCAACAAAAAACTAAACCTTTTGTCTTAAACGGCGCAGCACAGCATCCAGCTCAGACTTATGCTCATAACTAATTTTAAGCTCACCAGCCCCATTCTTTTTCTTCGCCAAAGAAACACTTAAACCCAAGCTACGCGATAAATCCTCTTCTAATGCCAATACATCTGTATCCACACTTACAGGTTTTGTCGAAGTTGGCAGCGCAATTCTTTTCGCCTCTTTTTCCATTTGACGTGCACTCCAACCTTTTTCCACACATTGTTTTGCCAAAACAAGTGCAGTAGAAGATTCTAAACCCACCAAAGGACGCGCATGACCCATATTCAACAAACGCTGCTCTACCATCAGTTGTATAGCATCTGGAAGTTGCAACAAACGAATGAGGTTACTGACTTGCACACGCGATACACCAATGCTTTCTGCGACTTGTTGCTGTGTATAATTAAACTCACTCATCAAACGCCGATAAGCGCGCGCCGATTCGACTGCCGTTAAGTCATCACGTTGTTCATTTTCTACAATCGCTAGCTCTAAAGCTTGTAAATCATCCACTTCGCGCACAACTGCTGGGATTTCAGTCAACTTTGCCGCTTGCGATGCTCGCCAACGACGTTCACCTGCAATAAGTTCATAACCATCACCCACGGGTCGAACCAGAATAGGCATTAAAACCCCATCCCGGCGAATCGACTCGGTTAACGATGCAAGTTCACCCTCATCAAAAAATGTGCGTGGTTGATACTTATTCGGTTTAATTTTAGAAATTAAAATATGGGAGGTTTGCGCCAACACTTCAGCGGTGGGTTTATCACCCAACAAGGCACTCAAACC
>CAZWPS010000045.1:0-9710 GCA_964635775.1 uncultured Zetaproteobacteria bacterium | reverse complement strand
TTAAAGATCGGGTAGTTGCCGTTGCTTTATCCAAAGCAGTGGAGTTTGGCTTTACAACGGTGGCATGTGCTTCAACAGGCAATTTGGCAGGTTCTGTGGCAGCCAATGCGGCAGCGGCTGGTTTGGAATCATATGTATTTATTCCTGAAGATTTGGAGCAGGGTAAAGTGCTTGGTGCGGGTGTTTTTGGCACCAATATCATTGGAATCAAAGGGCAATATGATGATGTGAATCGTTTATGTTCTGAAGTTGCGGGCAAATATGGTTGGGCATTTGTGAATGTAAATGTGCGCCCATTTTATGCCGAAGGCTCGAAATCAATGGGTTATGAAATCATGGAACAATTGGGCTGGAAAGCACCCAAACATGTGGTGACACCGATGGCTTCTGGCTCGTTGTGTACCAAGATTGATAAGTCGATTAAAGAGTTTATCAAGTTGGGTTTGATTGAAGATACAGGCACGGCCGTTTACGGCGCACAAGCGACTGGCTGCTCGCCTATCTCTAAATCAGTCAAAGATGGCACCGATATGATTCACCCTGTAAAAGCCGATACCATTGCCAAATCATTGGCGATTGGTAATCCAGCCGATGGGTTTTATGCCAATCGCGTGATTAAAGAATCGGGTGGTTGGTCTGAAGATGTGTCGGATGAAGAAGTGATTTCAGCGATGAAATTATTGGCAGAAACGGAAGGTATCTTTGCTGAAACTGCCGGTGGCGTCACCTTGGGTTGTGCGATGAAACTGCTTGAATCAGGCAAATTACCGCGTGATGAATCCATTGTGCTTTGCATTACAGGTAATGGGCTAAAAACACAGGAAGCAGTGGTCAATGAAGTGACTAAACCACGGGTGATTGGTGCATCATTAAAAGAATTTGACGTGTTGGCAGAAGCTGACGGTGTGTCATCAAACTAGAGCGAATCAGTACTTCCCTAATTTAACAAGAAAAACAGGAGCATAATATGAGTGTAACAGTAAGAATTCCAACGCCTTTACGTAAGCTAACAGCTGGCGCAGATGAAGTGTCTATCGAAGCGGCAACGATTGTTGAGCTGATTGATAATTTAGAAGCAGCACATGCAGGCTTAAAAGAGCGTTTGTGTGATGATGCGGGCGAAATTCGTCGTTTTGTGAATGTTTATTTGAATGATGAAGATGTGCGCTTTTTAGAGGGCGGCAAAACTGCGCTTAAAGATGGTGACGAGGTTTCTATTGTCCCTGCGATTGCTGGCGGAAAATAAACAACACAACACGGATAGGAGCATCACATGAAATTACGCGTTTATTTGAGTTTTGATAAAAAAACAGTCACCAAACCTGTGATTTGGCAGTTGGCGAAAGAATTTGATGTGATGACCAACATCCGCACCGCTGAAGTCAAAGAAGATATGGGTTTGGTCGGTTTGGAAATCGAAGGGGATACGGAAGTGGTCGAAGCATCGGTGCAATGGCTTGAAGCGCAGGATGGTGTGCATGTTGAACCCATTGAACAGAATGTGATTGAAGGTTGATGCGTATATAACAAGGCTATTGTACTTTTCAGCCAACGATGTCAGGGGCGAAAAGCACAAGTTTGGCGAAACAACTCGTTTTTTTCGAGTTTTCCTTTAGCAAAGCAGCATCAATTAGCGTATAGAAAAAGGAGTGAATGATGACAATTTATAATCATGCAGCAGAAACGATTGGTCACACGCCAATGATTCGTTTGCAGCGTATTGGCGCTGATTTGGATGCGGAAATTATTGTGAAATGCGAATTTTTCAATCCTTTGAATTCGGTTAAAGATCGTATTGGTAAGGCGATGATTGAAGCGGCAGAAGCGGATGGTTCTTTGCAAGCAGGTGGTGTGATTGTTGAAGCAACTTCAGGAAATACAGGCATTGCTTTGGCATTTATTGCGCGTGCCAAGGGTTACCGCTGTATTTTGACTATGCCTGAATCCATGAGCTTGGAGCGTCGTAAACTTTTAAAGTTGTTGGGTGCTGAGCTGGTGTTAACCCCTGCGGCTAAGGGAATGAATGGGGCTATTGCTGAAGCTACGGCAATTTGCGCGAAAACTGATGGTGCATTTATGCCGCAACAGTTTGAAAACCCTGCCAACCCTGAAGTTCATCGCCAAACAACAGCAGAAGAAATTTGGGCTGATTGTGAGGGTCAAGTGGATGCAATTGTGGCGGGTGTAGGCACTGGCGGTACGATTACAGGTGTGGCAGAGGTGTTGAAATCACGCCATGCTGGTTTCAAAGCTATTGCAGTTGAGCCAATGGCTTCGCCAGTGCTTTCAGGTGGCGAACCTTCGCCGCATAAGATTCAAGGTATTGGCGCAGGTTTTGTGCCTCAAAATTTGAATATGGATATTGTTGATGTTATTGAGCAGGTGAGCAATGATGATGCATTTGCGATGGCGCGAAGATTATCGGATGAAGAAGGCATTCCCGGTGGTATTTCTTCGGGAGCGGCGGTTGTGGCGGCATTACGCGTTGCCGCTAAAGATGAGATGAAAGGCAAGCGCATTGTGGTGATTTTGCCATCGATGGCAGAGCGTTATATGTCTACAGATTTATTTAAAGACATCGAAGTTTAAGCATAAAGAGAGCTTCCCCATAGATTATTTTAACTTGCCCTGTGTGTTGTGGTGATGAGAGGTTCAGAACATGATTGATTTTACAGAAGAACAAATTGAGCGCTATTCGCGCCATATTATTTTGCCGGAAGTGGGTGCGGAAGGGCAGTCCAAGTTATTAAATGCCAAAGTATTTATGATTGGGGCAGGGGGCTTGGGTTCACCTGTTGCTTATTATTTAGCAGCAGCAGGTGTGGGAACCATTGGCATTGCTGATGCCGATGTGGTGGATTTATCGAATTTGCAACGTCAAATCCTGCATAATCAAGAGCGCATTGATATGCCGAAAGTGGAATCTGCCAAGAAAACCATGCAAGCCTTGAATCCTGATGTGAAAGTGAATACGTATAACTACTTTGTGACCGAAGAAAATATTCGCGAAATCATCGCAGAGTACGATATTATCATTGATGGTTGTGATAATTTCCCTACACGATTTTTGGTGAATGATGCATGTTATTTTGAGAAGAAAACACTGATTTCAGGGGCGATGTTCCGTTTTGAAGGGCAGGTGGCAACGTATAAACCACATGTGCATAAAGATGGCCCGTGTTACCGTTGTTTATACCCTGAACCACCGCCAGCAGGTTTGGTTCCGTCATGTTCAGAAGCAGGTATTTTGGGCGCACTTGCGGGTTGTGTCGGCACGGTGCAAGCAGTGGAAGCGGTGAAAGAGATTCTTGGTATTGGTGAATCATTATCAGGAAAATTGATGACATTTGATGCGATGCGTATGGAATGGAAGAAGTTGAAGTTGCGTAAAGATCCTGGTTGTCCGTTGTGTGGAGATAAGCCAACGATTACCGAGTTGGTGACTTACGAACAAGCCTGTGAATTAAAGTTTGGTGAATAAGAGGTTAGATATGACTACATTTGATTTTGCACATACATCCGATGTCGATGAATTTGAAGCAGGTTATAAAGCCTTCAAAGCTGGCACGATGGCTGAAGAGCGATTCACACCATTTCGTTTGCAAATGGGTGTGTATGGGCAACGCCAAGAAGGCGTGCAAATGATTCGTGCCAAACTACCAGGTGGGGTGATGACACCTGCCCAGTTGGAAGTGATTGGCGAATGTGTTGAATTGTATGCAGGCTGCATGCCTACAGACGGAACGCTCAAAGAAGCGCCTGAAAAAGTAGCGCATATCACCACCCGCCAAGATATTCAGGCGAATTTTGTAAACTTAAATGATGTGGTTCCTTTTTTGCGCAAACTGGATGCGGCAGGTTTAACCACGCGTGAAGCTTGTGGTAATACGGTGCGCAATGTGACCACTTGTTTCTTGGCAGGAAAATGCCCTGCAGAACATGCTGATGTCACAGTGCATGCGCGTAAATTTACTGAATACTTTTTGCGTCATCCGCTGGGTCAGCAGTTTCCGCGTAAATTTAAAGTGACTTTTTCAGGTTGTGATACCGATTGCGGTTTGAGCGGCATGCATGATATTGGTTTCATCGCGACCCATCAAAATGGTAAGGCAGGGTTTAAGGTTTGGGCAGCGGGAGGTTTGTCTTCACAACCTATAGCAGCGATTTTATTAGAAGAATTTATCGAAGAATCTGAAATTTTTGTTGTGGGCGAAGCTTTGATGCGCATTCACTTTAAATTTTCTGATCGCAAACGCCGTGCGAGAGCGCGCATGAAATATGTGATGCAGAAATTGGGTGCGGAAGGTTTTGTTGAAGAATACAAAAAACAACGTGCTGTGATTGAATCAACCCATAAAGATGATTCAGGATACGCTCAAGCCAATTGGCGCACACCAAGCGATGCCATGCCCTTTGCTGAAAGTGGCATTGTCACGCAACATGATGGTTTAAAGTCGATTCTATTAAATGTGTTTCGTGGCGATTTAACCCCGTTGCAATGCCGTGCTGTCGCGCAAGCTGCGCGTTTGGCAGGGACGAATGAACTGCGCGTCACCACTGAGCAAGGCATGGTGATTGTGGGTGTGGCGGCTGAAAAAGTTGAAGATGTGGTTGAGATATTGGGTAATGCCGATATTCGCACGTCATTTGCCCGTGGTGTTTCTGATATTACAGTGTGTCCAGGGACTGAAACATGTCGCTTGGGTATCACATCCAGCCGTGGTTTGGCGCAAGCTTTACAACCATTGATGGTGGATTTAAAACAAGATGCAACCTTGGCAGGCATTAATATCAAGGCTTCGGGCTGCCAGCATTCTTGTGGTCGTCATCATATTGCTGATTTGGGTTTTCATGGCATGGCGAAAAAGGTGGCAGGTCAACCTGTTCCCCATTATCAATTGCATGTCGGTGGTTCAGGTGTTGCGGGTCAACCCTTTGCTTTCGCCTCTGATTGGGTGCCTGCCAAACATGCACCAGAAGCGGGTATTGCTGTATTAAATGCTTATAAAGATGGGCGCGGTGATGCTGAAAACATGCATGACTGGGCAGAGCGTTTGGGCAAAGAAGGTTTATCTGCGATTTTAGCACCCTTTAAGGCCGATGTGGGTGAAGTGGAAGGTTTGATTTACGATTGGAGTGAAAACGAAGCTTTTAATACGAAAGGTAACAAAAAAGGTGAATGTGCAGGTGCTGTGCTTTCGATGTCGGATGCTTTGATTTCAGAAGCTGAATATGAATTATTGATTGCGCGAGCACATACCGATGCCATGTTCTGGGCCGAAGCACAAACAGCACTTCGTCGCTCTGCACTATCAACAGCGCGGGCGTTTTTGGTGGCTTATGGTGAAGCACCTGAAGATGATGCTGAAGTATTTGCTTTGTTGATGAATCAGGCGGGTTCTGATGCTGAAGTGATGCAAGGGTTTCATGCTGTGCAAGCTGCCTTGATGAACATTGATTTGGCTGAACCTGCGGCAGGTGTTACCAAGCTAAAAGAAGTGCAAGCGGCATGGGTGAGCTTGGCAGATAAGCGGTTTACGGCGGTACCTGAAACTGAAGCAGAGGATGATACAATAGAAGCTGCAGCGAAAAAAGATGAGGTTTCTTCTGATGTTGTGACTTTAGATTTATCTGGTGTGGCTTGTCCGATGAACTTTGTCAAAACGAAAATTAAATTATCGGGCATGGTGATAGGCTCGCAACTGGAAGTGATTCTTGATGATGGCGCACCTATTGAGAATGTGCCGCTTTCCTTGGAAGAGCAAGGTCAGAAAGTGCATGTGAAAGAGAAGTTGTCTGATACACAATGGCGTATTGTTGTGGAGAAAATCTCCTCCATTTAAATGATAGACGACTTACACCCTTTTTCTAACCCTGGGCGTACCAAGCTTTCTTTGGTGAGCCGTGGTCTGGCGTTGCCCAACGGTTTGCCTGAAGCCTCCCGTTGGTTGGCACAAACCAATGCTGCGGAAACAGTATTGGATTTGCGTCTGCCCAGCGGACATTTTTGTTCTGTGCCTGTGGGTCAGCCTTATACAGAAGCCAGTGGTTTTGCTGTGCAGTCTGTGCAGGGTAATGCGGCGACACTGGTGTGTGGTGGCGAGACTGCAACGGTTGAATTGGTGGAAACACCTTTGTTTTACAAAAAGCTGACACGCCAAGGTTCACGCATGGGAAGCTTTGCTTCGCTGCATGATAGACTATTGATTTTACAGCCTTTTTTAGGATGCGGTTTTTTTGCGCAACACAATGAAGCTTGTGGTTATTGCCAGTTTGATTCGATGTTAAATGAAACAACGCCACCGCTTCGTGATCCTTTGGAGCTGGTTGAGGTGGTACGCGCCGCTTTGGATGAACGCGAAATTGATACAGTATACTTATACAATGGTTTTTCGCCCACTGATGATGCTGGCTTATCACAACTGTTGCCCGTGATTGCCTTGTTGCGTCGTCATTTGGGGCATCGACAAATTGCCTTGGAAACGGTTGCACCCAAAGATTTATCTGCGATTGATGCCTTGTATGCAGCAGGGCTTGATATTTTTATTTGTAACTTGGAAGTATTTGACCAACACCAATTTGCTAAAATCTGCCCTGGTAAAGAGAAATATGGCGGGCAAACAGCCATTATAAAAGCTTTAACGCATGCGTGTACTGTATTTAGACCAGGGGCTGTGGTGAGCCATTTGATTGTAGGGCTTGAATCTACTGCTGCCACAATTGATGGGATGAAAAGCTTGATAGGCAAAGGTGTCGTACCTTTACTTATACCATTTCGTCCCTTACCCGATACGCCGCTTGCAGCCCAAGACATTCCATCATTAGATGATATTGAAGCAACATTACTTCAACAATATCAACTCCTTGAAGAGGCTGAACTGCCTACCCACAGGCTTAGAGATATGGGGCGTGTTTTAACACCTATGGAAAGTGGCGTGTTGGATAGTGGGCGTTCGGCAACGCTTGCCAGTCGCTGGGAAGTATCATCGTTGGGGCGCAAGTTGGTTGGTTGGTTGGATGGGTTTCGCCGTTATTTGCGTGTTAAAGATGATTCAAAACGAACGACGTCCACGCATGTTTTGATGGCAATAGAAGCAGCGCCTTTTATGGCTTTGTTTTTTATAGCAGCGTTGTTTTTGTGGGCTAGTTTTCATGTGCCACCATTAGGTTTAACCGATGCAGGATACCAGTCTTTATTGGTTTTTACATTATGCTTAGTATTATGGGTTTCTCAATTATTGCCATTACCCATCACATCGTTATTGGGTTTAGCACTTTTGCCTATTGTCGGTGTTTTGCCTGCCAGTGAAGTGTTTGCATTTTTTGGTAACCCTGCAGTCTTCTTTATTTTAGGTGCATTTATGTTGGTGGCAGGGGTGATGCAAAGTGGTTTGTCGGAGCGGTTGGCTTTATTTGTTTTGAGAAAGACAGGTAATCATAGTCAGCGTTTATTGCTGGCAATGTTATTATTGCCTGCATGTATGGCATTTGTGATGCCTGAACATGCTGTAGCCGCACTGTTTTTACCCATTGCTTGGCAAGTTATACGTAGTTTAGGTTTAAGAAAAGGAAATGCCTACGCTCAAGCTATCTTTTTTGCCTTGGCATGGGGAGCAATTATTGGCGGTGTGGGAACACTACTTGGCGGAGCGCGAGGCCCGCTTGCTTTGGCACTTGTTGATGAGTTAACGGGGCAAAGTTTTTCATTTTTACAATGGAGCTTGGCAGCTATGCCTTTGGTGTTTGGTGTATTGCTGGTTGCAATGTTATTATTGAAGCACATGGTTTCTGGGGTGCATTTGGATATGCAGGTTGTACAAGAGAAATTTGCTGAACGTCGTTTGGAGTTAGGTGTATTGCCTTTAAAAGGCTGGTTGATGAGCTTTTTATTGTTTGGTACTGTCACAGCTTGGTTGTTTGCGGGTCATGCTAATGCGTTGGCAAGCATTGCTTTGGTGAGTGTGGTATTGATGTTTGCTTTGCGCCTTGTGTCGTGGCGTGAAGTGGAGAAACATGTGCAGTGGGGTGTGGTGTTGATGTATGGCGGGGCCATTGCTATTGGTAAAGCCTTATCCGATACAGGTGCTGCGACTTGGTTAGCACATACGCTAATCCCTGGCGATATGTTGGGGCTGGCTTTGATTGCTTTGTTGGCGTGGGTGACATTGTTATTTACCGAAGGCGTAAGCAATGCTGCGGCTGTAGCGATTGTATTGCCTATTGCGATTCCTGTGGGCATACATGCTGGCATTGACCCTGTATTTATGGCATTAAGCATTGGTATTATTGCAGGTTTTGCCTTTATGTTGCCCATGGGAACACCACCGAACGCGATGATTTATGCCAGTGGTTATGTCAACCCATGGCATATGTTGAAATTTGGTTTTGTGCTTTCAGCATCTTCTTTGCTGATGTTTATAGTGATGGTGAAATTTTGGTGGCCAATGATTGGTTTAACGTATGAATAAGGGTGAATATGAATAAATTTGAACAAACCATTGCTTTGCTGCAACAAGCAGCACATGAACATGCTCCAAACTTGGTATTTGCCTGTAGTTTTGGTGCTGAAGATGTCGTATTATTGGATTTTATAGCACAAAACAAAATCCAGGTTCGAGTAGTTACATTGGACACAGGGCGCTTACCACAAGAGACGTATGATGTGATGGATGCGTGTCGTCAAAAGTATGGTTTAGAGATGGAAACTTACTTTCCAGATGCTGCTGATGTTGAATCTATGGTTGCTCAAGATGGGGTAAACTTATTTTATGATTCGGTAGAAAAACGTAAAAAATGCTGTCATGTGCGTAAAATTATGCCTTTAAAACGAGCGTTAATAGGCGCAACAGCTTGGGTTACAGGCTTGCGCCGTGAACAAGCGGTTTCGCGTGGTGATATGTTGCCTGTTGAAGATGATATAGCGTTTGCGATTAAAAAGTTTAATCCGTTGATTGAATGGAGCGAGCAAGATATTTGGGACTATATTAAAAGCCATGATGTGCCGTATAATCAACTGCATGATGCATTTTACCCTTCGATAGGTTGTGCACCGTGTACACGTGCTATTTCAGTGGGCGAAGACCCTAGAGCAGGTCGCTGGTGGTGGGAACAAGAGGATGCTGTGGCAGAATGTGGGTTGCATGCCAACCCGATTGCGGCTCAAAAGAGTGTGAAATAATGATAGACTTAATAGAAAGTGTTGGAGTAAATGATGAGTAAACACAAGTTAACCCAATTAAAGGCATTAGAAGCTGAATCGATTCACATTATTCGTGAAGTGGTGGCGGCGTTTCGTAATCCTGTGATGCTGTATTCTGTGGGTAAGGACTCAGCGGTGATGGTGCATTTGGCACGTAAAGCCTTCTATCCTGCACCACTGCCATTTTCATTGTTGCATGTGGATACAGCTTTCAAATTTAAAGAAATGTACGATTTTCGTGATGCCTTTTGCGAAGAAATCGGCGCAGACTTGATTGTCAAACGCAATGAGGAGGCCATCAGCAAAGGCATGAATCCCAAAGAGTTTGGTGTGGCGCGTTGTTGTGCGGCATTAAAAACAGGTGCTTTGCTTAATGCTTTGGAAGAGGGTGGTTATGATGCTGCTTTTGGCGGCGCACGTCGGGATGAAGAAAAATCAAGGGCTAAAGAGCGTGTGTTTTCTATGCGTGATGAATTTGGACAGTGGGATCCAAAGAATCAACGTCCTGAAT
>CAZWPS010000044.1:0-9821 GCA_964635775.1 uncultured Zetaproteobacteria bacterium | reverse complement strand
GTGAAAAAAGAGGCATCCAACTTCATGGCACTTGAAACACTTGCCTTCAAGCTATACTATCGATAACTTGATGCCCACTCATACTATCATAAGAAGAGGAAATACAATCACTTTGATGAACATACACACGCCTCAATTTTTCCCATTCAATCACCATGTCTAACTTAATGGTTTTAGGTCTTTTCGGCGCGAATGTTGCATTGTTCGCCTTGGCTTGGTATGTTTTTTTCCAACGCACACTACAAAAAAAAGTCGTTGAGCTTGAAGAAAACAACAAAGCACAGCAGCAGCACGAGCAGCGCTACAAACAAATCATCGACGCAGCTGATGTGGGCATTGCCGTATTCAAAGATAATAAATTCATCTACATCAACAATGATTTTTCGAAAAAACTAGGCAGTTATAGCAGTTCCTATATCATCAACACTAACCTGCAAAATCATTTGCACCCTGATGATGTTCAACAAATGCTTATTCGTCAGCTCGCAGTTTTACAAGATGGTCGTTATAACAACATCGAAACGCGATTCTTCACCCAAGACAATCAAGTCTTTCATGCTGAAATCAGCTTAATGCCGATTAATTTTGATCATGACAAGGCTGTGTTGATGTTGGTGAAAGACATCTCGGATCGCAAAAAGCGTGAAGACACTTTTGCGCGCCAACAACGCACCATGAACACTATCCTTGAACATGCGCCTATTGGTATTTGGATGTTAGGTACGGATCGAAAAATCAAGTTCATGAACAACAACTTCGCTTCGAAAATTGGTATTGCCGCCGAAAGTTTTTTAGCTGCAGAACATTATTCCGAGCTTTTACCCCACGAAGTCAGCCAACGTTTTATGCAATCAGATGGGGAGTGTATTCGCAGCATGAATGTACACTTCAGCCATGAAACCATCAACTGCGCCGATGGTAAAGAACATATCTTTGAAATGGTTAAAGCCCCCATTCTTGATGACGACAAAACCCTGCTTGGGGTGGTAACATTAGCCATTGATGCCACCGAACGCATCTTTGCCGAACAAGAAAAAGAAGAAATGCAGCGCCAAGTTGAACATACCCAACGTCTCGAGTCTTTAGGGGTGCTTGCTGGCGGCATTGCTCACGATTTCAACAATATCCTCACTTCGATTCTTGGCAACGCTTCTATTCTCAAACAAAATATGAGCAACATCAACGACGCTAACAAATTAGAAAACATTATCGCTGCCAGCGAACGCGCCGCCAATTTGTGTCGGCAAATGTTAGCGTATTCCGGCAAAGGGCATTTTGTCATTGAAGTCGTGGATATGTCCGACATGTTGCGTGATATGATGCAGCTTTTAGAAGTGTCCATTGAGAAAAATGTAAGCATTGAATATGACTTAACACCCAACCTACCCAAAGTCGAAGTCGATATCGCTCAGCTTCAACAGGTGATTATGAATCTCATCATCAATGGTTCTGAAGCCATTGAGCATCAACATGGGCATATCACCGTGCGCACAGGATTGATGAATGCCGACGCCACATATTTTCAAGCTTGCCATGCCGATGAAGCTGAAGACGGCGAATATATTTACCTTGAAGTCGAAGATAATGGTTCTGGTATGAGTCCAGAAATTCAAAAGAAGATATTCGACCCTTTTTTCACCACAAAATTTACAGGTCGCGGGCTTGGCATGTCGGCAATCTTAGGTATTGTAAAAGGACATCACGGTGCACTCCGCCTTGAGTCAACTGCAGGGCAAGGCACTACATTCCGCGTCTTATTCCCCACATCAGGTTATTTTGAAGAAACAGCGCCAACAGATGTCACAGATGTAACCGTCATTCGAGAGCTTCCTAAAGAGCTCAAGGGCACTGTGCTCGTTGTTGATGATGAAGCAATGGTTTTAGAAATTAGCTCTGCCTTGCTCACCCGCATGGGCTTTGATGTTTTACAAGCCAAGGATGGCGCGAAAGGTGTTGAGATTTTTAATACTCATCAAGCTGACATTTCATTGGTTCTTTTGGATTTAACCATGCCCCGCATGAGCGGAAAAGAATGTTTCTTTAAACTTCGTGAAGTTTGCAATGATATTCCTGTGCTCTTTTCATCAGGCTATTCTGAAGAAGATAGCATGCGCGGTTTTGAACAAAAGAACATTTCTTTTATTCAAAAGCCCTACTCACCTGATGTTTTACAACAACGTGCATACCAACTGTTGCGTCAGTCAAATAAAGGTGTTTGACATTCACAAACTTTTTCATAACATGCGCGACCCGTTCAGCAGTTAAGCTTGTAGCAACTGCGAACAAGATTTTTAAAGTTTGTTATTGATAAATGTTATCTTTAAATAATAAGCTGAAGTTTGAATGTGTGGAGTTATAAAAATGTCTACTTGGACTATTAAACCTGGCGATATTGAACGCAAATGGTATATCGTCGATGCGCAAGATTTTATTCTTGGTCGTTTATCAACTGAAATTGCGCGTGTTTTGCGCGGCAAACATAACCCTATGTACACACCTCATGCTGATTGTGGTGACCATGTTATTGTGATTAATGCTGGAAAAATTAAAGTAACTGGCGATAAAGAAAAGCAAAAAACATATTATCGTCATAGTCGTTATGCTGGTGGTTTACACAGCATCACTTTAGAAAAACAACGTGAACGTTTTCCGGAACGTATCATCCAACTGGCTGTCAAAGGTATGATGCCAAAAGGCCCATTGGGTCGCAAAATGCTTCTTAAGTTGAAAGTGTATGCAGGTTCTGAACACCCACATGCAGCCCAAGCACCTGAAGCACTAAAACTAAATTAAGCAACAAAAGAGAGTAGACAAATGGCTGATTCTTATTATCGCGGAACTGGACGACGTAAACGTAGCATTGCACGTATCATGCTGAAGTCGGGCAGCGGACAAATTAGCGTCAATGGTCGCGATGCGGAAAACTATTTCCCTATCGAAATCATTCGTCAAGAAGCTCTGCGTCCTTTGGTTTTAGTTGGACTAGCTGATCGCGTGGACATTCGTGTGAATGTACATGGTGGTGGCGTTTCTGGTCAAGCTGGCGCAATTCGTCATGGTATTGCACGCGCTTTGCTTGAATATGATGCTGGTCTTCGCCCACAACTTAAAGAAAAAGGTTATTTAACACGTGATGCTCGTGTTGTTGAGCGTAAGAAATACGGCTTGAAAAAAGCACGTCGTGCACCTCAATTCTCAAAACGTTAATTTTAAACAATTTCAATTTAGGGAGGGCTTTGGCTCTCCCTTTTTTGTGTTGGCTGATGGAGATTTAAAAAGATGAGTATTGCAGTTGCCATTCTCGGTGCCACAGGTTACACAGGCGCTGAACTCATTCGTCTTTTGGATGCCCACCCTCAATTTGAAATCAGCCATGTGGCTGCACATTCACAAGCAGGAAAAAAGGTCAATGAAGTCTTACCCAGCATCGCCAGTCAAAGCTCAAAGCTCACCTTAGCGACCGCCAATGACGACCTACCCGAAAATATAGAACTTGTTTTCACTGCCCTACCGCATGCCGCAGCCGCAACCAGTGTTAAAAAAGCCTTGGATGCTGGCAAACGTGTGGTGGATTTAAGCGCAGACTTTCGCCACCCTAACCTGCATCATTATGAACAAGCATATGGCTTAAATCACCCCTTCCCCGACTTATGTGCACACGCTGTGTATGGTTTAAGCGAACATGCCCGCGAAAAAATTGCTTCATGTAATTTGCTTGCTAACCCTGGCTGTTACCCTACATCCGTATTGCTGCCCTTAATTCCCTTGCTCAAAAACAATATGATTCAGCCTACATCCATCATTATTGATGCTAAATCAGGTACATCAGGTGCAGGTCGTGCTGCAAAAACAAATATTCTCTATTGTGAAATCAACGAAAACCTATCTGCGTATGGTTTTCCCAAACATCGACATGCTTGGGAAATGGAAGAATGGGCAAGTTATTATGCGCAACAAGATGTTACAGTGCGGTTCGTGCCTCATATCATCCCCATGACACGTGGCATGTTAAGCACAATACACCTCACAGGCAGCCATACTGAACGATGGCATGCCGCATTAAGCGAACAATATGCCACCGATCCTTTTGTGCGGGTGCTTGAATTAGGGCAAATGCCTTCGACTGCGGCTGTAAAAGGCAGCAACCGTTGTGATATTGGCATCAGCATTTTAAATCATCATGAAGCTGTGGTGGTAAGTTGCATTGATAATTTACTTAAAGGTGCATCGGGTCAAGCCGTACAAAACGCAAACATCATGTTTGGTTTCGATGAAACCTTAGGGCTTGCCATCAATGCAAGCTGGCCATAAATAAGATTATCATGCGCAATTTCTGGCTGCAACCCCGACAAATCATCATCATGGACGCCTTAAGTGGACGCCCTGCCAAAAACCTTTACCTCCGACCATTAAGCATCACATTACTGGTCGTTTTGCTTGCCCTTGTCCCCTTTCTTATCGGTTCTTGGTATGCACCCTTGCACAATATGCAACTCGTCATTCCTGAAAACTTACAACTCAAGCGACAAAACAGTGATATTTCAAGAAAACTTGCAGACAGCAACACCTTGAATGATTTAAAAGATTTACAACTTGAAAGCCTTCAAGAGTTAATCAATGAACAAGAAGATAATATTCGTAATTTAAGCAAAGAATTACGCATGTTTAAAAGCATTTTAGATGCTCGAAAAGGTGTGGGTGTACATGTTTTACAAAGCAGTGCCCATTGGACATCAAATCAGCAAATTGATTGGCAAGCGGTCTTGGTTAAAGGCGGTAGCTTGCCCCGTTTCTTGCTCGGAAGTTACAAACTTTTTGCCTTAGACAATGCAGGAAAGCGAAAAAAACTCAACGCCAAGAAAATGGGCTATCGTTTTGAAACACATACCTTTTTACAACGGCAACTGCAATGGCATGAAGATTGGTTGCCTACTCACCTTGAGTTTGTCATCTACAATTCAAAACATAAAGAAATCAGCAAACAAACGCTAATTATTCAAGGAGAATAATATGTTCAGCAAAAAAGATTCACCAATCAACAGCGGTAAAGAGCCACAACATATCGACACCTTAATCGGTTCACATTCAGTATTTACAGGCGAGCTTTCTTTTGAAGGTGCTGTACGCATTGATGGTCGCTTTGAAGGCAATATTCATTCTAAAAAAGATGGCACACTTATCGTTAGTGAAGGTGCGCACATCAAAGGCGAAGTCGATGTGCCTAACTTAGTCTTACACGGCGACATTAATGGTAATGTTCATGCTGGAAATAGCCTTAAAATTGGTAGCAGCGGCATTTTAAATGGTGATGTTGAATACAAAATCATTACCTTGGCCGAAGGCTCTGCTATCAATGGTCGCTGCTCACGTATTACAGAAAAAGCGCAGCCACACAAAACAAAAAATATCAAAAAAGAAGCCAGCGAAACCATACAAGTTAAATAAGCGTACATATGCTTTACACTTACCGTCATTGGTCGCCACAAATCGCAACATCAGCTTGGCTTGCACCCACAGCTGATGTCATCGGACGCGTTGAAATCGGTGCTGAATCCTCTGTTTGGTATCAAAGTGTCCTGCGTGGCGATGTTCATGACATCAAAATTGGTGCGCGCACGAATATTCAAGACCACTCCACCATTCATACTAGCCACGGTGTGGCAGCGTGTGTGATTGGTGATGATGTGACCGTAGGACACCGCTGCATTTTACATGGCTGCGAAATACAAAACCTTTGTTTGGTCGGCATGGGTTCATTAATTATGGATCAGGCTGTCTTAGAAGAAGGCTGCTTTCTTGCCGCTGGTTCTTTGGTTCCTGAACGAAAAATATTGCGCGGTGGTTACCTCTATGCAGGCAGCCCTGCCCGTGAACGACGTGTCCTCAACGATGAAGAAAAAGAATTTTTAGCAACATCCGCAAAACACTACGTCCATATTGCTCAAACCCACCAAGAGCATAGTCAACGTGTCCCATAAACAACGTGCGGTATTGGATATTGGCTCCAATACCATTCGTTTATTGATTGCCCAACCCAACAGCCTTGGCGGATTCAACACGCTTCATTATGAACATCATATCACCAGACTTGGCGAAGGTTTACAACAAAACAAGCAACTCAGCAGCGCAGGAAAACAGCGTGCTTTCATCGCTTTTCAATCCATTATTCAGCGTTGCCAACACTATGGCATTGAGCCCCAACATATTCGCGCCGTAGCAACTGCAGCCATACGCGAAGCCAGCAATGGTGCACTTTTTGTTGCCGAGGTCGAAAGAAAAACACATTTGCATATCCAAGTTATCTCTGGTGATGAAGAAGCGCATCTTGCTTTACAAGGTGCGCAGTTGGGTTTAGATAAAGAAATAAGTCAAAATATGCTGCTCTTTGATGTTGGCGGCGCAAGCACGGAGTTTAGCCGCATTATAAACGGGGAAATAGTGGATAGTATCAGCCTCAAGCTGGGCGTGGTTCGCTTAACAGAACAGTATTTACACTCCGATCCTCCATCATCCGAAGATTACCAACGTCTCAAACAAGAAACCGCCAATTTACTCGTCACACTCGATACATTTTGGCAAGCAACAACAGCTTTGCCACATCATTTAGTGGGTACTGCAGGCACAGTAACCACCCTTGCAGCCATTGCCCAAAACATGCACGTTTATCAGCCATCATCCATTAATGGTTATGCCTTAACCAGGGAAATTTTCGACGATTTACGCGACACATTATGCCGAAAAAATAACTGCGAACGCCTAAATATTCCCCTTTTAGAACAAGGACGTGAAGATGTCATGATTGCAGGTCTGGCTATTATTGAAGTCTTATTTGAACGCTGGAATTATCCAACACTGATTGCCGTTGATTCAGGGCTACTCGAAGGTTTGCTTATCTCTGCAAACCATGCCCGTTGATGCATCCAGATTAAACGCAAAGCATGGCTTAAACTGGCACTTCCCTTTCAGGCATTCATTCATATAGTGCTATATTCTTCATATAAAATAAAGGTGTCATATTCATGCGTAAAGTTGATGTTCTCATTGTTGGCGCAAGCCTTGCGGCAGCGGCAGCGGCCAAACGATTAGTCGATGCTGGTTTTTCAACCCTTGTGGTCGAAAAGCGTATATTACCCCGTCATAAAATTTGTAGTGGCATCCTCTCGCCTCGTGGGGAACGTTTTCTCACTGAGAACTTTGGCACCATCCCTGATTACGCTTTACACCAGCCCAAAACATGTACTGGTGTCACCTTTCATTTCCCCAGCATGGTATCATTATCCATGGACTTTTTTGGCGGTCCAACACCACATTTACACCGTAAATATGCTGACCATTGGGCAATTCAACAAAGCCAAGCTGAAGTTTGGGACAATACATCGTTCATCAGCCAACAACAAAATGATGATGCCGTTATCGTAACTGTACGCCCCAAAGGTGGTGCATCTACTTCAATTCAGTGTCGCTATTTAATTGGCGCAGATGGTCCAGTTTCTCCTGTATTAAAGTCACTTTACCCAACCTATCATCATGATATACCCATGTTTTTTGTCGGGCAGAAGTTTCACGAAATCATCGATTGTCCGTTGGATGAAAAGTACTTTCATTTCTGGTTTCACCCTGATTTAGGGCATTATACATGGAGCCATGCTCGCGATAAGAGGCAAATCGTTGGTGTGGGTTATAAGGTTGGTGAAAAATTTCACGACCGCCATCGTTATGTTGCCCAATATTTTGAAGATAAACATGGGGTCAAACTCAAACCCGCCGATGATGATCATGAAGGTTGCTCAGAGAATTTCGGTCCTTCACTCATCAACCGTTATGCCTTTGGTCAAGGACGTGTATTAATTACAGGGCAAGCCACAGGTTTCCTCAATATGATTGGCGAAGGCATGAGTTGTGCCATGCATTCAGGGGCGATTGCTGGTGAGTCTGTGGTGGATGCAATCTTACATCGGCGCGATGTTCAACAATGTTATCGTCAAAATATTGCCTCTGAAGTTCGCCGCACAACTGACCAATGGAACCCACTCAAAATTGCTTTTGGCAAACCACATGAAGCTGATTTTCCGCAAGCCTTTATGGCTCTCTCTCGCCGTGATCGTGTCAAGGTAGCCAAAGACATTTGGAAGTTTGTCTGCCTATATAAAGAATTTAAATGGGGAAGAGAAATGACGAGAGCAAGCTTAGAACGCCTTATTTTAGGCGATTATAGACAAGATAAATGGTTATAATCAGCCATATTGCACTCATTGCACTGCTCAATAACAACAATGAAACACTATTACTCAAACGCCCAGCTCATGTACATTGCCCCAATGTATGGTCATTCCCTGGTGGTAAAATAAAAGAAAACGAAAGCCCTCAAAGTGCGGCAGCCCGCGAACTCCATGAAGAAACCAATGTCACAAACACACTATTCAACATCGGCAACCATGACTTCACATACCCTGACAAACAGCTTTTCTTTCATTTTTTCTCTGCTTTTTATCCCGCAACACAGCCGCTCATCACAGAAAGTGAACACCAATGGTTTGCGCTAGAGCAACTCCATACACTTCATATGCCTCAAGCTAATCAAAGGCTCATTGCCATGATTCACGCTCAATACCCAACGCCCTATAAAAAAGGGCGCTGATTAAAGCAAGCTATTATTCAGTACCCGTAGCAGTATCTACTTTCTTAAATCCTGCCTTACGAAACAAGGGTTCACACTGCAAGGTGTCGCCTTGTAACAACACAATGCTTTTCGTTTCTGGGTGTTTATACACCGATGGTTTAGGTGCTCCAGCACATGAAACCAATAAAGATGTCACACCCAACAATAATACAATACGCTTCAAAACCATCATCATCGCTCCTTTTTAAACAACTATTGGCAATCTTAGTTGCTCTCATCCTGACAAGCAACCTGAGACCGCCCATTTTTTTTTGCATGATACAAACGTCTATCGGCAGTGGCTAATAGTGTATCAACTAACCCTGCTGTAGAGACATCACGTTTAACCTCTTCAAGCGTAGCCAGACCTGCCGAAAAACTAACCTTTAATGCCTGATTTTGCACAAGTTTAAGCTGGCGCTCACACACCGCCTGCAAACATTTGTTAGCCACCACAAATGCCGCTTCTTTATCCGTGTGTGGCAATAAAATAAGGAACTCTTCCCCGCCCCAACGCGCCAAAATATCTGCGCTACGCAAGTGTTCATTAATAATACCCGTCACCCATTGCAACACTTCATCACCAACAGCATGACCATAAGTATCATTGACCTGCTTAAAATGATCCAAATCAAGCATCACTACCGAACATTGCATATGATAACGCCTGCAACGCGCCACTTCATACTCCATTTGTTCCACCATGAATCGCCTGTTCACTAAATTGGTTAATACATCATGGGTTGCCTGAAATTCCAAGTCTTTTTTTGCTGATTTAAGATCTGTAACCATGCGCCACATCAAACGCGCTTCAAGACCACCAATAATACCACCTACACCCAAAATGTTTGCCGCAACCTCTTCCACCATTTCATTATCAGTTAAATTAAACGCCACACATGGTGCACAAGCCAAGAGTGCGGACTCAACATCCGTAAATGTGTTAATGCCTAGTTCTTTGGCTAACACCATGCCATCTGCGCCCTCATTTAAATCAACGACAGCAATAATATCGACCAAAACTTCATCCAATAAGGTTTCAAGCATGGCCATGCCGCCACGTCCACCACCAAGAATCACAACTCGGCTTGGGTCATCACGTAATCGCTTTAAATCTTCTTTATTGTTTTTCGTTAACATGCCCACCACATCAGTTTTATAT
>CAZWPS010000043.1:0-9890 GCA_964635775.1 uncultured Zetaproteobacteria bacterium | reverse complement strand
ATCTTATTTATCATATTGGATAATTTCGTGTTCTGACACATATTTCAATTTTTAATATTGATCGCTAAGATAGCGTATTAAATCGGTCGGCATCACGTAATCAATGGGGTCAAAGCTTGATTCGCGGATTACGCCACCACCTAAAGACTCACTTATCATAACATATTGTCTTCAAAAACAATATGTTATGAATCATGAATCCGCGAATCAAGCCTTGACCCCTTTGTTAAGCAAAACGGCACTTTAATACTTGAACGACTATAGCGCCTCCAAATTATCAAGGTCGCTTTCCATCCATGGACACAATCATCATGTTGAGCACTCATTCCCTGCACCTTCTGCTTGAAATCAAGGCGTATTATTCATGGGTAGACCATGCTCACAACCATCCACCCTAAACACGTAGTCCAACCACACTAATGCCTAATTTTTTGGCTGTTTTCGCTAACTTATCGCGCTCAATGAGTAGTGTCTTCTCTGCTTCGATACCAATAGCCGTACAACCTGATTTTGCCATATGCAGCAAGGTATCAACACCCATCGCTGGCACATCAAAGCGTACGTCTTGGTGTGGTTTTGCCACTTTCACGACCGTAACGTCTTTGCCGCCCAGCATCCCGCCGCGCTGAATCGCTTCATCCGTCCCCTCTATGGCTTCCACCGCCAATACCGCTTCATCTTTGACAACAATGGTCTGACCAATATCCAAACCTGCAATCACTTTGGCTTGTGGCAAGGCAAATTGCATGTTTAAAAGCTGTTTTTTTGAAGGTTTTGGACCAAAAAGGTGTCCTTCTTTGGCCAACATCGGCAAGGCATATTCAACTTGTGAACATGTCATAATACCAGCGTTTTCAAGCGCAGCCACAATACCCAACATCAAAGAATCATCTTTTTTATCTTTGGCTCTGAATATAATTTTAGCGGTTAACCAGTCTGGTCTAAAATTACGGAATAAATGCAGCTTTTTCACTTTTCCTGCAAAAATAAGTTCAGTGATATGCTGTTGTTGCATGCTTTCAATCAAGGCACCAACTTGTCCAACATGTAACCAGTCTACCGAATCAGCTACATCTTCAATCATTAGCGATGCTTCTTCACGAATTGCCACCACATGCAACACAAAACCTTCTTTTTTTAAGGTTTGTGCCAGTTCCAAAGGGAAAGCACCATAACCAGCAACCAAACCAATGCGTTTAAGCGACATAAAGCTGCAACAATTAGGTCGTTACTTTTAAGTTATGCATCAATACGCCGCGTTCTGAGCTGCGCACAAACATCAACAATTCATCAACATACACATTATTCAAAAGCAAATCATCCACTGCTTGTAAACGTTGCTTAAGCAACCCTTTTCCTTTAAAAACAAGGCGGTAAACTTCTTTTAAAGCACGAATGTCATCATTCGTTAAGCCGCGACGCTTTAAACCCACCGTATTCAAGCCCGAAACACTCATCTCGTAACCGCCGCCAGCAATACAAAAAGGTGGCATATCTTTAAGTGCCGTACATGTTGCACCCAACATTGCATATTTACCAATACGGCAAAATTGGTGCACCGCCGACATCGCACCCACAATCGCCCCATCTTGCACTTCAACATGACCCGCTAAAATCGCACTGCATGCCAATACAATATCATCACCAAGCAAACAATCATGGGCAATATGCGTATACGTTTGTAAAAGGTTGTTGCTGCCGATTTTAGTCAGCATGCCGCCACCTTCAGTGCCACGATGCACTGTGGTATATTCGCGAAAAGTATTATGGTCGCCAATGTGGACTTCTGATGCTTCGCCATGATATTTAAGATCTTGCGGCTCACCACCAACACATGAAAAAGGAAAAAACCGATTGTGCTGACCAATCGTGGTTTTGCCATGTAAAGTCACATGTGAAATCAGCTCACAACCATCACCCAAAATAACATCTTCGCCCACCGTGCAAAATGGTCCAATACGTACACCTTCACCAATGATTGCCTTATCCGAGACCACTGCTGAGGCGTGAATCAATGGAGAAGAACAATTCGTCACGCTTCATCCTTAGGAAATACGGATGCCATCAACGTTGCCGAACAAACTAAGTTGCCATCAACAAACGCTTCGCCTTTGAACTTATACATCGCACCTCGGCGCCGCAATACCGTAATATCAAAAATAATTTGATCGCCAGGGCGCACAGGTTTGCGAAATTTTGCGCCGTCAATGCCTGTGAAGTACATCAAATATTCTTTGTCGTCATCATTCGAAGAGAGTGCCAATACACCACCAACTTGTGCCATTGCTTCCACAATTAATACACCTGGCATAATAGGATGTCCTGGAAAGTGACCATTAAAGTGAGGCTCATTGATGCTTACATTTTTAAGCGCTTTGATTGATTCCCCTTCAACAAATTCAAGCACCCTATCCACCAATAAGAAGGGGTATCGGTGTGGTAATCGATCCATGATTTCATCAATATTAAATACAGCCATGTTTCATTCTCCAGTGCTTAAACTAAACTTTTAATGGTCTTCCAAATCGCAGGTAAACGATCAAATAATGCCGATGCTTTCAACCAATGCCTATGGGGTACGGCTGGAAACCCAGAAACCATACCTTTTTCTTTTAAATCACCAATTACCCCAGCTTTTGCACCGATAATCGCACCATCAATCAATTTCAGATGACCTGCTACCCCTGCCTGACCACCAAATTGGCAACCTTGACCCACGGTAACTGAGCCCGCAAAACCAACCTGGCTTGCGATGACTGTGTGTGAACCAATCACAACATTGTGAGCCACTTGAACCAAATTATCGATTTTGACGCCACAAGCAATTTTAGTATCGCCCAATGCTCCACGATCAATACAAGTGTTGGCACCAATTTCAACATCATCAGCGATGATGACCCGACCAACCTGCGGTATTTTGAGAAACTGCTCACCATCCCACGCAAAACCAAAACCATCCGAGCCAATCACTGCCCCAGCCTGAACAATCACCCGATGACCAAGCTGTGTATCCACATCAAGTACAACGCGTGGGTGCAATAGACAATTCTCACCAAGCACCACACCTGACGCCAATACACATCCAGCACCAATGATGCAACCTGCACCAATCCGCACATCTTGAGCAATGCTCACATGGGCATCAAGTTGTACATGTTCGCCAATATCAGCGGAGGCATCCACCACAGCCGAAGGGTGATGTTGTCCTGATGATAACATTTGAGGGTGAAAATAGCGCTGCAACAAAGCAAAACCAATATAAGGGTTTTGTATGGCAATAATACCGAAATGAGTCCCTTCAGGAACATCACAGCCTACAGGTAATAACAACAAAGCTGACTTGGTCGTTACCAAATCAGCTTTGTATTTTTTATTGGATAAAAAGGACATCTCATCAGCTTGTGCATCAGCTAACGTGTTTAAGCCTTGAATATATTGCTCAGCATCGCCGCGCAGCAACTCTCCCGAAACCAAATCAGCAACTTGGGAAAAGCGAAGCTTTAAACCAGACATGAAATGGGTGCCTTTATTTCTTATCTAAAATCTTAGTCAACTCGCTGGTAATATCATATGCTGTGTTCGCATAAATTGTGGTTGATTTAGGTAGGATGAAGTCTATTTTATGTTGTTTACCATAAATACGCACAGCATCATAAAAACGCCCGATTAAGGTTTGGTCTAGCTTGCGTTTCTCACTTTTAAGCTCGTCACCAGCATCTTGTAGCTTACGATCAAACTCTTTTTTCAAGCGGTTTAGTTCTTGTTGCTCAGCGGCTTGTACATCATTGGACATTGCCATAGATTGCATTTGCAATTTTTTATCCAATGCACTCAAACGGTTACGCATTTTTTCTAATTCTTTCTTCTTTTTCTTTTGTAGTGCTTCCAAGCGTTTTAAACCCAAGCTGTAGGCTTTGGTATTTTCCATGGCTGTTTTTATATCAACATAAGCAATTTTAAGCTCTGCTGCCATCGCAGGTGTTGCCGCAAACAAGCCCAACATCATCAACATCATCACAAACTTTTTCATTATATTTATCCCTATCCTCTTCTTTTTTTTAACTTCTCTTTAAAAGCCGCGTCCTAACGCAAACTCAAAACTGTTTGTTTGGTCTCCTTCTTGCACATTCAGCGCCGTACCCCAAATCATAGCGATAGGGCCAATCGGCGAAATCCACTCGATACCAAAACCATACGCAGCTCTCACCTTAGACAAGCTAAAAGGCTCACTCACGACACCCGAACTTCCCCAAACTGTACCCGCATCGATAAAAAATGCACCCCTAAACCCTGCCGTTGCCATATAAGGCAGTGGAAACAATACTTCAATACTGCTGCTCACTTTACTTTCTCCGCCAAGAACTTCACGGGTCGTGGGGTCACGCAAGGACACACCATAAATATTATAACCACGTAAACTTCCTGCGCCCCCTAACGAATAACGACGGTAAATCGGTGTCTCAACCCCGCCAAAACCACGCAAAACACCTGCACTCAAATTAAAAGCTAACGTTAAGTCTTCGCTTAAAGGTTGATAGCTTCGTGCCGATGCGCCCACCTCATAAAATTGATAATCACCGCCAAAACCTGCCGTCGATAAAGAAAGGGAAAACAGCTCACCATTCGATGGCGCAACAACCCGATTTCGGGTATCATAAGATACAGATTGTAACAGCTCAGTGGTCACAAAAGTCCCTTCTTGGGCGCGTAAAGAAGCCGATGCTGTCGTGGGCAAGTCACTAATTGTAGTGTTGCTAAAACGTATACGTACAGCATAACGGCTAAACTCATTCAAGGCGAAACCTAAGCCTACACCACCACCCTGACTTGCTTTTTGATATGATGCCAAGCTCTGCAAATCTGTGTTTGTATCAAACAAGCTAAGCGAAGCACTGATATCTTCACCCATAAAATAAGGATCTGCCAAACTCACCGAATAATTACTGCTTGCTCCACCCAAATCGGCACTGACATTTGCTTGATAACCCTGACCAAACAAGTTCTGCTCTTCTACCTTACCCGTAAAGGATAAGTTTTGCAGCTCTGAATACGTCATTCCTGCAGAAAAAGTGCCGCTTTTGCCTTCTTCAATATCCACATGCATATTCACATGGTTATCACTAGAGCCTAAAGGCGTGGACACACGAACATTCTCAATATAACGCATACGCTGCAAACGCTCTTTGCTGCGGCGCACATCACTGGCGCTATAACGTGCGCCTTCATATTGGCGCAATTCGCGGCGAATAACATGGTCTTGTGTTTTGGTATTGCCACTGATTTCAATACGTTCTACATACACCTCGCGACCTTGTTCAATATCAAACGAAATTGCGACACTATGCGTTTCAATATTGCGTTGAAACAAAGGCGTGACATTCGCAAAAGCAAAACCTTCATCACCCACACGTTCGGCAACGGCATGAATGCTTTGACGCAACTTATCTACCGAATACAACTGACCTTCTTCTAACACTATTTTTTCAAGCAAAGCTTCTTTGGATGGCACAATGTCACCCTGTAAATCAATGCTACTTACCGTATAAGCAGGACCTTCGAAAATACTCAATGCCAAGTAAAAGCTCTCTTTATCTGGGGTCAACATCAAACGCGCCGATTCCACGCGTGCATCTAAATAACCATGCTCTTGATAAAATTGCAGCAATAGTTGGGTGTCGGCAGTAAAACGGTCTTGATTAAACACATCCCGGCTCGTAAACCAGCTTGCTAAATCAGCCGTTCGTGAAGCAAGTGGTTGTAAAAGCTCCTCATCTGAAAAATCATGATTGCCTACAAAACGAATGTCTTTGATGAAGGTCACTTCGCCTTCATTGAGCTTAATCAGCACATCAACACGCCCATCATCCAACAGCAGCGTCTCAACACTGATACTCATTTGGTAAAAACCTTTTTCCAAATAAGCTTTACGAATCTTATTTGTATCCAAACGCTCGACCAGTGGGCTTAAAATAAAGCCTGGTTTCATTTTCATGCCTGGTTTCAGTTTTTTATCGGCAATTTCTTCATTACCTTCAATGCGCACGCTGGCAATCACTGGGTTTTCAACCACCTGATACACCAACTCCAAACCACCAAGCACAGTCCGCCCTTCAATCGATACATCTGCAAAATAACCACTGGCAAAAAGTCTGCGCACATCACGGCTCATGACACGTCGATTCAAAGGCTGACCAATTTCACTCTTTATTTTTGCTTTTACCGCTGCGGTTTCCACATAATGATTGCCTTCAACCACAATAGAAACCACCAACTCTTCAGCAACTGATGCCTGAGCAAACAACAGCAGAAACACGCCTAAAAAAAGTATTCTTACCCTATCCATGCGTAATATCATCCCCTAAAAAGCCGCATAATATCATTATAAAAAGAAAATATCATCAACGCCATAATCAATAACATCCCCACCACTTGAAATCGCAACTGCATATCAGGAGAAAGTGGTTTCCCGCGTAGTTTTTCAAGGGCTAAAAACATCAATAATCCACCATCCAACACAGGAATCGGTAATAAGTTCAAAATGGCAAGATTGACCGAAAAGAATGCCAAAAACATCACAAAGTAGACCAAACCACGTTCGGCACTTGAGCCTGCCATTTGTGCAATCGCAATCGGACCGCCCAAATTATCAGCGTCAATTGAAGCGCTGACCATGCGTTTGAATATTTCCCCAGTCATCAGTGTCACTTCCCATGTGCGCACAAAACCATACACCACACCGTCCCACACACCCTGATATTGCCAAATCGGCTCTGCCCAAGGTTTAACTTCCAGAACCACACCAATCAAACCCCTTCCTTGATCGTTGGCGCGTGGTGTGATTTGCAATTGTAATAAGGCATCATCACGCTTGATTTGTAGCTGCACACGTTGATCAGCTTGATCAGATAACACCTCAATCAACCCATGCACCGACTGAATCCTAACCCCATTCGCTGCCAGCACTTGGTCGCCAATTTGCAATAATGCTTGCTCAGCCGGTGAGCCTGCTACCACCTTCGCTACCAGCACATCAAAACCACGCGCAATACCAAGCACCTGGTCGGCAACATCAATCAAAAAGACATCTTGTTCAGGTTGAGGCAAGGTTAAAGGCACAGATAAAAGTTGTTCGCCGCGCTGAATATCTAAGTTAATTTGACGACCCACATTCATTTTCAACGCTTCTTCTAAAGCTTGCCAAGCTTGGAAGGTCTGACCATCAAGGGCGATGATTTCATCCCCCGCTCGTAAGCCATGCTGTTCAGCAATGGAGTTGGCATTGACCACACCCACCACTGAAGGTGCTGCCAAATGCCCCATCCAAGCAACAAGCATAAAAGCAACAATTGCAAAAATAAAATTAAAAGCAGGGCCTGCAACCGCTACCGCAGCACGTTTCCACACTGCTTGGTTGTTAAAAGCACGTTTTTTATCTTCCGCAGAGAGTGGTTCCTTGTTTTCCTCATCATCAAAGGGATTTTCCCCCAGCATTTTAACATAACCACCCAAAGGAATCGCGGCAATAATGTATTCCACTTCACCATCTTTGCCCCGCCACGAAAACAAAGCCGGCCCAAAACCAATCGAAAACTTCTCCACTTTAATGCCCAACTTACGTGCCACAATAAAGTGTCCGTATTCATGAAAACCAATGAGCAAAGCAATGGCAATAATAAAAAATAGTGTTGTGTGAACGGTTTCCATCATTTTGAAATCACTTCCTTGGCCAAGAGACGCGCCTGTGCATCATGTTGCCATACTTCATCTAAGGTCTGCACATATTCATTGTTGGTTTGCGCCAACACTGCTTCTACAGTTGAAACAATTTGCATAAAACCAATCTTACCATCTTGAAATGCCTGATTTGCCACTTCATTTGCCGCATTTAAGGCAATCGCTAAACTATCTTCGCCCGCCAACACCGCTTTGACCAATGCCATTGCTGGAAAACGCGATTCATCCACCGCCTGAAACTCTAAAGCTTGTGTTTGCGCCAGTTCAAGCCAAGGAATACCACTTTCCAAACGTGGTTCAGCCTGCATCGCATACACAATCGGTGAGCGCATATCAGGCATGGCAAGTTGTGCCAATACTGAACCATCGCGGTATTCCACCATAGCATGCACAATACTTTGCGGATGAATAATTGCCGATAATTGATCGGCTGTAGCATCAAATAACCAACGCGCTTCAATCAATTCCAAGGCTTTATTCATCATGGTTGCCGAATCAATGCTGATTTTCGCTCCCATGCTCCAATTCGGATGCGCGACAGCTTCTTGTACCGTCACTGTGTGCAGTGATTTGGGATCACGATTACGAAAAGGTCCACCAGATGCTGTTAAAATAATCCGCCTTACCGAACCTCGATCATGCCCAGCTAAAGCTTGATGCACCGCCGCATGTTCGGAGTCCACAGGCACCACTTCTGCGCCGTGGATTTGAGCTGCTTGCATGAAAATGCGCCCTGCCGTTACCAAACATTCCTTATTCGCCAGCCCCACACGTTTACCCGCATGTACCGCCGCCAAAGTCGCAGGTAAACCAGCTGAACCCACCATCGCTGCCATCACCATATCAACTGAATCATGTGCCGCTGCCGCTGCCGCTGCTTCCATACCATATTCTAATAATACACCCTTGGGCAAGGTGCCTTTGATTGATTGATACGCTGTTTCATCGGTCATCACGACGACTTCAGGACTTACTTTTTCTGCCAATTCACGCATCAAATCCACATTGCGATGCCCCACCAATGCATACGCTGTAAAAGCTTGCGGATGGCGTAACATCACATCGATTGTGCTGGTACCAATAGAGCCTGTTGCACCTAAAATGGTTAACTTCATCGCTTGTTTCATGTTGCAAACAGCCATAACAAACCGACCACAGAAATAGCAGGCAATAAAGCATCAATACGGTCTAAAATACCGCCATGTCCAGGCAGCATGCGACCACTATCTTTCACCCCTACAGCACGTTTTAATGCCGATTCACCCAAGTCACCAAAAATAGATACCACCACTAAAACCAAAGCTAAAATACATGCTGTTGATAAGCGCATATCCAACATCAGTAACCAAAAAGTGGCTGCGGTTAAGGTTCCAAATAATAAACCACCAAGCGAGCCTTCAATACTTTTCCCAGGGCTAATTGCTGGACACAGCTTATGTTTACCTATCGTTCTGCCCACCGCATAAGCCGCAATATCGGCCAACCATACGCCAAGAAAAGCACCCGACAAAAACAAAATGCCACCCTCAAGCGCGTGTAACTGAATCAGTGTAAAACAAAACAACATCAACAATAAAGTCATCCACTGGGCAAATGCAAAACGTGCAAAAGCCTCTGCTGAACTCGAAAAACGATGTGTAGCAATGAAAATCATCATCCAAAATACTGTGGGGATGAGTAATAAAAATAAAACAGGAATAGTCGCAGGGCTCCACAACCAAAAAAGGCAAGGAATCACTAAACTAATCAAATACAATACCGCCATAGGCAAGGCCACCATGGCTAATAATTCAACTACCGCCAACAATCCAATCACCACAGTCAAAAAGTTAAATACATCTTGTGTCGTATAAAACATCCAATAAACAACGCCGACCAGTAAAAAAGTTGCGGTAATGATACGTTTTGTTAACTCATTCATGATTTTTCCCTTGAATTTGCGCGCTTGTTTTGCCAAATCGGCGTTCGCGGCTTGCATAATCAGACAATGCTGCCAATAAATCTTGCCGACTATAATCAGGCCAGTTGGTATCTGAGAAGTAAAGCTCTGCATAAGCTGCATCCCAAAGGTGAAAGTTAGAAATACGTTTTTCGCCACCCGTGCGAATGATTAAATCAACAGCTAAAATGTCATCACGCTGCATCAAACCTTGCCC
>CAZWPS010000042.1:0-9967 GCA_964635775.1 uncultured Zetaproteobacteria bacterium | reverse complement strand
GATCAAGCATCAGGCAAGATTATTCGTGAAATTCCACCTAAAGAATTCATTGAACACCAAGCTGCCATGCGTGAACGGATTGGTCTTTTGTTGAGTAAGTTGGCTTAACATGGCTGGTTTATCATCAATTTCAGGCTTAATTGCTGGTTTTGATACCAAAGGCGCTGTCAAAGAGCTTGTTGGTGTTGAACAATATCAGATTGACAAACTCAAACGCAAACAAGAAGACGAAACCGCCAAACAAAATGAATTTGCCACGCTCAACAATATGCTGCTTAATTTCCGCAACACCGCAGCCGCGATGGCCGATCAAAGCTCTTTCTTTTCCTACACTGCTGACCTATCAAGCAGCAATCCGATTGTTTCGCCAGCATCCATCATTGATGTCAGTGGTGGCTCCAGCGTTAATGCCGGTAGCCATACCGTTGTCGTACAACAACTCGCCCAAGCACAACGTAGTGCTTCAACATCTGCAGTTTTAGACTTTACAGCGAATCCTGCTGCCAGCGATCAAACAGCATTAGGCTTAACAGGCTCATTCAGCCTTGAAGGCATCAGTATTAGTGTGAATGCTGCTGATAGCATACAAGATATTGCTTCAAGCATTAACCAACAAAATACAGGCGCATCTGCCACAGGTGTGTCCGCCTCGGTCATGAAAGTAAACGACTCCGATTACCGCCTTATTTTACAAGCAGACGACACTGGAGCCACTGGATTTAGCTTAACAGGCGCTGATTTAACAGGCTCATTATCATCATTAGGTTTTGCAAGCGGCGGACAAAGTTTGCAAGCTGCACAAGATGCCATTGTTGATGTTGATGGTTTAGCCATTACCCGCACAACCAATCATATTGATGATGTCTTAACCGGCATCACCTTAACCCTCAAACAAGCCGACCCAGCCACAACCATCACCCTTGGTGTTGATGTTGATACCGTGGCCTTGCGTGATGCTGTTCAGTTATTTGTCGATAATTACAATGAAATCAAAGACTTCATCAACACACAATACAAGTTCGATGAAAAAACAGGCGAACGTGGTTTGCTCTCTTCTGAAGCACTACTTGGCAGCATTCAATCCAGCATGGCCAATAGTTTACTGACCTCTGTGCCTAATCTTGCCAATGATCGTAATAGTTTAGTTATGATTGGTGTTGAGCCTGATGTTGAAGGAAGATTAATGATTAATGATGATCGTTTTTTAACCTACCTCAACAGTGACCCCGCAGCGATTCGTGATGTTTTTGTGGCTTCTGGCAACAGCAACAACCAACAACTCGACTTCTTAGTCCATGGTCAAAATACACCATCAGGCATTTATGCCGTTAATGTGACCCAAGAAGCCACACGCGCCAGCATCACAGGAACAACTGATTTAAATGCAAATCCTTTAGCAAGCAACCAAACACTCACCTTAACCCAAATATCAGATGGCAGACAAGCCGTCATTAACCTGAGTTCAGGGCAAACCCAACTTGATATTATTAGTAGCATCAACAATGAACTATCTGCTGATTATACCGAAGAACACTTCTTATCCAATCCTTTAAACGTCGCTGGTGGTTTTGCTACAGCCTCAACCCGTTTAAGCGAGCTACTTGATAGCGGCGGAGCTTCACTCAACATCGCAGCAGGAGATACCATCACCATAGGCGGCAATAATCGTGGTGGCGCATCTGTTTTGAGTACATTTACCGTGATTGACCCTGCCCTTGATACCATTGCCGACTTATTTTCAGCAATTCAAACGGCATTTAGTCAACAAGCCATCGCCAGCATTGATTTAAATGGCAATATCCGTCTCACTGAAAACCAATCTGGTGATAGCCTGCTTGCTTTCACCATGACTGCCAATAATGAGTCAGGTTCTAGCCTTGATTTTGGCACAGATAGCGTTGCCACTGAAGGACGTTACCCCTTAGGCTTAGAAGCGGTGATTGTAGGCAATGCTGTGCAGATTCAACATCAAGCTTATGGCAGCCATAGCTTTTCTATTAGCCAAAGTGTGGATGGGCTTGGTATCAGCAACCAAACACGCACTGCTTTTGATATTGAAGGCAACATCAATGGTGAGACAACCATTGGTAAAGGACAAATGCTTATTGGTAGTGCTGGAAACATTGATGGTATGGCTGTGTTTTATACAGGGGTAAGCACAGGTTATATTGGTGACGTTACTGTAGGTATGGGGGCTTCAGCGCGCTTAGAAGGTGTTTTTGACACCTTTGCTAACCCAGTTACAGGCTTATTACAAAACCGCATCGAACGCTCACAAACAGATTTTACTTCACTCGGCGACAAAATTGCCGATATGGAAAGACAGTTGGAACAAAAGATGCTCACACTTACCCGCTCCTTTTCCACGATGGAATCAGCGATGTCAAGTTTGAACACTTCGGGTAGTTTTCTCACCCAACAAGTCGATGCGATGAACGCAACGAATTAAAAAATAAAGCACGGAGGCAATGATGTCAGGTTATAAAGCATATCAAGGGCAACAAATTGAAGGTTCAGGACCATTAGGCTTAGTATTATTAAGTTATGATGCCTTATACAAAGCATTAGGGCGTGCATCTTTATCAATTCAAGCCAATGATTTAGCACAAGAAGCGGATCATACCGCACGCGCAATGGAAGCCATCATCGAGTTATCATCAAGCCTCAATTTTGAAGCTGGTGAAGATGTTGCAACAAACTTGGCAAGTTTATATCAATACATGATGGATAGATTAGCTGGAAATATGTGTTCAGGACAATCAGGACATATCAACGAGGTCATGGAACTGGTAAAAATCTTGCGCGAAGGCTGGCAACAACTCGCTAAACAGCAAGCTCAACCACAACACAATCATGAGCAACAACATGATGTCCCCCAACAGCAAGAAACAACGCTAGAGGCTGTGCCTGCTGCCAAAAAAGGACCGCACCATGCTTATGCCAAAAGCACTGTGGCATCACGTTTAAGTGGTTATGCCGCTTAACAGTATTGTGCAAGATTGCGAGGATGCTTTCATCAGCATGCAGGAGCATATTCGTTTGCAGCATTGGGATCAACTTGACCATGCCAGCAAACGTATTGCTTCTGCTATGGATGATTTAGCTTGCGCCCTGCCACAGCAGCACATTCCTCAAACCGCATTGATTCGCCTCTCCCTGCTACAACGCAGAGTGACCCGAACATTACACAATGCCATGTTATCCAATCGCCATGATGTATCTGAAGTCAGCCAAGGCTTGCGCCAGTTACAACAGAAAAAAGAAAATATCAGCCGTTATTCATCAATGATTGAGTAGTTTTATTCCGCGTAATGCTGATTGATTTTTTTGCTTTGATTTTTCCCACCTATTTACAGCCCTTTTCCTGAAACAATCGTTCGCTCTAAATATTCAATCAATAAATCCACATTGAGCGGTTTACGCATTAAATTCACGTGTAAACGCGATGGGATACGCTGATAAGTATAACCTGTCATCAAACAAATAGGTAAGTTGTCATCCTCTTCTCTCATGGTTCGCGCCACTTCAATACCATCCATATTCGGCATCACAATGTCCATCACCACAGCATCCAACTTCGCCCCAGACTCTTGCCAAAGTGCTAAAGCAGCCGCACCATCCTCTGCCACCAACACTGTATAACCCTGATAACAAAGCACTTCTTCTAACAACGCGCGTTGTTCTTCATCATCATCGGCCAATAAAATCAAACCACCCTTCTCTGATTTTTCAATGAAGGTCACTGCCAAAGGCAAATGAATACGTATCATTGTCGATTTGCCAAGTGTGCTTTCAATATCAAATGTACCATTGAGTTGCTGAATATAAGTCATCGCACTGGATAAACCTAAACCTGTACCTTGTCCAACGGGCAAAGTGGTGAAAAAAGGATCCAAACAATGCTGTAATGTTGCCGCATCCATACCCTCACCATTATCGCGAATCGTGATTTCCACTTCTTGTTCGTGAATCACGCGAACACGTATATCAATACGTTTAGCATCAGCTTGCTCATGCTTAAGATGATGCCGCTTTAATGATACTACAGCATTATGGATTAACTCAAAAATATGCTGCTTAAACAACACGGGATCCACAGCAACAATCAAACTTTCATCTTGCACACTCACTTCAAGCGTAATATCTTTGCCAATCACGCCCCTTGCCATGATGCTCACTTCTTCGAGCATGGAAAACAAAGCAGTATCACGCGTTGACGTGACCTTTTGTTTGGAGAATGCCAGTAGGTTTTGCACCAATGCCGTTGCCCGTTGCACCAAACTATCAAGCCTAGTCAAACGATCATGGTCTTTATCATTATTTGCAGCAAGCCCGCGCTTAAAGAGGTATAAGTGCCCTTGTATGCCACCTAAAATATTATTAAATTCATGCGCAATGCCGCCTGCCAACGTGGATACAGATTGCAAACGCGAAAGCGAATCCATTTTTCGTGATTGCTTATCCCGCTCACGCAAGTCGACCTGCAAAGCCGAAAATCCACCATTCACCTGCAAAACTTGTGTCCAAACAGGGATAATTTCACCACTTCTTGTCACAATATGAAGCTCGCCAATCCAGGTACCATGCTGCAATAACCGCTTAAGCAACGACTTATAAAAAATCACATCATGCAACGATGGTTGCAGCAATACCCGCATGGATTTACCCATAACATCAACCGCTTCATATTGGTATAAGTCAAGGAAAGCAGGGTTTACATGCGACAAACGCCCGCGTTCATCCGTGATAAACATGGGATCTCGTCCTTGCTCAAACAAGCTCTGTAACGCATGGTCAAGCTGTAGTTTAGACATATGCCCCCACTTTTGTTGACAGCCAACCTTCCAACACCGCACGCATCGCTGTCAACTCATGCATTGTTGTTGCTTCAAAGCGTAACACCAACCCTGGTTGTGTGTTTGAAGCCCTAAGCAATGCCCAACCATGCTCAAAATTCAAACGCATACCATCAATCGTAATCATTGCATAACCTTGCGCTTTAAAGTGTGTTTTAGCTTGTTCAACCAATTCAAATTTAAAATCATCAGGACAATCAACACGTATTTCAGGCGTATTTACCACCGTAGGCAAGTCCGCTAACAGTGTCGATAATGGCGCAGCATGCTCTGCCAACATCTGCATCACCCTTGCCCCTGCATACACGGCATCATCAAAGCCATCAAATCGATCGGCAAAAAAGAAATGCCCACTCATTTCGCCTGCCAACAAAGCTTTTGTTTCCTTCATTTTACTTTTAATCGGTGAATGCCCAGTTTGCCACATCAGCCCATGACCACCATGTGCCTTAATATCATCATAAAGAAGCTGTGATGATTTGACTTCGGAAATAATCGTTGCTTGTGGATGTGTCTTTAAAAGCTGACGTGCTAATAAAAGCAGCAACATATCGCCCCAAATAATGTCGCCCTTTTCATCCACCACACCAATACGATCACCATCACCATCAAAAGCAATACCCAAATCAGCACCAACTTCCCGCACTTTATCTGCAATATCCACCATATTGGCTTCAACTGTAGGGTCAGGGTGATGATTAGGGAAATGACCATCAGGCTCACAATACAATTCAATAACTTCACAACCCAAAGCACGATAAAGCGGTGCTGCAATCACACCCGAAGGTCCATTACCAGCATCAATCACCACTTTTAATGGTCGCTTTAAACCGCAATCAGCAAGGACGAAATCATGGTATTCAGGTTTAATGTCTAAATGATGCACTTGCTTCACATGCGCATCATTGATGGCTTTATGCTGAAGCATATGCTCTTTTAATGCTTGGATAGATGCACCATGAAAAGTATCCAAACCCATCATCATCTTAAAACCATTATACTCAGCTGGATTATGGCTTGCAGTCACCATGATACAACCCGCAGTATCTCTATGATGTACCGTGTAATATGCCAATGGTGTAGGTACCATACCAATATCAATCACACCCACACCACATGCCAATAACCCATCCATCACCGCTTGTTGCAAGCGTAAGCCTGAAAGTCGAACATCCCTTGCCACCACCACAGGCAAGGTATTATTTTTGGGCAATAATGCCGCATAAGCTTGTGCCAAACGGTAAGCAAAATCATCGCTTACTTCTTTATCCACCAAACCCCGAATATCGTATGCTCTGAAAATTGAATGTGGAAATTGTATGTTCATGTCATCATCCTCAATGTTACTTATGTTCATGTTATCATCCTCAATGTTAAACGCTCCAACACCATATGTTTACGCTCCAACGATGCACCTTTTAACTGCTTTTCCACATCGACTAAGTCTTGCAAGACCAACATCAATTCAGGCGCAGTCCACAGCCGCACTTCCTTAGGCACTTTCTGCCGCCCTTCACCAAAAATCTTCGCAGCCTGAATCGGGCTACGCTCACCTTTGTTCTGATACCAACAATACATCAACATTTGATGAAAGCGCATGCTCAACCATGTCAATAACTGCACCTCTGCCACCTGCTGATCCAATACCAAATGACGCAACAACACAATCGCTTGGCTATCTTTCATGGCAACAGCATGACAGTAAGTCTCAAGTTCATCAGGCGCACGCTCACCCAGCAAATCAGCAACCAGTGTAACATCAAAGTTGATGCCTTCATCATGGTCATAAAGTTTCATGCGCTCAATCAACTGCACACAAGCTGCACGCATACCACACAATGCTTCAGCAATCATCACTTTAGCATCTTCTGTAACATACAGTTGTTGCTGTATCAGTTGTTCATTTAACCATGTTTGAAAGTGTGCCAATGTTGGCATACGAAACTCACACCACACCACCGCATCTTCTGCCTGCATTTTTTTATTTAATGCTTTTTTCCAAGTGATTTCAGGCGCACAGACAATCAAACGATTACCCTTCTCCACCGCTGCCGCCAATTGCAGCAGGTGTTCAGTTTGTTTGACGGTTGCACTTTCAGCATTACGCACTAAAGCATAACAAGCCTGAGACCCAAACAACCCTGGCGAACGGCTTTCCAGCTCAATGCGTCCTAACTCTGCAATATCCACACGTAAACGAATCGCATCTTCTTCCCCAGCAGCCAATAAGGCATCGGCATGCTCAGCCAAAGCATCTCTATCTTCGCCAAACAAATAATAACTTGAATGTTGTGCGGGAAGTATCTTTTGCGGAGAAACTTGCATTAATCTAGCTCAAAAACCGGATTGCAGACGATTCATCGCCTCTTTTGCCCATTGTTGACGCAAGTTTTCCAACAACTCAGCCCGTTCAGCCTCAATGGCACTGGGGTTAACATCACCAAACACATCACCACTCACCATCACAGCCCCACTTCCCCAAAGTAAATCATGTTCTTGATACATATTCAGCACCGCCCGCACTTGTAAACGGTATTGAATGGCAAGCCCAGCAGCATCAAAAGTCACGGGCACAAACGATTCAGTCGCTTGCTCAATACGCAGCGTAATGTGGTTGACTAAGCTCGTTGTGTCTTGCAACACTGGAAGGTTTTTTCGCTGCCCCCAGCTTATTTTTAATTGCTTTAATAACGCTTGATATTCAACACCTGCTTGGCTTGATAAATGTGCCGTAAGCACCCCGCTAGGAATCACAGTGGCTGCGCCCTGCCCCACCAAATGATAACCACATGATGTCATCAGCAATGATAAAGTGAGGTAAAAGGTGAATCTCATGCGGGTTTGACCACAATATTAAGCAAACGTCCTTTAACCAAAATAACTTTCACAATATTCATGTTTTCCAGCCATTTATGAATACTTTCATCCGCTTTTGCTGCAACCAAAGCATCTTCTTGACTCACATCAGGCGCAACCAGAATATTGCCTCGTTTTTTGCCTTGGATTTGCACCACAAGGCTAATTTCCTCTTGCACCAATGCCGACTCATCCACCTCTGGCCAAGCAGTCAACACCGCCACGGTGTTAAAACCAAGCTTTTCACCACACTCGCAAGCAAAATGGGGTACCAATGGACCCAACATCGTCACCAATGCTTGTATGCCCTCATCAAAGGCTTGTTGTCCTGCATCATCACAAGCATCAAATGCAGTCAAGGCATTGGACAGCTCCATCATGGCAGCAATAGCGACATTAAAAGCAAAGCCTTGCTCAAAAGCATGGGTCACCCGTTGAATATGGGTGTGAATCGTGCGCCTAAGTGTTTTCGTCGCCTTTGCACTGGCTTGACCTTGGTATGTTTTCCCTACTTTTTCCAACAATCGCCAAACCCTTGCTAAAAAACGACTTGCCCCTTCCACACCTTGCTCATTCCACTCCAAATCACGCTCTGGCGGAGCTGCAAATAAAGTAAACAAACGCGCTGTATCAGCACCATATTTTTGAATAATATCAGCAGGGTCAATCGTATTACCCTTGGATTTTGACATCTTGCTGCCATCCAATAATACCATGCCTTGCGTCAATAAATTCTTAAATGGTTCATCGCCACCTTCTTCACGGGTAAACAAACCAACATCACGCATCAGTTTATGATAAAAACGTGCATACAAAAGATGCAACACAGCATGTTCCACACCGCCAATATACTGATCCACATTCGCCCATTTATGCATCGCTTTGGCATCAAGCATGGCGGTATTCGAGTGGACTGAAGTATAACGGTTCATGTACCAAGATGACTCCATAAAAGTATCAAAGGTATCGGTTTCACGCCGAGCCGCTTTGCCACACTGCGGGCAATCCACATGCACAAACGCATCGCATTCTGCCAAAGGTGAAGCACCACCTGTAGGTTGTAGATGCTCAGGCAATACAACGGGAAGTTGTGCATCAGGCACTGCTACCGTGCCGCAATCTTCACAATACACCACAGGAATAGGTGTTCCCCAATAACGCTGACGCGAAACCAGCCAATCTCTTAAACGAAATTGCGTGCGCTCTTTGCCCTTGCCGTGGTTCTCCAGCCAAGCAATCACCTCTGTTTTAGCTTGTTCTGAGCTTAATCCATCAAATTCGCCCGAATCAAACAATACACCTGCATCCGTAAAGGCAGCCTCACTTACGCCGACAGGGGCATCAGCATGGTCAATCACTTGTTTGATGTTTAAATCGTATTTGCGTGCAAATTCATAATCGCGTTCATCATGGGCAGGCACACTCATCACTGCCCCCGTGCCATACGACATCAACACAAAATTGGCGACCCAAACAGGTATTTTATCCCCAGTAATCGGATGAATCGCATCAATACCCAGCGCCATACCTTTCTTTTCCATAGTCGCCACATCAGCTTCTTTGGTAGACATCACACTGCATTCTTCAATAAATTTCGCCAATTTGGCATTGTGAACGGCAGCTTGTTGCGCCAAAGGATGCGCCGCTGCCACAGCCATATACGTCACACCCATTAAAGTATCGGGGCGTGTGGTGAAAATATCCAATGTCTCTTGAGTGTGCTCGATGGAAAAAGAAACTTCCGCCCCGCTGGACTTGCCAATCCAATTGCGTTGCATGCCCACTACTTTTTCAGGCCAGCCTGAGAGTTGATCCAAATCATCTAACAACTCATCTGCATAATCGGTAATTTTAATAAACCATTGGGCTAAATTCTTGCGTTTTACAGGTGTATCACAGCGCCAACAAACACCATCTTCCACCTGCTCATTGGCAAGCACAGTATGGCAAGGGTCACACCAATTAACCTCTGCTTCTTGACGATAAGCCAAGCCTTTTTCCATCAATTTGGTGAACAACCATTGCTCCCAACGGTAGTATTCAGGTTGGCATGTGGCAATTTCACGCGTCCAATCATAAGAAAGACCCAATCGTTTCAATTGCTCACGCATTTGCGCAATATTGGCATAAGTCCACTCTGCAGGTGGACGTTTATGTTGAATCGCCGCATTTTCCGCAGGTAAACCAAAAGCGTCCCAGCCAATAGGGTGCAAAACATTAAACCCCTGCATACGTTTATAACGCGCCACAGCATC
>CAZWPS010000041.1:2386-10068 GCA_964635775.1 uncultured Zetaproteobacteria bacterium | reverse complement strand
ATAAGTTACTGTTTTTATAGACGAACATCAATGTGAAACAACAACTTGAAATATTTTACTTGAAACTTTCTCGTGTTGACGCTATAAATCGCCGCCCTTCCGAGGGCTGACAGATAGGAGTTAGAAAAGTGAAAGCAGAAATTCATCCAGAATATCTTGTTGCCAACGTGACTTGTTCATGTGGTAACGCTTTTGAATCACGCTCGACTAAGGGCGATTTTCAAGTGGAAATTTGCTCCGCATGCCACCCGTTTTATACTGGTAAGCAAAAGATTGTTGATACGGAAGGTCGCGTTGAGCGTTTCTACAAAAAATACGGTAAAAAGCCTGCTAAGGCTGCTTGAACCTAAGGCTGGAGAGCAAGTATGTATGCAGTAATTAAAACAGGCGGGAAACAATATCGTGTGCAAGAAGGCGATGTGCTTCGTGTTGATAAAATCAATGCCGAGCTTGGCAGTGAAGTCACTTTTGATGATGTTTTGATGGTTGGCGAAGGTGCTGACATTAAAGCTGGTAGCGATGTTGCCAGCGCAAAAGTAACCGCTGTGATCACTGAAGCTGGTCGCGGTCAAAAAATTGTTATCTTCAAAAAACGTCGTCGTAAGAACTACCGTTTGACCCAAGGTCATAGGCAGTCTTTTACTTCAGTACGTATTGCGAAGATTGGTTAAGGAGATAACCCATGGCACATAAGAAAGCAGGCGGCTCCACAAATAACGGACGCGACTCAAACTCCAAACGCCTTGGCGTGAAGAAATATGGTGGCGAAGTTGTTGTAGCGGGTAACATCATTGTTCGTCAACGTGGCAAAAAAATTCGCCCTGGTAACAATGTAGGTCTTGGCAAGGATTACACCTTATTTGCCTTAACCGATGGTAATATTGAATATTTTAAACGTGCAGGCCGGACAACGGTTCGCGTTGTAAGCTAAGCGTTTGCTTACAAAAAAATGACTTTGAAAAGGGGTGCTAATAAGCACTCCTTTTTTTTGTGATGCTTTAAAACAAGATTGCTTTGTTTGTAACTTGGGAGAGGGAAATGCCGCATGGTTGTGATGTGGTATATGGTAAAATATACCGCATTGTGCGTTGATATTGAAAGTATCAGCAGACTTGTGGGCGAAAGAAGTATAGGATAATTCAATATGCGTTTTATTGATGAAGTAAAAATCGAAGTTCAAGCTGGTAATGGTGGTGGTGGTGCGTCTTCATTTCGCCGGGAAAAGTATATCCCTAAAGGCGGTCCTGATGGCGGTGATGGTGGGCGTGGCGCGCATGTCACGTTTACGGCAAGCCGAGACCGCAACACCTTGCAGGAATTATATTTACGAAAACGCGTTATTGCTGAAAATGGCACCAAAGGCAAAGGCAGCAATTGTCATGGGCGCATGGGTAAAGACATTGAAATCTTTGTGCCCGTAGGCACGGTGATTCGTAATGAGCAAGGTGAGTTGCTGGCAGATTTAACCGAAGACGGCGCATCGTCAATTGTTGCTAAAGGTGGCATTGGTGGGCAGGGCAATGCTCGTTTTTCCACAGCAACCAATCAAGCACCACGTTATTGCCAGCCTGGTTTGCCTGGTGAAGCTGGCATTTGCAAATTAGAGCTTAAAATGATGGCCGATGTTGGGCTTGTGGGTTTACCCAATGCTGGAAAATCAACATTTATCGCTAGCGTTTCCAATGCCAGACCCAAAATAGCGGATTATCCATTTACCACCCTAGCCCCATCGTTGGGTCAAGTATTTATGGATGATGGTGATGGTTTTGTCATTGCTGATATTCCAGGCTTGATTGAAGGCGCACATGAAGGAAAGGGGCTTGGTCATCGCTTCTTAAAACATGTTGAACGCACCCGTTTATTATTGCATCTTGTCGATGTGGCACACCCTGAAGGCATTAGTATCACCAAACAAATGCAAGAAATTGAAGGTGAACTGATTGGTTATGGTGAGAGCGTTGCTAAGAAAAAGCGCCTTTTATTATTAAACAAAATGGATGCTTTGGATGATCATTTGCGCGCCTTAGTCTTACAAGAAGCTCAAAATTTTGATATGGATGTTTACCCTATTTCTGCAGTGAGTGGTGAAGGCATCACCCCATTGTTGCGTGCTGTATATGCATCCGTAGTTGCACTTCGTCAACATGAGCTTGAACATGCCGATGAACAAGAAAAAGCAGTCACCACAAGACTTGGCGTACCTGAAGTCGAAATACAACCTGGGCTTTATGATGATGAAGCAACGCGCTAAATTAAGCCAGGTTAAACGCCTTGTATTAAAGGTTGGTAGCTCACTTTTAGCAGACCCAAAACACGGCATCAACACAGTCATGATTCAACGTTTAGCCCATGATATTAAGCAACTACAAGATAAGGGCATTCAGGTGTGTTTGGTTTCTTCTGGCGCGGTGGCATTGGGGCGTGTTCAGCTTGGTTGGTTAAACAAACATTTAAATGTACACGAAAAACAAGCTGCCGCTGCCATTGGTCAACCCATGTTAATGCATGCTTATCAACAAGCTTTTTCGGCGCTTGGTTTAGTGGTGGCGCAAATGCTGCTTACCAAAGATGATTTAAGGCATCGCCGCCGTTATATTAATGCCAGCAATACCAGTAAAACCCTATTTTCCGAACACGTCATACCCATTGTTAATGAAAATGACACCGTCGTAGTCGAAGAAATTAAATTTGGTGACAATGATTCATTGGGGGCGCTGGTAAGCCTTGTGGTTGAAGCAGATTTAATGATTATGATGACAGATGTTGATGGTTTGTTTGATAAGAACCCTGCCCAACATCCCTCTGCCAAACGTGTTAGCATTGTAGAAGAGCTTAATAACGATATGATGGACATGGCAGGTGATGCAGGGTCTAGCTTTGGCACTGGCGGCATGAAAAGCAAACTCAGCGCAGCAAATATCGCCACACAAAGCGGCGTAATGACTGCCATCATCAATGGCTCAGATGAGCAATCATTGTCGCAATGTCTTGCTGGCGAAGATGTGGGAACCCTCTTTTTATGTGGTGGTGATCGACATTCATGGCATCAACATTGGATTGCAGATTTATTGCCTGTATCTGGACGCATACATATCCAAGGAAAGCAGGCAAACATCCGCGCTGTTTCAGTAGAGCAAGTCACGTCTATTGAAGGTGAATTTGATAAGGGTGAATGTGTAGAAATATGGGATGATATAGGATTATTAGGGCGTGGGTTAACCAATTATAATGCAAGCGATATGATGCAATTATTAGGGCATAAGAGCCAAGATATTGAACGCATACTGGGTTATGTTGATTTTACAACCATGATTCATGCCGATAACTTAATCTTGGTTAAACGACATTAAGCGGGAGCAAACACATGATGCAAACATTAGGGCAACAAGCAAAAACAGCAGCGACAAGCCTGCGCATGGCAGACACCAACCGTAAAAACACGGCATTATTACTTGCTGCGCAACGTTTTCGTGATGAGATGGCTGATATTTTAACAGCCAGTGCCAAAGATATGGCAAATGCCGATAAAAATAACCTTGAAGCAGCTTTAAAAGATAGATTAGCACTCAATGCAGAGCGCATTGAAGCCATGGCAGAGGGTTTAGAGCAAGTTGCCGCATTGCCCGACCCAGTCGGCGCGATTTCTGATTTGGTGTACCGCCCCTCAGGCATTCAAGTGGGGCATATGCGTGTGCCTTTGGGTGTGATTGGGATTATTTATGAATCACGCCCCAATGTGACTGCCGATGCGGCAGCTTTGTGCTTAAAATCAGGCAATGCTTGTATTTTACGTGGTGGCTCTGAAGCGATTCATAGTAATCGTGCTATTGCCAAATGTTTGCGTGCCGCCATCAAAGAAGCGGGTTTGGATGCGAATGTGGTACAACTCATTGACACCACCGACAGAGCCATGGTGGGCGCTTTGATTACTGCCGATAAATATGTGGATGTGATTATTCCGCGTGGTGGACCATCATTGATTAAGCGTATTTCAGCCGAAGCGAAAGTGCCCGTGATTAAACACCTTGACGGGATTTGCCATGTGTATATCGATAAAGATGCCGATAGAACCATGGCAATCAATATTGCACTCAATGCCAAAACACATCGTTATGGTGTGTGTAATGCCATGGAAACTTTGTTGGTACACCAAGATGCCATCGATTGTTTGCCAGCAATCATCGAACAACTGCTTGAAAAAGATGTGGAAGTACGCGGCTGTGTTCAAACACAAGCGCTGAATAATCAAGTGCTTGCAGCCACAGACCAAGATTGGGCAACAGAATATTTAGCGCCAATCTTATCGATTCGTGTGGTGGATGATATGGCACAAGCTATCGCGCATATTGAACAATACAGCTCGGCACATACGGAAACGATTGTCACTGCTGATTATGCATCGGGTCAGTTGTTTTTGCGTAGCGTGGACTCATCATCCGTGATGTGGAATGCCAGCACCCGCTTTGCAGATGGCTTTGAATATGGCTTAGGCGCTGAAATTGGCATTTCAACAGACCGATTGCATGTGCGTGGCCCTGTTGGGCTTGAAGGTTTAACCACGCAAAAATGGATTGTATTGGGCAATGGTGAGGTGAGAAAGTAGCAGTGTGATGGTATAAGAATTCAGGGGTGACAAAATATCGGCATGCAAAAAATAATGATGAAGGCTTACTTGTTCTTTAAAATTACAAACCTTGGTCTTAATCATATTTTGGGCGAGCTACCACAGGAAAAGCCTTGATTCCTTCCCCCAATAGTCAATAAAGGGTAAGAACTTACTAAGTAGTGCTCTGTTGAGCCTACTACCTGTCTAAGACCTAACTTAAATTTTTGTTGTAGATGAATCTCACTTCATATCATAAATCTCGCCTCACTCAGGGCGTGACTGCTGCTGTGGCAGCTGTCTTTTTGCCCAACAAAGAGTACAGCATTTCAATGGGCAATGGTTGACCATTAATTGTTAAGGTCGCATCAGCTAACTTAATATCTACAACCAATTTGTTACCACGCTCAGCAATAAAGCCCTGTTGAACATACGGTGAGATCATGGCTGAAAAGGGGGTGACTGCAATAATTGATGCATCAATTTCAACCAGCAATGTCATTGCAACTGCTTTGAGAAGCTCCTTTTTATCTTCAACATCCATAGGCGATTTTCCACCATCCAAACCTACATAAAGCATATCCCAATCGATGCTTAACGAACCACCCATGCCATCTAATTTTAAGTATTGGTTAAGTTCTAAGCCTTCCTGCAACAAGCTTTCAATAACGGGATACAGTGCTTTGTCATCAATAGCAGGTTTGTTGTTTCCCGTCTTGAGCTGGATGTTTTGTGACATTTCCTTCCACTTTTGTATCGCTTGAGGGTTGACTTGATTCAGCTCAATATCGTATTGGAATGCTGTCACAGGAATAGGCGCGGTAATTTTTTCAATCCTTATATGCTGAACAATATCCAAATTAGCATTACGCTCAGTCGAGTCTGTAGCAACACTTATATTTTCAAATGAAAATGTGCCTTTATCTCCAGTCATTTGAAGCAAAGGAAGGGTAATGTCAGCTTTCCCCAACATCATGCTATCTGTGTACTTATACATATCATAGCTACCGTAACCCTCAGCAATTTCAACGCTGCCTTTAGTCATCTTGATAGAAGACTCAGGCCACTTCATCTTTCCTTTCATCATGGCGTAATCCAAAAGGCTGGTACCAACCACTTCCAAACCCCCAAAAGTAGCCATGAATTTATCATTCTCATAAGTTAAAGAAGGTACAGAAATCTGATCATGGGACAACACGCTAAAATCAATCAACGATTCCATAGTCAGCAAGCTTTCTCCCATATATTCATCAACAAAATCCTGAAACTTGGGGGGTAAACCTATGAGCTGAGTTGTCGTATAGATATTAGCCAAGCCAAACTTAACGCCGCTTTCTGTCAACATGACAGGTCCATGATGAATTTTAGATGTCATCACCAACGCAAACGCATCCCCTTTGGATGTGTTGAATGCGAAGTGCATCACCGTTACTGCCTCAGAAGAAAACCAAGAGCTTGTATAACTCCGATGTTCAATAGTGATAACTGTTTTATCCATCGGTGCATGATCAAAACCCTGTAAATACATATCGTGCGCTTTGCTTCCGATCAGCTTTGGAGCCAACAAAAACCCAAGTGAAATAATAGTTGCAACCACAATAAACTTTCTCATCAATAACCTCAATCGTATCATTTATGTATAACAAAAAAGGAGCACCAACGCTTTTAAATCAAACAAGCAGCAGATTTCGCCTTGTATATAAGAACCTTTTTCGTAAAGTATAATCATGCCGCTATTTTTGATAACGTCAAGCTCAACACTCAACTTGGCATTTAGAATAAGGGTGGTACGCTTCGCCATAAATATTAAATGGTTATTAGGAAGTACAGCATGAACTCTGGTTTCATAAGACAACAATATACAATGCATACGATGAACCGCGCTTGTTTGGTTAGGCAGCAGCGATGAATATTGTTGTGGCTGCACTTTATCATTTTACAACATTAGATGATTATCAACAGATGCGTGAACCTTTACAGCAGTTTTGTGATAAGCATGGTATTAAAGGTTCACTTCTGCTTGCTCAAGAAGGCATTAATGGCACGGTTGCTGGTGAACGCGTTGAGGTTGATGCGTTATTAAAGTATTTACGCGATGATTCTCGATTACAAGGTCTGGCACATAAAGAGTCTTATGCCCGAGATTGGCCATTTTATCGCATGAAAGTGAAGCTTAAAAAGGAAATTGTCACCTTAGGCATAGCAGGTGTCGACCCCAATGTCTGCGTAGGCACTTATGTGCAGCCAAAAGACTGGAATGCCATCATTTCCGACCCTGAAGTCTTGGTTTTGGACACGCGAAATGATTATGAATATGAAATCGGTACATTCAAAGGTGCAATCGATCCTCAAACGGACACCTTTCGTCAGTTTCCTGATTATGTTGCCAACCACTGTAGTCCTCAACAGCATAAAAAGGTCGCCATGTTTTGTACAGGTGGTATTCGTTGCGAAAAAGCATCCGCATTTATGTTACAACAAGGTTATGCAGAAGTATTTCACCTCAAAGGTGGCATTCTTCAATATTTAGCAGAAATTCCTCAAGAAGAAAGCTTGTGGCAGGGCGAATGTTTTGTCTTTGATGATAGGGTGGCAGTGAAACATGGTTTAGCGCAAGGCGATTATCGCTTATGCCGTGGTTGCCGCTGGCCAATCACACCACATGATCAGCAAGATGAGCATTTTGAAGAGGGCATTTGTTGCCCGCGATGTTATGATGTTTTATCCCCTAAAAAGCGCAATCGCTTGAGCGAGCGACAAAAACAAGAGAAACTTGCACAGGCGCGTGGCGAAGCCCATCTTGGTATGTCACTTCAAGATGCCCAAAAGCGAAAGTTAGAAACCAAACGTGCTTTGGGGGCAAAACAACCAAAACGAAGCCAACCCCCTGTGTCAGGCTAAGTGTTATCCTCTTGAGGATAGCTCAAAAAACCTCATACCCATCAAACAACGCTTATTTTCATTCATAACAAGGCGATTGCCCATTTTATTCAATGCGACCAGGGGTTAAAATCACAAGTTTCGAAAAAATAATGATGTTTTTCGATGGTTCCTTGAGTCAGAGACTCATCCCTTCTTT
>CAZWPS010000041.1:0-2286 GCA_964635775.1 uncultured Zetaproteobacteria bacterium | reverse complement strand
AAAAAATAATGATGTTTTTCGATGGTTCCTTGAGTCAGAGACTCATCCCTTCTTTAGTTTTAAGGCGTGAAATACCTCATCGGCATGAAAAGATGAGCGCACCAAAGGACCCGAAGCCACCATACCAAAGCCTTTTTTCTCGGCTAGGTATTTAAAATCATCAAATTCTTCAGGCGTCCAATACTTCATAACAGGATGATGTTGTGCGCTGGGGCGTAGGTATTGCCCTATGGTGAGAATATCAATATTCGCTTCTCGCATATCATCAAGCACTTGCAAAACTTCGTCACGATCTTCACCTAAACCAAGCATAATGCCTGATTTGGTGACCACTGATGGATCAATTTCTTTAGCGCGTTGGAGTAAACGTAATGATGTGAAATAACGTGCGCCAGGTCGAATCGAGCGGTATAAACGGGGTACTGTTTCCAAATTATGGTTAAAAATATCAGGCTTAGCATCCATGATGGTGTTTAAGCAGTGGTCAGGTTTACGCTGGAAATCAGGTGTTAGAATTTCAATGGTGACTTCAGGTTGACGCGTTTTAAGTTCACGAATAACCGTTGCATAATGCCCTGCACCGCCATCTTTGAGGTCATCGCGATCAACCGATGTAATCACGACATGTTTTAAACCAATTTGTGCTACGGCTGTGGCAAGATTGATGGCTTCTTGCGGGTCAACGGCATCGGGTTTCCCTGTTGCCACATCACAAAAGGCGCAGGTGCGCGTACAAACACGTCCTAAAATCATAAATGTGGCAGAGCCTTGTTTCCAACAATCACCAATATTAGGGCAAGATGCTTCTTCACAAACGGTATTTAAATTCAACTCGCGCATCATCTTGCTGATGTTTTGGTATTCTTTCGACATGGGGGCACGAACTTTGAGCCACTTGGGTTTGCCCGTCATGGGTAAACCCTCACCCGCTTCATTGAGGACTTGAATAGGAATAACTTTTCTGCTCATGGTAGGCTCTCTTTTTGAGGACTTGTTGTGATCGGTTCGACATCTGGACCAAGTAAAATGGCAATCCACTGGGTTTCTGCTTTGGATTCACAAGCAAGTTTCACAATCATGGTCAAGGGAACAGATAATAACATGCCCACAGGGCCTAAAATCCAGCCCCAAACGACCAATGATAAAAAGACAACTAAGGTTGATAAACCCACACCTTTGCCCATAAAACGTGGCTCAATGATATTACCCATAACGATGTTGACTAAAACATAACCCAATGCACTGTATAAAGCGCTGTCTAAACCCAATTGAACACTGGCCAGCATCACCGCAGGTACAGCCGCGATGATTGAACCAATATTGGGGACGAAATTAAATAAACATGCAATTAATCCCCATAAAACAGGGTAATCGACGCCCAAAACACTTAACCATAGAGTAATAAATGCACCTGTTGCCAAGCTGACCATACTTTTAATGACCAAGTAACGATGCACAGTGCGCAAAAACTTCTCAAAAGACACCGCCGAAGGTGCGTGAACATCCATGGCTGCCCACTTATGCGGCAGAGATACGGCTTCAAAGAGCAAGAAAATGACCAGTAGTACAATCAAAAAAGCATTGGTTAACACATTACCTAAGCTGCTTAATAAGTTGCCGACCATATTCATAATCAACGATGGATCAAAACTTTCCATGATGCCACCAGTGGGGATTTGTATGCCTATGCCTTGTAACCACAACAATAATGAGGCGGTTTGAGCCTGAATTCGACTTTGATACAGTGATATATTATTGGAAAAATCAGCAATGGCAGCACCAGCAAAAGCAGACACTAAAAAACCAAGTAATAATAAGCTTAATATCACCACGGCAACAGCCGATATAACGGCTAACCCTTTGTTGATTAAAAAATAAAGTGGCGGCAAGCAAATAATGGCTAAAAATGCCGATAACAATACAGGTACAAGCACAGGCGCAGCCGTTTTAAAGCCAGCAATAATAATGACCAAACAGGCGCAAACAATCAGGATATGTTCGCTACGATGTTGTTTTAATTCAGCCATAACTTACTCGTAATCAACCAATCGAGGGTCTTCGAGTGCCAGTTCGTTTTCACCTGAGGCAAATGAGAGTTTTAACCAAGGTAAACAGCCCTCGCATTCCACGCCAGCACCCGCTTGTATGGCGGCTTCAAGCGAGCCAAGTTCTTTGAGTTGGGCAAATGTTTTGTTCATACATTCGCAACGATTTACCTTATCTTCACTCATGCTCATCTCTCCCCTCTTTTTCGCCTAATTTCATATCTTTTTGAGCATATTGTCC
>CAZWPS010000040.1:0-10656 GCA_964635775.1 uncultured Zetaproteobacteria bacterium | reverse complement strand
AGTATATATAGCTCCCTCAATTTTATCGGCAGACTTTGCCAACTTAGAAAAAGAAATTCGCGCCATTGATGAAGGCGGATGTGATTGGGTTCACGTTGATGTCATGGATGGCTCTTTTGTGCCTCCGATAACCATTGGTGATAATATCGTGAAAGCGATTCGCCCACATACCAAAAAAGTGATGGATGTTCACTTGATGGTAGAACATCCTGAAACACAGGTTGAAGCGTTTGCCAACGCTGGTGCGGATATGATTACGATACACCAAGAAGCCTGTGTACATTTAGAGCGCACCTTGCAACTGATTCGTTCATTGGGTTGTAAAGCGGGTGTATCTTTATGTCCATCTACACCTGTTGCAACGATTAAAAACGTATTACATTGTACGGATTTGGTCTTGTTGATGAGTGTTAACCCTGGTTATGGCGGACAATCGTATATCCATGCGGTTACTGATAAAATCAAAGAAACACGCGGAATGCTGGATGCAATAGGTTCAGATGCATTTATTCATGTTGATGGTGGCGTGAGCCCTAAAACCATTGAAGAAGTATCTGCCGCTGGTGCCAACGCCTTTGTGGCAGGCTCTGCAGTATACAATACGCCAAATTATGAAGCTGCAATCAGTGAGTTGCGTGCTTTGGCAGAAAAAGTTTAATACCAGTGTAACCATTCAGCGCACCTCTGATTTGCCCGCTTTTGCATCAAAAGTACGCACTTATTGCAATAAGCTGCACGCTTTTTACTTGAAATCGAGAAAATAAGAGGCAATCTGAACAGCTACATACCAGTTTAACATTAAACAATTTCGATTGTTTATATCATCAAAAGAGGAGGAAGGAAAAAATGACAGATCAAACAGATCATTCGCGGCGTAATTTTCTCTATGTTGCTGCAGGCGGTTTAGGTGCAGTGGCTGGAGCAGGTGCGGCGGTGCCATTTTTAGGTAGCATGTTACCTGCGGCCGACACAATGGCGGCTGCAAAAACTGAGTTCGATGTTGCCACTGTTGCCGAGGGACAAATGGTGGTGATTACTTGGCAGGGTAAACCTGTATTTGTAACCCATCGCTCTGCTGAATTGTTGGCACAACTTGATGGGCAAGATGCCGATTTAAAAGATCCAAACTCTGAAGCGATTGAAGCGGTGGCGGCTGAATGGATGAAAACACCAGAACAGCGTAAAACACGCTCGATTAAACCTGAGTATTTGATTGCGATTGCCAGCTGTACGCATTTGGGTTGTATTCCATTGTACAAACCAAGTAAAGGTCGTACGGAGTGGGGCTCTTCAGTTCCTGCAGATTGGCAAGGTGGCTGGCATTGTCCTTGTCACAACTCGCTTTATGATCTTTCAGCGCGTGTGATAAATGGTTCACCCGCGCCACATAACCTGCACGTGATGCCGTATACATATACAGGCGACACGACTGTAGTGATTGGTTAAGGGGGATAATGTGTTAGATACAATTATGAAAACGAAAATTTTTGCTTGGGTGGATAGACGTACGGGTGCAGAGGCGATTATCAAATCGCAGCTGACTGAATATCCTGCGCCGAAAAACTTGAACTGGATGTGGGTGTTTGGTGCGATTGCCATGTTTGTTTTGGTCTTGCAAATTGTCACAGGCATCTTTTTAGCGATGTATTATAAACCAAGTGCAGAATTAACTGCAGGCGGTTTCTCTGTCGCTTTTGATTCAGTTGAACGTATTATGCGTGATGTCAACTTTGGTTGGTTGTTGCGTTATATGCATGCGGTTGGAGCTTCGATGTTCTTCCTTGTGGTTTATATTCATATGGGTAGAGGTATGTATTATGGTTCATACAAAGAGCCTCGTGAGCTGATTTGGATTATGGGTGTTGTCATCCTATTGATTATGCAAGGCGCGGCATTTTTCGGTTATTTATTACCTTGGGGTCAGATGAGCTTCTGGGGTGCAACCGTGATTACCAACTTGTTTGGCGCAGTGCCAATATTGGGTGATTTAATTGGTCAACTGTTGATGGGTGGTTTCTCTGTTGGTGACCCAACGTTGAATCGTTTCTTCTCATTGCATTATTTGTTCCCGTTATTGTTGGTGGCTATTGTTGGCGGGCATATTCATGCTTTACATACTGTACACTCCAACAATCCAGATGGTATTGATTTGGATCAAAGCGATCCGAACAATGTGGTCATGTTCCATCCTCATGTGACGATGAAAGATGCTTTTGCAGTCTCATTATTTTTAATGTTGTATATGTATATTGTGTTCTTCAATCCACAAATGAGCGGATACTTTATCGAAGTAGACAACTATTTGCCTGCAAATCCACTACAAACACCTGCACATATTGCTCCAGTGTGGTATTTAACACCTTGGTATACGATTCTGCGTGTATTTGAAGTGAAGTTGGTCGGCATTGCCTTTATGGGTGCTTCGTTGGCAATTTTATTTGTTTATCCATTCTTGGATCGTTCGCCAGTGCGTTCAGCGCGTTATCGTCCTGTATATCGTGGTATGGTCATTATGTTCTTTATTGATGTGATTGTGCTTGGTTATTGTGGACATACAGCAACAACGGATGCTACGAAACTTGCGGGTACAATTGCCACATTCTACTATTTTGCTTTCTTTATTGCTTTGCCATTTGTGCCGAGGTTTGAGAAAACGAAACCATTACCGGAGGGAGTGTAAGATGAAATTGAATCATATTTTATTGAGCGCTGCGGCGTGTACTGTGATGTTGACATCAGGTTTAGCTGTGGCTTCTGGTGGTGGTGTTGCGCTTAAGCATGCGACTACAGATGTGACCAACCAAGAGCAACTATTGCGTGGCTTTACTGTATTTACTGATGTATGTATGGGTTGTCACTCAGCGAAGTACGTGACCTACAAAGGGCTGATGGATTACCCTGAGTTGGGCATTAATCGTGAGCTAGCAGATGAGTTGCGTGGTGATAATGCTTTGACCTCAGGTTTAAATACTGAACTCTCTGAAGAAGATGCAACGGAATCGTATGGTAAAATTCCGCCTGATTTATCTTTGGTTGTGCCTGGTCGCCGTGGTGGAGTGGATTATGTTTACTCTATTTTGACAGGTTATGAACATGATGAAAGTGGCAGAATTGATGATGGTAATTACAATGCATATTTCCCAGGAAACCGTATTGCGATGCCGGATCCTTTGGGCTGGTTGGATCATGATCAAGAAGATACAGCGGAATTAGAGCAGCAAGCACATGATGTGTCTGCATTCTTGGCATTTATTGCTGATCCGCATCAAAATGAGCGCCGTGCTATTGGTGTTTATGTGATGGGTTTCTTGCTATTACTGACCCTGGTCTTGTTCCTGTTAAAACGTGAAGTGTGGAAAGACGTTCATTAAACTTTTCTTCACATGATGTTTTGATAAAAACGTCTTGATAAAAACGCCTGCGCTATTGCGTGGGCGTTTTTTTGAGATGATGTTTACATTTGTATAAGCGCGATGTTTGTATAAACTTGCGTTCTATGCTGGATTATATAAACCCAAAGCCCCCTTTGTTACCCAAAGACCCCGCGCATCGTGCTTTTTACCATGCTGTAAGCAAACAACGTTGGCTGGTGTATCAAAAACGCGAATACTTGTACTGGTCACAGCAAAAAGATGCTTTATCCATACGCCAAGATGTTGTTCAGCGTGCTTATATTCCTTTCTTAAAAATGCACTTTGATACGTTTGATGCTGCTGAGGACCTTCAGATTTTAGAGTTGGGTTGCGGTGCAGTTTGTGCAGCACAGTACTTGAAGGGTGGTCATAAAACCTATGTTGATCCTTTAATTGATGACTTCCGACGCTTGTTTCCTGCAATATTACCCGGAAAATCAACATACTTTGCACATATGGCAGAAGATGCGGAATTGTCAGGTCAGCAATATGATATGGTGATTTGTTTGGACACATTAAGTGATGTGCATAATCCAGAGTTGGTGTTAAACACTATTGTTGACCATTTAAAAAAAGATGGCTTGTTGATGGTCAGCATGGACTTATGGCCATCGTGGTTGGCAAAGTTGCACTGTTTTTTATCACGCTTTTTACCTGTCTTACCAGGTTTAAATCGTCTTTATAGTTATACGCGCCATGGTTTTGTGAACAGTTTGAAGCGTCACTTTGATATTGTGGCTGAATACCCTATGGCATCAAGTCTGCACTGGTTATCCTTGCGCCAAGAATGTTTGTATGTCTGTAAAGTTGCTAATAAAGGTGATGTTGATGACTAAACGTATTGTATTGATGCCACCCAACTGGTTGGGTGATGTGGTGATGGCTCAACCTGCATTAAGAGCGTTAACGCATCATTATGGCTCAGCACAAATCAACGTATACGGACGTGCTTGGTTGGACGATTTGTTGCCTTTTCTCAATTTAGGACATGAAGATGTGACTTATGTTGATGTTATTCCCAAACATGCGGATGTTATCTTTTTGTTTCCCAATAGTTTGCGTTCAGCTTTGCAGGCCTTTGCTGCCAGGGGAAAACAACGTGTTGGTTTTCGCCGAGAAGGGCGGGGTATATTGCTTAGTCACCCATACACCAGCCGTGTTGATTTAATGACACAACATCATCGTGGTTATTACCTTGATTTATTGCAACAGTATGGTGTGGCAACGCCTTATGATGCTGTAGTTTTGTCCAAACCTGTTGCTGAACAAAATCAAGCGGTGCATATTCTTGGACAACATGGCATCAATGCCAAACGTTTCATTTGCGTGGCTCCTGGTGCCCAGTTTGGCGCAGCAAAGCGTTACCCTGCAACAGCGTATGCCCAAGTTTTACAACAACTTGCATCGGCAGGTTGGGATGTGGTGGTTTTAGGGACGGCTGCAGAGCGTGATATTGCGCAGTTATGTGTTGCTGATCTACCAGCTGCATCGTATTGGAATGCTGCTGGACAAACGTCTTTGCGTGAAGCCTTGCAGTTGGTTTCCGTCAGTGCTTTAACACTATGTAATGACTCAGGTTTGATGCATGTGGCTGCTGGTATGGGCGTGCCTACTGTGACTATGTTTGGTGCAACAGACCCAAAACGCACATCACCATCGGGTGAGAATGTTAAGCTTTTGTATGAACCTGCATCATGTAGCCCTTGTTTGCAGCGCGAGTGTGATGTTGCGGGTCATCCATGTATGGCGAACATTTCAGCAGATAAGGTGAGTCAAGCGTGTTTTCAATTACTCAAAACATGTCCTTAATTGATATTGAGGGTTAAACCTCAATATCAATTAAGCATTCATCAGGGTTGACGGTATCAGATTCGTTGACATAAATCGTTTTGACAGTGCCTGAAACAGGTGCGTGTACAGGGTTTTCCATTTTCATAGCTTCCACAGTGAGCACAGTGTCTCCAGCTTCAACGTGATCACCTTCTTGCACATTAATTGTAACAATACGACCAGGCATAGGCGAGGTGACATCACTATCTTTACGCGCTTTAGGGCGTTTGGAGCCTTTGGACGCTTTGCCTGCATCAATGCCACGTCCATCAAGGGTAGGCACGATTTCAGTTAATGTTTCGACATGCACCTCTTCTAACACACCATCGACTTTCACATAATAAGGCTTTAAATCATCGGTAACATGACCAGTACCCTCAATTTTGATGTGATAATCTTCGCCATGAATTGTGATGTTAAACTCAGTAGGTGCTAAGCCTGGTGTTGTTGGCGTTGGCGCTGTTTCGCTGATGACATCTAAGGGTTCAGGGTTAAAGTTTCCTGATTCACGCTCGGCAAAAAATTCCAAAGCAATGCTGGGAAACATCGCGTAGGACAATACATCTTCGACACATTTCGCTTTATCACCAACCTCGCGGGTAAGTTTATCGAGTTCATTAGGCAATAAATCAGCAGGGCGTACAGTGATGGGTTCTTCATCACCCAAAGCGAGTTTTAAGACTTCAGGGTTGATTGTGCCTAATGCCTTACCATACATGCCTTTGAGGTAACCTTTGGTTTCTTCGGTGATGACCTTGTATTTTTTGCCAGAAACAACATTTAATACGGCTTGTGTGCCTACAATTTGGCTGGTTGGTGTGACCAATGATGGATAACCAAAATCTTTGCGCACCCGAGGTATTTCATTTAATACTTCATCCATTTTGTCTAAAGAACCTTGCTCTTGGAGTTGCATGGCCAGGTTTGAAATCATGCCGCCAGGGATTTGATTGATAAATACACGGGTATCTACCCCTGTTACACTTGATTCAAAACGTGCATATTTTTTGCGCACATCACGAAAGTAAGCGGCAACATCTTGTAATGCGCTCAAGTCTAAGCCCGTATCAAAATCTGTTTCGGCAAAAGCAGCAACCATGGACTCTGTTGCAGGATGTGATGTGCCACCTGATAATGGTGAAATAGCAGTGTCGATAATGTCGCACCCTGCATGCACAGCTTCCCACTGCACCATTTCAGCGACGCCTGATGTGGAATGTGAATGCAAGTGAAGCGGGATATTAATGCTGGATTTAAGCTTAGTGATTAGCTTTTTAGTGGTTGTTGGGGTTAATAAACCAGCCATATCTTTGATGGCAAGGCTGTCGCAACCCATATCTTCAAAACCTTTGGCTAAATCGACAAAATAGTCCAAGGTATGAACGGGGCTGGTGGTGTAACAAATTGTGCCCTCTGCATGTTTTCCATTTTCTTTTACTTGAGCGATGGCTGTACGAACATTGCGTAAGTCATTCATGGCATCGAAGGTGCGGAAGACATCAACACCGTTGGCAGCAGCCATATCAACAAATTTACGCACCACATCATCAGCATAATGGCGATAACCAAGCAGGTTTTGTCCGCGCAGAAGCATTTGAATATTGGTGTTGGGCAATTCTTTTTTGAGTTCGCGCAAACGTACCCAAGGGCCTTCTTTGAGGTAGCGTAAGCAGGTATCAAACGTTGCGCCACCCCATGCTTCGATAGACCAATAACCAATGGCATCAAGTTTTTCACAAATAGGCAGCATATCATCCAAACGCATACGCGTGGCAAGTAATGATTGATGACCATCACGTAATGCAAGTTCGGTAATGGCTAGTTTTTTCTTTGGTGTAGTCATGGTTTTAATCCTTTGCTTGTATCTTTATAGACCAGCATGGGCAGCAATCGCAATGGCAACGGCTGTAGCGATATTTTCACGTGCTTCATAAGGCTTGTAATCCAAAAGTTCAGGGTAATCTTCTAAGAATCCTGTATCAAATTGACCACCCATAAACACATCTGAAGCGGCGATATGTCTGTAAAAAGGCAGGGTGGTTTTAACACCACGAATATCATATTCTTTAAGCGCACGTTGAGAGCGGGTTACGGCATGTTCCCAATCAGGCGCCCAAATGGTGAGCTTGGCACACATGGAATCATAATGAGGAGGAATCGAATAGCCTGCAGATACACAGCCATCAACACGCACACCAGGTCCGCCAGGTGAGAAGTAACGCGTAATGCGCCCTGGTGTAGGGAAGAAGCCATTTTGCGGGTCTTCAGCATTGATACGAAACTCAATAGCATGTCCTTTAAAGCTCAAATCTTCTTGTTTAAAGGGCAAGGTTTCGCCAAAGGCAATCGCAATTTGTTGGGCAACAATATCCACACCTGTAATGGCTTCGGTGATGGTATGTTCGACTTGTAATCGGGTGTTCATTTCCATGAAGAAAAAGTCGTGGTTTTGATCGACTAAGAACTCCACCGTGCCTGCATTCACATAACCTACAGCCAAAGCTGCTTTGACTGCAATCGCACCCATTTTGTGGCGCAATTCATCGGAAATATAATTTGATGGGGCAATTTCAATGAGTTTTTGATTGCGGCGTTGAATGGAGCAGTCACGCTCGAATAAATGCACACAATTACCATGTGAATCAGCCAAAATCTGGAATTCGATATGCCGTGGGTTAACAATGCATTTTTCCATGAACAACTCACCATTACCAAAAGCAGCAAGGGCTTCACGGGTGGTTAAGTCAAAGTTTTCAACCACTTCTGCATCTGAGTTGCAGCGACGAATACCGCGACCGCCACCACCAGCAGCAGCTTTAAGCATCACGGGATAACCCATGGCTTGAGCCGTTTCAACCGCTTCCTCTACGCTGACCAAAGATGCTTCAGTGCCCGGAATACATGGTACATCAGCCGCTAACATGGCAGTTCGAGCACGTGTTTTGCTCCCCATATTCTCAATAGCATAGGGGGAAGGACCAATATAACCAATGCCTGCATCAAGCACAGCTTGGGCGAAATCGGCATTTTCAGATAAAAAACCATAACCAGGATGAATCGCATCACACTTGGCTTTCACTGCAATATCAACAATACGGTGAATATTCAAATAACTTTTAACAGGGTCAGGGCCAATCAAAATGGCTTTATCGGCCTTTTTAACATGTAAAGCATGGCTATCTGGCTCAGAATAGACAGCCACAGACTCAATGCCCAACTCATTACAGGCACGAATAACACGAATGGCACATTCACCACGATTAGCAATTAAAATGCGTTTAAACAATGTGTTGCTCCCATAGACGTTTAATGAAGTTCGGCATGATAGTGGGAAATGGGCTGTTGAGCAAATGCTCTATTGCTCTCCTTTTAATAGGCAAGCGCTTTGCGGCTAAAATGGGGCAGGAATCTCAAATGTTAGTCGCTCACGGGTAATAGGATGGTCAAAGCATAAGCTTTGTGCATGCAGTTTTAACCGTTGACCTGCTAAACCATACAGTTCATCACCGACAATGGCAGCATTTAAACCATCACGGTGCGATGCATGCATGCGCAGCTGATGTGTGCGCCCTGTATGGGGATAAAAGTAGACACGGGTGGTTTCTGTGTTTCTGCTGATGACCTGCCAATGGGTTTGAGCAGCTTTACCATGCGCATAACATACCAACTGGCGTGGTCTATCATAAAAATCCACGCGTAAGGGTAAATCAATATCACCTTCATTGTGTTCTAGGGGCAAAACTTTGGACAATACAGCTTCGTAGCGTTTATCTACAGTGCGTTGAATAAATTGTTTTTGTAGTTGCTTGTTGATGTTGAGGTTTTTAGCGACCAGCAACAAACCTGAAGTGGACATATCAAGCCTGTGTACCAAACGAAGCTCTGGACAATCAGGGTAACGCTTGAGCAAACGATTAAACACACAGTCTTTAATTTCTTTGCCGGGTACAGACATCAAACCAGCAGGTTTGTGAACCACAATCAAAACATCATCTTCATAAATCACTTCGGGTAGAGATTCATCAATGTCATTACCAAAATAAGGCTCAGGCTCAACATTTAACCCTAATAACATAAAGGGTAATATAGGGCGACACTTTCCTCTACAAGCAGGGTAAAAGTGTTTGTGGTGTCGTACACCAGCGGCAGGGGATGCCCCCCACCAAAATTCAGCCATCGCCAGAGGTTTTAGCTGGTGTTTAAATGCATAATGAATCAATTTAGGACCAGCACAGTCACCAGCACCAGCAGGCGGGGTGCTGTCGACAAAGAAGTTAGTGATGCTTTGTTGTTCATTTGCAAAATTATACAGCTTATAACCATCGAAGACTTGTTGATGCAGCTTGCGGGATAATTGGCTGCGTTCTGCTTTGATTTGGCTTATTTGTTGTTCAAGCTTATCTAAAGGCTGTTGTAAGATTTGTAGTTTTTTTTGCCACATGAGCTTGATATCTGCGGCTTCTCGCTTGTGGTGCTGACTTGCTAAAGCCAAGGTTCGCATGTGTTGATGTTGCTGATGTGTATCGCTGAGGTTTTGCAGGGCTAAGCGTTGTAACTTGCGCTCTGCTTTTGCTGCTTTGTGCTGTTTTTTTAATGTGTTCAAAGCTTCATCACGCTCTGCTTGTTGAGAGAAAAGCTGTTCTTTTAGTTCGCTGCGTTGTTGGGCATTTTCCAGTGTGTTTAACTGCTTTTCCAGAAGTGTAAGTTGCGCTTTGCCAAGGGGTAAAAAGTGCTGTTGTTCAGCTAAATTAAATACAGGAGGCACAAAACCTTTGACCAACCACTCACCACCCATCATGCCTGAAAAGGCACGCAGAAAACCAACTTGCCCACTTTTCGTCTGCACCACCAATACACCAAACATTTTACCTGCATCAGGGGCGAAAAAATCACGCTTTATGCCGCTGTTTACAGATAAACGCTGTTGTAAGATATGACAAGCATGATTTGCCAAAGGGTGTGGTATATCCGAAAAAGGGCTGGGCATGATAGCAGGTATGCTTTTTGCTGTCGGGGTATTGGGGAAGTAGGTTATACAATTCATGATAGACACTAGACCAGCAAGCTACCTATGATTGTCTGTTGGTCTAGGGTTAAAGAAAAAGCTCTGCTTTGAAGGCAAACGAAATGAGCTGTAAAGTGATGGCAAAGTAGCTTGCGTGTAAGATCCCTCAACTTCGTTAGCGATGACAAGCGTGGCGTGGTTTGGCAGGTTTGGTGTGTTCGCGAGGGTGATGTTGTCAGCTTGAATGGAATTACCTTGTTTAATCAGTATGAATCAGTGCTTTTGAGACTTGTTCTGTAGCGGTTTGTAAGCGCAGGCTTTTCTATCGAGAAGATTCGCCTTATGATGTGGCTTTTAATATATAAGGAAACGTGAATGAGCATATTCCTTAATTATATGTATCTATTG
>CAZWPS010000039.1:0-10740 GCA_964635775.1 uncultured Zetaproteobacteria bacterium | reverse complement strand
TATTTTTATATATAGTATTGTTGGGATCATGATGTATGATATTGTTGACTGTTTGTTGTATTATGTTAAGTTATTGTTGTATTTATTTGTGTATTGTTTATTGATTTTTTTTTTTTTTATAGAAGCTGTCGTCATACGTGTTTCTCCTTAGTTTCGTAGTTTCGTAGATTTGTATAAATGGGAAGTCGTGTGGCGGCAAACTCGAAAGGTTTGATGATAGCGATTACATTGGCGTTGGCTTTTTATATTTTCGGTGTGATGTTGGGTATGTTGGTTGATGGTGGGCGTTTGCCAGCGATTTATGCAGCGTGGTTGCCAAGCTTGGTCTTTTTAGGTTTTTCAGGTTATCGACTCTTATTGAAGGAAGGTTATTGATTGTTGTGCCGCGCTTGTCTTGGTTTGATGTTTGAGTGGAGGTAAAACCCATTGAATGGGTGTTTTCCCATGCTTTTGTAGATAGAGATTACTTTTTGAAAAGTGTTGTTGTTCAAAAAAACCACGATAGGCCGATAAGGGTGAAGGGTGTGGCGCTTGAAGTACAAGGTGTTTGTTGGCATCAATACACTGACCTTGTTGTTGTGCCGCACTTCCCCACAGCATAAAAACAAGGTGCTTGGTTTGGGCATTGAGAACTTGCATGATGTGCTCAGTAAAACACTCCCAGCCTTTGCCTTGGTGCGAGCCTGCTTTACCTTGTTCCACGGTTAACACATGATTAAGCAACAATACGCCTTGTTGCGCCCAAGGGATTAAACAACCGTGGTTAGCAGGGGGAATATTGAGGTCAAGTTGTAAGGCTTTATAAATATTACGCAATGATGGTGGTATGCGTTGCTCAGCGGGCACTGAAAAACTTAAACCATGGGCTTGCCCTTCGCCGTGGTAGGGGTCTTGCCCTAAGATAACCACTTTAACATCTTGCATGGGGGTGAGATTAAAAGCGCTAAAGTAATGTTCTTTTTGAGGGTAGATAACCTTACCCTGCTGCCGTTCGGCTTCTAAGAAATCATACAATGGTTGCATGTTCTGGTGCAGAAAAACACTGCCTAATTGTTTTTTCCATGATGTATCAAGCTGGTCGAATAATGTGTGCATAAGCTGGTTATCATAACCTAAGGAAATCAGGTGAAAAGCGTTTTATTTAATATTTGAGTAAGCTTTGCACATTAATATCAACGATTTTTTTGCGTCCGCCTAAAAAATCAAGCTCAATGACAAACAAACATGCAGCAACTTCCGCGCCTAATTGTTGTACCAGCGCCACGGTCGCTGCGGCGGTTCCACCTGTTGCCAGCAAATCATCAACAATCACCACACGATGCCCTTGACTTAAAGCATCACGATGAATTTCTAACCTATCCATGCCGTATTCAAGCTCATAATCAATACCATGGGTATCTGCGGGTAACTTTCCTGGTTTACGAATGGGCACAAAACCCACGCCAGTAAGCTGAGCCAAAGCCGCACCGAACAAAAAGCCGCGTGATTCAATGCCAACAATGGCATCAATAGAATCAGGCATATAACAAGCTAATTGAGAAGTACAGGCAGAAAAAGCATTGCCATCAGCCAGTAAGGGGCTAATATCTTTAAAGATAATGCCTTTTTTAGGGAAGTCAGGAATGTCACGAATGTAGTCGCGCAATTGAACTGCGGGGGTTGATGTCAAAGAATTTCCTCCAGATGCAACGCTTGTGCATCTGGTAACATACGTAATTTGTGTAATGCCGCAACTTGAATTTGACGAATCCGCTCTCGTGTCACACCTAAATGCTCACCAATGGCTTCTAAAGTCCAAGGGTCATCGCGCCCACTTAAACCATAACGCAACGCAACGACTTCTTGTTCCTTATGGTTTAGATGCTGAAGCCAACCTGCCAGTATACGTTTGCAAATATTGTGATCAAGGACATCACTGGGAAGCACACTTTGCGCATCTTCGGTGATGTCTAACAAGGTGAAGTCACCTGAATCTTTCAAAAGTTTATCCGCGCTTTCAGTGGGCAATACAGCTTCCATAAGCTCTTGCACACGTTTTTTACTTTTACCCATTTGAATGGCAATTTCATTATCGGTAGGTTCACGCCCTAAAATGCTACGCAAATGATTGGTTGAGCGCGTCATGCTATTAATTTCTTTGCTCACATGTACAGGCAAACGAATCGTGCGTGATTGATTCATAATACCGCGCTCAATGGCTTGACGAATCCACCATGTTGCATACGTTGAAAAACGACAACCATGTGCCGAATCAAACTTTTCAACAGCGCGAATTAAACCAAGGTTACCTTCTTCAATCATATCTTCCAAAGGTAAGTTTCGGCTCATATAGCGGCGTGCAATTTTAACCACCAAACGTAAGTTCGCATTAATCATACGTTGCCGAGCAGATTCATCACCTTGTGCGATCTGCAAGGATAATTCAATCTCATCTGCAGCTGTAAGCAGCGTATGTCTCCCGATTTCGCGCATATATAAATTCATTGGATCAAGGCTTATATTTTTTTTCATCATGTCCCATCCTTGGCTGATTCATTTCTTCCGTGAATACATTGTATCTATAAAACGTATACGCAATGTAGATGCCAAGATTGAGTCAATATGATGTGCCTGTATATCGCATGAATATGCTATATGAGTTAAGTCATTAGAATATGAGTCTATTTGTCTAAAGAATCGCTGATAAATAGACATTGAAGACAAACAGCACACAGTCATTGTTTGTGTTCGCAGTCTGATGATTCGTCAGTATTTTCTTAAATATCAAGCAGGGATACGCCAGGTTGTTCTAAAAATTCTTTAATAGCGACCAAAAATAACACCGCCTCTTTGCCATCAATCAAACGATGATCATAAGAAAGTGCTAAATACATCATGGGGCGAATCACCATCTGATCGTGCTCCACCACCACCCGCTTTTGAATACTATGCATGCCTAAAATCGCACTTTGTGGGGTGTTGATAATGGGTGTGGAAAGCATAGAACCAAATGTGCCACCATTGGTGATGGAAAACGTGCCGCCTTTAAGGTCATCAGGCAACAAACCACCCCCGCGCGCTTTGCTGGCTAAAGCAATGATGCCTTGTTCAATTTCGGCAAAGCTTTTTAACCCCACATCACGTAATACAGGCACAATAAGCCCATTATCCGTGGCTACAGCCACCCCCATATCAATATAATTATGATACAAAACATCATCACCATCAATATAAGCATTGATTGTAGGGTATTTAGCACTGGCATAAGCGCAGGCCTTGATGAAAAAAGACATGAAACCCAATTTGCATCCATGCAAACGCTCAAAATCAGCTTTATAGCGGTTACGCAAGTCCATGACTGGTTGCATATTGACTTCATTAAAGGTGGTTAGCATGGCTGCTGTGTTTTGTGCTTCTTTGAGATGAGAAGCAATACGCTTGCGTAAACGTGTCATGGGTATACGGGTTTGTTCACGTCCTGCGGTGTTGGCATGTTGGCTTAATTCAGGCGTGACCACTGATTGTGCTGAGCTTGTTGGCGGCGGCGTGGCTTGAAGTATTGGTTCAGGTGTTGATTGCACGGCTTGTTTGGGCGCTTGAACAACCGTCTCTACAGCGACAGTCGCCATGCTTGTATCAATCAAACCAATGACTTGTTCTGCTTCAACCGTATCTTCTTCAGCACAATGTTGCACCGTTAACACACCTGTTTCAATGGCTGTAATTTCCATCGTGATTTTATCGCTTTCAATTTCAGCAATAATATCATCAACATGCACATCATCGCCAACTTGTTTTAGCCATGAAATCAAGATGGCTTCACTATCTGATTCACCCAAACTAGGCACTTTTATTTCAAACATCATATCACTCTCCCCCTGTTATTAACGCATCAATGATTCAACAGATTCTGACAAAGCCGCATGAAACAAAGCTTCTTTTTGCGATTGGTGTCGCTTGAAAGAGCCTACCGCTGGTGCGGCAAGAGCAGGTCTTGCTAAACCATAAAGCTTATGTTCAGGCATTAAAACACGGCGAATATAACTGTTGATTTGAAACCATGCACCTTGATTCTCTGGCTCTTCTTGCAACCACAACACTTCTTTACACCCCTTATAGGTTTGTAACACTTGTTGCAGTTCTTGCGCTGGAAAAGGGTATAAACGCTCAAGACGAATGATGTTGACATCCTTAACACCTTGCTTCTTACGCGCTTCCATCAAATCAAAATAGACCTTACCACTACATAAAATTACTCTTCGGCATGATTTTTTCGCTTTTTCTGCCAAAACAGGCTGAAAAGAGCCAGAAACCAAGTCTTTAATGCTAGAAACCGAGTCTTTATGCCTTAACATGCTTTTGGGTGCCATCATAATCATGGGTTTGCGTGAATCCAATAAATATTGCCGTCTTAACACATGAAACAACTGTGCAGGTGTGGTCGGACAAATCACCTGCATATTATCATTGGCACACAGTTGTAAAAATCGTTCTAGTCGCGCCGAGGAGTGTTCTGCACCTTGCCCTTCGTAACCATGAGGCAACCACAATACCAACCCTGACATGCGGCTCCATTTCGATTCGCCTGCCGCAATAAATTGATCAATCACCACCTGAGCCATATTGGCAAAATCACCGTATTGAGCCTCCCAAATGACCAGCGCCCTTGGCTCTGCCACTGAATAACCATACTCATATGCCATCACTGCCATTTCAGAGAGCATACTATCAACCACCAAGAATCGGGATAATTCACCGTTTTCAAGTTGACGCAACGGCATAAAACCTTTGCCTGAATCTTGGTCATAAACAATCGCATGACGATGAAAAAAAGTACCTCGCCCTGAATCTTGTCCAGTAAGACGAATCCACCCACCTTCTTTTAATAATGATGCATATGCCATCATTTCCGCACAGCCCCAATCAATAGGCATATCACCATCCATCATTTGAATACGATGATCATAAATCTTCTTCACTTTAGGGTGCATACGAAAATCATCAGGCACTTGGGTTGCTTGTTTGATTAAAGCTTTGAGTTCCTCAGCCTTCACTGTGGTGTCAGGCTCAGCAGAATGTGCGTGTGCAAAACCTTGCCAACGTCCATTTAAACTATTTTTCTCTTTGGGTTGTTGAGGAAAAGCAATGTTATTCTTACGCACACTGTCCAAGCATTCTCGGTAGTGTTTGGCAACTTCAATCGCCTCTTCCTCGCTTAAAATGCCAGCTAAAGCCAATTCGTGCCGATAAAGGTGCTGCACCGTTTCATGGTGACGAATATGACCATACATCATAGGCTGAGTCACTTCTGGAGCATCCGCTTCGTTATGACCTAAGCGGCGATAACACACCAAATCAATCACCACATCACTGCGAAATTGATGGCGGTAGTCCATGGCAAGCTCCATCGCCATACAACACGCTTCAGGATCATCACCATTCACGTGCAAAACAGGTGCTTGCACCAATTTTGCCACATCCGTACAATAAAAAGTAGATCGCGCATCAAAAGGATTGGTGGTAAAGCCAATTTGGTTGTTAATAACGATATGAATCGTACCCCCCGTACGATAACCCGGTAAATCACCAAGGTTTAAAGACTCTGCAACCACACCCTGCCCAGCAAAAGCGGCATCACCATGAATCAACACACCCATAACTTCGCGCCGTGCTTTATCTTTGCGCCTGCATTGGCGAGCCCGAACACTGCCCAAGACTACAGGTGAAATAATTTCTAAATGCGAAGGATTAAAACCAAGCGATAAATGAACTGTACCCCCTGCTGTATTGATGTCTGATGAAAAACCCATATGGTATTTCACATCTCCAGCATCGGTATCCGCATCAGCAAATTGGTTGCCCTCAAATTCAGAAAAGATGTCCGTCAACGACTTGCCCAGCACATTTGCCAACACATTCAATCGTCCACGATGTGCCATGCCCAAGATGATTTCTTTCACCCCTTTATTACCCGCACGTTGAATCAAAGCATCCAACATCGGCACAAGGCTTTCGCCCCCTTCCAAAGAAAAACGCTTCTGCCCTGTATATCTGGTATGCAAAAAGCGTTCAAATTCTTCAGCTTTCATCACCAAACTAAAAATATGCTTACGCTCTTCTGTATCATAGCTAGGGGTAGAGCGCGAACCTTCTAAACGCTGCTGTAACCACTGTCGACGTGAGGTATCCATGATATACATCAACTCAGGTGCGATATGACCACTGTACGTTTCTTTCAAAATAGCCAAAATTTCAGCCAAGGGCAAAACCGAGGGACCAATTAAGTCACCTGTAGGAAACACAGTGTTTAAGTCGGCTTGGCTCAAACCATAATAAGCCAACTCCATCTCTGGACTAGGTTGACTTGGGCGTTGTTGCAGGGGGTCAAGGTCGGCATGCAAATGCCCATGCATACGCCAAGCTTGGATTAAATATAAGGCACGCGATGGGTATTCAATATCATTGAGTGGCGCTGTTACATGCTCTGCGGCAGCGGTAATAGGCGCCGATGACACCCGCATATGATGTTGCAAGCTTTTAAGCATCGCCTCATGCGATGTTGCCTTGCTTTGTTTATACATTGAATCCGACACATTGCCTCCTGCAAACATTCAGATATTAAGCCCAGGGTAGCCGAACGCATCCAATTCGAATTGTTCGCTTAGTCTTATTAATAGACCAAAATAATGCACCAAACAAGCTACACTGTCTTGGCATGGGCAAGCTTATGCCCAAAGTGACGAAAAAACATCTGCAACTTGAGCTTGCATGATATGCTCAACTTCATCTCGCCCAACCTCAACACCAAGTTGAGCCAAGGAGGTCACAGGGGCATCACGCATCCCACAGGGTATAATGCCCTTAAAATGGTTCAAGTTTGGGTTGATATTGAGTGCAATACCATGCCAAACCACCCAACGCCGACAACGCACGCCAGCAGCAGCAATTTTTAAGCCATCAACCCATACACCAATGCCCCTAACATCACGTTCTGCCACAATATTCAATGCTGCTAACGTGCGAATAATGACCTCTTCCAAACGCCAAATATGCTGATGCAAATCTTGCGCTTGCAGCAAATTTGCCACGACATAACACAACAGCTGACCTGGTCCATGATAAGTCACCTCACCGCCACGCCCTGTGGCATAAACTGCAATGTTTTCCCCATCAATTTGCCGTGTTAATACATCTTGTGCCTGTGCTGATGTGCCTAAGGTATAAGTGGGCGGATGTTCGGTAAGAATAAGCGTAAAACGGGCGTCGCCTTGCAACATTTGATCACGTAAAAGCTCTTGCTCCGCCATTGATGTTGGATAGCTTTGTTGTTTGTATTGGCGAATAGAGAAGGGATAATGCGGCATGATGGCAATGTTTATTCGGTATAATCAGACCAAAATTCCGTGCCCGAACGCATCTGATGAATGCGTTTTATTAACATCTCTAAAGCAACAGGGTGTTCGGCGAAATTAATGCGATCTGTTTGCACCACTAAAAGCGGTGTCTCTTGATAATGAAAAAAGAAGTTTTCGTACGTTGCGTTCACTTGCGTTAAATAATCCAAAGTGATTCTTTTCTCAAACGCTCGTTGTCGTTTTTGAATACGTTGATAAGCAATTTGGGGCGATGATTGTAAATAAATAACCAAGTCGGGGCGGGGCAAATCAATCACCACAAGCTGGGCAACTTGATCATACAAAATAAATTCAGCATCGGATAAGTTGGTCATGGCAAATAAACGGTCTTTGGCAAAGAGGTAGTCACTAATCATCACAGGATGAAACAAGTCTTGTTGCGCCAAGGTCTGCCACTGCTTCAAACGGGAAAACAAAAATGATAATTGCACCGATAAAGCATGGTGATTGGGCTCTTGATAAAAAAGTTCGAGAAAGGGATTCTCTTCGATGTTTTCCAATAACAGTTTAGCATCGAGCTGATCCGCTAAACCTTGAGCTAGGGTTGTTTTGCCAACGCCAATCCCTCCCTCAATGGCAATATGGGTCATGGTTATATCTAAGCTGTCCATAATCGTCCTTCACATAAGTCATTATTTTTCTTTATCAACTGCATCATCATGGGAATATCTTGTAATCTGCTGGGGTGTATCCATTGGGGGCATACATCAGCTAAAGGCTGCAAGACAAACAAGCGTTGATGCAGCCTAGGGTGAGGCAAGGTTAATTGTGCATCATGGCAAATCATGGTGTCGTAGGTCAATAAATCCAAGTCTAAGGTGCGTGAGCCCCAGTGCACATCGCGTTTACGACCATGTTCATGTTCAATTTGATGAAGAAAAAGAAGCAAATCAGCTGCGGGCAAATGCGTTTTTACCTTCACCACAGCATTGAGGTAGTCAGGTTGCGGACTTGCATTTGGCGCAAGCAAGGCTGGTGTTTGGTACAACTTCGATTGTTGTAAGAGCGTACAATGCTGATGCAAAGCTAAACATGCCGAATCAAATGTTGCTTGAACATTACCTTCTTCCCTGCCCAAATTACCACCAAACGCAATCAGCGCCTGATGCTTTTGTTGCCCCTGTTTACTGTTCAAAGCGAGTGTGCTTCAACTTAAAAGCGGTGCAATGACCAGCGAAACAATCGCCATCACATTAATTAAAATATTCATCGATGGACCTGATGTGTCTTTAAAAGGGTCACCAACGGTATCACCAACAACAACAGCGGCATGGACATCCGAACCTTTTCCACCAAGGTTACCCTTTTCCACATATTTTTTAGCATTATCCCATGCACCACCGGCGTTGGCCATCATTAAAGCCATCAAAATACAACATACCAAAGCCCCAGCCAACATGCCGCCCAAAGCTTCTGCCCCTAACGTAAAACCGACCAGCACAGGCATAAATACCGCTAAAACACCTGGCAAAATCATTTTCTTTAGCGCCGCTGTGGTCGCAATTTCAATGCAACGTTCATGATCTGGCTCTGCTTTTCCCTCCATTAAGCCTTCAATCTCTTTGAATTGACGGCGAATCTCCTTAATCATGGCAAAAGCAGCATCACCCACGGCAGTCATGGTCAAAGAAGCAATTAAAAATGGAATGATGCCACCAATAAATAGTCCAATCAACACAATGGGTTCACTTAAATTCAAAGAAAAATCAGGGATACGTGCAGAGACGGTCTCCACAAAAGCGGCAATAATAGCGAGTGCTGCCAGCGCTGCTGCACCAATCGCAAAACCTTTACCAATGGCCGCTGTTGTGTTGCCTAACTCATCTAAAGAGTCGGTAATTGCTCTGGTTTCTGCGCCTAAACCTGCCATTTCGGCGATGCCTCCAGCATTGTCAGCCACAGGTCCATAAGCATCAATAGCCATGGTAATGCCCACAGTTGCCAACATGCCCACGGCCGCAATACCTACACCATAAAGTCCACATAATGTGGTAGAAACAAAAATAATAGCGCAAATCGTTAACATCGGCACAACCACCGACTGCATTCCTATCGCCAAACCCGAAATCATCACCGTTGCTGCGCCTGTTTCTCCTGCTTGCGCAATATCACGCACAGGTTGTCCGCCTGTGTAGTATTCAGTAATCAAACCAATCACAATACCACCTACAGCCCCCGCCAACACTGCACCCCACACACCTGTAGCAACGTCAAGCAGATGAATGAGTAGATATGAAGTGATGATGAAGATAATAGATGAACCAATCGTCCCTATGCGTAAAGCCACTTCAGGCGCTTTGTGCACTGACAAACGAACCAGTAAAATACCCACCAAAGAACACACCAAACCCAAGGATGCCAACGCTAGGGGTAAAAACATCAGTGCTTGTTGTTCGCCTAGGGGGTCTAAGATGTCCACAGCCATTGTTGATGCCATCGCAATGGTGGCAATGATTGCACCACAATACGATTCAAAAATATCCGAGCCCATGCCCGCCACATCGCCCACATTATCACCCACATTATCCGCAATAACACCAGGATTACGTGGGTCATCTTCTGGAATACCCGCTTCAAGCTTACCCACCAAATCAGCACCTACATCAGCACTTTTAGTAAAAATACCGCCACCAACACGGGAAAAAAGTGCAACAGAAGATGCGCCCATGCCAAAACCGTGAATAGCATGGGCCGTTGCAGGGTCACCACCAAAAAATAAATAAAGCGTGCCAAGACCAAGCAAACCCAGCGCGGCAACGGTCATCCCCATCACTGAACCACCATAAAAAGCCACGGTGAGTGCCGCCGATGCTCCTTGTTCATGTGCGGCAACGGTGGTGCGAATGTTCGCTTTGGTGGCTGCAAACATGCCGAAATAACCTGCTAAAGCCGAGCAACCTGCCCCTAATAAAAAGGCGATTGTCGTTTGTAGCCCCAAACTAAATGCCAACAAGAGCGCAACAATAACGACAAATCCAAGTAGAATGGAATATTCACGGCGCAAAAAGACCATTGCTCCAAGATGTATCGACTGCGCAATGTCAACGGCTTTACCTTCGCCTGTAGGGTGCTTAATGATTAAACGATATAAGATATATGCCGATATTAAGCCAATAAAACCAAATATAATAGGGATAAGCAATGTGTTCATAGACCCTCCTCAAGGCACTTTATCAAGTGGATTGCTAACATATAGAAGTGGAATCAAGCAAGGGTAGAAAAATACGGTTGACAATAACATTCATATCCTTAAATTTCGCCGCCTTCCAGATTTGGAAGCATGTTTAAACAAGTCGGGGCGTAGCGCAGCCTGGTAGCGCATCTGGTTTGGGACCAGAGGGTCGGG
>CAZWPS010000038.1:0-10964 GCA_964635775.1 uncultured Zetaproteobacteria bacterium | reverse complement strand
TCTGGCGTCGATGTTGAAATTAAACTTTAAGGGGCGTTGTCATGAGTACAGGTTTGATTGCCCGAAAAGCGGGTATGACTCAGATATTTACTGAGGACGGTTCTGCGGTTGCAGTGACTGTTCTGAATATTGAGCCATGCAAAGTAATTTCTTTGCGCACATCAGCAAAAGATGGTTATAGTGCTGTTCAAGTTGGTTTTGGAAAAGCAAAAAAAGTAGTTTCTCGTGGTGTGCAGGGTCATTACGCACGCCAGGGTCAAGAAGCTATGGGTGGCTTGATTGAATTCAGAGTAGCAGCAGAATCTGATTTAACATTAGGTCAAGACTTGACGGCTACATTATTTGCCGCAGGTCAGAAAATTGATGTTGCAGGCACCTCAAAAGGTCGCGGTTTCGCTGGTGTTATGAAGCGTTATAACTTTGCTGGACAACGTGCAACGCATGGTGCTGAAAAAGTGCATCGCCAAATGGGATCTACGGGTCAGTGCCAATGGCCTGGACGTGTTTTTCCTGGCAAAAAGATGCCTGGTCATTACGGTGCTAAACGTATTACCACGCAAAATATTGAAATTATTCGTGTTGATGAAGAACAAAATCGTATTCTGGTGAAAGGTGCAGTACCTGGCGCGAAGAATGGTTTGCTTGAGCTTCGTCCTGCAGTGAAGGGGGCATAAGGTGGCTGAAGTTAAGATTGTTGATCAAAACAATAAAGAAGTTGGTAGCCGTAACTTAAACGATGCTGTCTTTGGTTTGGATGCAGATGCAGGTTTTGTGCATCGTGTGTACTCTGCTTTAGCAAGTGCGCAACGTGCAGGCACACATAGCACCAAAACGGTTGGCGAAATTTCAGGTGGTGGTAAAAAACCATTTAAGCAAAAAGGTACAGGTCGTGCACGTCAGGGCACAACACGTGCGGCGCAAATGCGTCATGGAGGTACGGCACATGGGCCGCAACCACATGATTATTACACACGCATGAATAAAAAAGAGCGTCAACGCGCAGTGAGTTTAGTGTTGTCTGATGCGGTTCGTGATGGTCGCTTAACGGTTGTGAACAAGCTGGAACTTGCGGCAATTAAAACCAAGTCATTTCTTGAAGTGCGTGATGCTTTAGAAGTGAAATCTGGTCTGTTTGTTTTGGGTGCAGCGAACCAAACGTTTGAATTATCAGGTCGCAATGTCCCACATAGTAAAGTAGTGCTGGATGGTCAAATGAACTTACATGATATGTTGAAGTTTGACCGTTTGGTGATGACTGAAGACGCGTTGACCAATATCGAAAAACGTTTGGGAGGTGAGTAATGGCTGCTTCGTACAATCATTTTAATACACTTCGTCGCCCTGTGATTACTGAAAAAAGTTATCAAGCAACAGGTGAAGCGAATCAATATACATTCCGTGTTGCTGCAGATGCAACTAAAGTTCAAGTCAAAGCAGCTGTTGAAGCTATTTTTGAAGTGAATGTGGAAAAAGTTCAAGTGATCAATATGCCGAGCAAAGAAAAGCGTCGTGGCGCACATGTGGGCACACGTTCAGGTTACCGTAAAGCGGTGATTCGCTTGGTTGAAGGTCAGTCGCTAGAAGTAGCGGAAGAGGCATAAGATGGCAATTAAAGTTTGGAAACCAATGACCAATGGCGTGCGCGGACGTGTTGCCATTGTAAACCCTGATTTATATAAAGGCGCACCAGTAGGTCGTTTGACTGAAGGTTTGACCAAATCAGGCGGTCGTAATAACAATGGACGCATCACTTCACGTCATCGTGGTGGTGGACACAAACGTCTTTATCGTTTGATTGATTTTAAGCGTGACAATTGCGGAATCGAAGGTACAGTGGCGCGCCTTGAATACGATCCCAACCGTACGGCACATATTGCCTTGGTTGTGTTTAGTAATGGGGACAAGCGTTATATCTTAGCACCTCAAGGTTTACGTGCTGGGGATAAGGTTATTTCTGCTGCCGATGCTGAGATTCGTCCAGGGAATGCCTTGCCATTGTTGAACATTCGTGTGGGAACCATGGTACACAATGTTGAAATGAAGCCAGGCAAAGGTGGACAAATGGCGCGCAGTGCTGGCGCATCGGTTCAATTGATGGGTAAAGAGAGCGGTCAAGCTATCTTGAAGTTACCATCAGGTGAGTTTCGCCGTGTAGATTTGCGCTGTGTGGCAAGTGTTGGTGTGATTGCAAATGCTGATCATGCAAACCGTAAAATAGGTAAAGCGGGGCGTTCTCGCTGGTTGGGCATTCGTCCACATGTTCGTGGTGTAGCCATGAACCCTGTTGATCACCCTCATGGTGGTGGTGAAGGACGTACTTCAGGTGGTCGTCACCCAGTGACGCCTTGGGGTGTGCCAACCAAAGGTCGCAAGACCCGTAAAAAGAATAAGACTTCGAACCGTGATATTGTTCGTCGTCGTAATCAGAAGTGAGGTAACCAATGGCGCGTTCATTAAAAAAAGGTCCGTTCATTGATATTTCTCTTGAGAAGAAAGTATTAGCGGCAGTTGAGAATGGTAAAAAAGGTGTGATTAAAACATGGTCACGTCGTTCAACAATTTCTCCTGATTTTGTAGGTTTGAACTTTGCTGTGCATAATGGTAATAAGTTTATTCCTGTGTTTGTATCGGAAAACATGGTGGGTCACAAGTTGGGTGAGTTTTCTCCAACGCGCACTTATTATGGTCACGGTGCTGATAAAAAAACGCGGAAGAGGTAAGAGATGTCTATAGAAGTACGTGCTATGCATAAAAATGCACACATTAGCGCTCAAAAAGTTCGCACGGTAGCCAATGCAGTTCGCGGTTTGCCTGTTGAACGTGCTTTGGCTGCACTATCTTTGTCACCAAAGAAAGCAGCGCGTGTAATTGAAAAAGTTTTAAAATCTGCGGTTGCCAATGCAGAGCAGAACAATGGTTTAGATGTGGATAACTTGGAAATTTCAACCATCCAGATTGACCAAGGTGAAGTTTTAAAACGTTATCGTCCTAAAGGTATGGGTCGTATGCGTCAGCGTTTTCATCGTCATAGTCATGTAGTTGTGGCTGTGAGCGAACGCGGATAAGGGAGTTCTGGAATGGGACAAAAAGTCAATCCAATTGGTTTCCGTGTAGGTATTACGCGTGGATGGGAATCAGTTTGGTATGCATCAGATAAAGATTTTGGAAAACTTCTTCGTGAAGACATCCAAATGCGTAGATATATTAAGCAGCGCATGAAGCATGCAGGTGTTTCTCGCATCATCATTGAGCGTCCTGCTGGTAAAGTTAAGGTGACTGTGCATACTGCGCGCCCTGGCGTTATTATTGGCAGGAAAGGTTCGGAAATTGAAGCCTTGCGTCGTGAGCTATTGCACAAGTTTGGTCAAGAAGTTCAGGTGTATATTGTTGAAATTAAACGCCCTGAAGCGGAAGCACAACTGGTAGCAGAAAATATTGCTTTCCAATTGGAGCGTAGGGTTGCTTTTCGTCGGGCGATGAAACGTTCGGTTCAAGGTGCGATGCGTATGGGTGCTAAGGGCGTTCGTATCAATTGTTCAGGTCGCTTGGGCGGCGCTGATATTGCACGTATGGAATGGTATAGGGAAGGTCGTGTGCCTTTGCATACATTGCGCGCAGAAATTGATTACGGCGTGGCAGAAGCCAAAACTACCTATGGTATTATTGGTGTAAAAGTTTGGGTATTTAACGGTGAGAAGCTTGGCGTAAGCGAAGCTGCGAACGCATAACGGAGATTAGAGAGTTATGTTACAACCAAAGAAAGTAAAATGGCGCAAGCATCATAAAGAACTTCAGCGCATTCGCGGCGTGGCAACACGTGGTGTGGCATTTAATTACGGCGATTTTGGTATTAAAGCCATGGAGCCTGGTCGGATTACAGCGCGTCAAATTGAAGCAGCTCGTATTACGATGACACGTCATATCAAGCGTCAGGGTCGTGTTTGGATTCGTATGTTTCCAGATTTACCTGTAACGAAAAAGCCTGCTGAAGTACGTATGGGTAAAGGTAAAGGTTCACCTGAATATTGGGTAGCCGCAGTACGTGCTGGTCGTATGTTGTTTGAAATGGATGGTGTTGATGAAACACTTGCTCGTGAAGCGTTGGAGCGTGCGGCATCAAAATTGCCGATTCGCACTAAAGTGGTGATGCGTGGAGTTGGACGATGAATATGAAAGATTTGCGTGTGCTTTCAGACAGTGATCTGAAAGAAAGAATGGATGAACTAGCAGCAGAAGGCATGAAATTACGTTTTCAAAAAGCAACCATGCAATTGAATGCAACAAGTCGTATTTCATCAAACCGTCGTGATATAGCTCGCATTCAGACTATCCTGACTGAGCGCAGCTAAGAGGTTATAGGAAATGAGTGAAGTAAGTAGCAATAAGCGAACTTTAGAAGGTGTTGTTGTCAGTAACAAAGGCGACAAAACGATTGTGGTGCAAGTAGAGCGTCGTTTCATGCATCCGCGTTACCGCAAGACCATACGTTCGCATAAGAAATATATGGCTCATGATGTAGAGAACACCTGTAATATTGGTGATACAGTTCGTATTGTCGAATGCCGTCCGTTGTCCCGTCGCAAGACTTGGATGATGGCAGCTGTGATTACACGTTCTGAGCAGTTGTAGGGGTTCAGAAAGATGATTCAGAATGAAACAGTACTGCAAGTAGCAGACAACTCTGGCGCAAGACGTGTCACGTGCATCAAGGTTTTGGGTGGTTCAAAACGTCGTTATGCGAGCGTAGGTGACGTGATTGTTGTGGCTGTAAAGGAAGTAATTCCTGGCGGCAAAGTTAAAAAAGGTGAAGTGCAACGTGCTGTTGTAGTTCGCACGGCTAAAGAATTCCGTCGCTCTGATGGTAGTTCGATTCGTTTTGACGAAAATGCAGCTGTGTTATTAAGTAAACAGGGTGAACCAATTGGCACGCGTATTTTTGGACCTGTAACCCGCGAACTTCGTGCGAAGGGATATATGAAAATTATCTCGCTTGCGCCAGAAGTTCTTTAAGACGGAAGAGGATTTTAGTATGTCTACGAACGTAAAATGCCGCATTCGCCGCGATGATGAAGTTGTGATTATTGCTGGGCGTGATAAAGGTGCTCGTGGTAAGGTGACGCGTATATTGTCTGAAAAAGGCAAGGTTGTGGTTTCGAAAGTAAACATGATTAAGCGCCATACCAAAGCTTCACAAGCAAGCTCTGGTGGTATTATTGAGCGTGAAGCGCCGATGGCAATTTCCAACATTCAATTTATTTGTCCGAAATGCGACAAAGGTGTGCGCGTTGGTGTTAAAACATTAGAAGATGGTCGTAAAGTTCGCACTTGTCGCAAATGTGACGAAGTGCTGGATCAGTAGGAGTAGTGCAATGGCACGCTTGAAAAAGGATTATAAAGATCGTGTGAAACCCGCATTGATCAAGGAACTTGGCTATAAAAATGTCATGGAAGTTCCAACAATTACTAAAATTGTGGTCAATATGGGTTGCGGTGAAGCATCACAAAACCGTAAGTTATTGGATGGTGCGCTTTCAGATATGATTGCACTTGCTGGTCAAAAGCCAGTGGTTACTAAAGCACGCAAGTCGATTGCCAACTTTAAGTTGCGTGATGATATGCCAGTAGGTTGCCGGGTAACGCTTCGTGGTGACCGTATGTGGGAGTTTCTTGATCGTTTGGTCAATGTTGCTTTGCCACGTATTCGTGACTTTCGTGGTGTAAGCCCGAAGTCGTTTGATGGACGTGGTAACTACACTTTAGGTGTCAAAGAACAAATCATTTTCCCTGAAATTGATTATGATAAGATTGATAAAATTCGCGGTATGGATATTACTATCTGTACTTCGGCTAAGACCAACGATGAAGGGCGCGCACTGTTAAAGCAGTTTAGCATGCCTTTTCGTAGTCATTAAGAGGAGTTTTTAATGGCAACTAAAGCATTAATCGTTAAGAGTCAGCGCACACCAAAGTTTAAGGTTCGCGCTTACACACGCTGTCAACTATGTGGTCGTCCACATTCAGTGTATCGTAAATTAGGTATGTGTCGTATTTGCTTGAGAAAGCATGCTTTGGCTGGAGAAATTCCAGGCATGAAAAAATCAAGCTGGTAATGTGGGCAGGAGAATAGTCTTATGATGATGGATCGTATCGCGGACATGCTAACTCGCATTCGTAACGCGCAAAAAGCAGGGCTTGAGAAAGTTGAAATGCCAGGTAGCAACACTTTGGTATCAATTGCTCAAATTTTAAAAGCAGAAGGTTATATTCAAGGCGGCAAGCCATATAACTATAAAGGTCACCGTTATTTACGTTTGACGCTTCGTTATGATGATGAAGGTCAACCGGTCATCCGTGAAATCACACGCATTTCTAAACCTGGTCGTCGCATGTATATGCCAGCAACAGAATTGCCTCGTGTACGCAACGGTTATGGCATTGCAGTGGTCAGCACTTCGCAAGGTATCATGACAGACAAGAAAGCACGTGCCAACAACATTGGCGGCGAAGTTCTTTGTACTGTCTTTTGAGGTAGATTTATATGTCTCGTGTAGGTAAACAACCAGTTTCAATCCCTGCGGGTGTTGAAGTGACAGTCAAAGCTGACTGCATTAGTGTAAAGGGTGCTAAAGCAACCATGGAATCACCTCTTTTTGCTGATATTAGTGCAAAAGTAGATGGTAACTTGTTAACTTTGGAATGCTCAGATTTAGGCACCAAAAAAACCAAATCAAATTTTGGTTTAGCGCGTGCGCTGGTCGCGAATAATGTGATTGGTGTGAGTAAAGGTTTTGAGAAAAACTTGGAATTGCGCGGTGTTGGTTATCGTGCAAAGGTTCAGGGTAAAAACCTTGATTTGTCTTTAGGTTTCTCTCACCCCGTGATTTATGTGCTTCCTGAAGGTATTGAAGCCAAGGTTGAGAAATCAATCATCACGATTTCAGGCGTTGATAAACAGCGCGTTGGTCAAGTTGCGGCAGAGATTCGCGCATATCGACCACCAGAGCCTTATAAAGGTAAAGGTGTACGTTATGTTGGTGAACATGTGGCAGTGAAAGAAGGTAAACGGGCTTAATTAGCTTAGGATAGGAGACGTTTCAAAGTGGCAGTAAAACGTTATGAAAACAATGCATCCGTACGTCGTGCAAGACGTGTTCGGGCTAAAGTAAAAGCGTCAGGTCGTTTGCGTATCAGTGTATACCGTTCGTCTAGACATATTTATGCACAAATTATTGATGATGCAAAAGGCATGACTTTGGTATCAGCATCCAGTTTAGACAAGGGTGTTGAGCAAGGTGGTGGCTGTAAAGGTGCAGAAGCAGTTGGTAAATTGCTCGCTGAACGTGCAGTAGAGAAAAAATTGACAGATAACTTGGCATTTGATCGTGGTGGATACCCGTATCATGGTCGTGTTCAGGCATTGGCTGACGCTGCGCGTTCTGCCGGCTTGAAGTTCTAGGAGAGTTTGAATGATTAATGCAGAAGAACTTGAGCTGACTGAAAAGCTTGTTCACATTAACCGTGTTGCTAAAGTAGTGGCGGGTGGACGTAGATTTGGTTTCGCAGCTTTGATGGTTGTTGGTGATGGTAATGGTCATGTTGGTTTTGGTTATGCTAAAGCGAAAGAAGTACCTGAAGCGATTCGTAAAGCAAATGAAATTGCGCGCAAATCTCTGGTCTTTATTCCGCGCAAAGATGGGACAATTCATTATCAAACAACAGGCAGACAAGATGCCTCACGTGTGATGTTGCGTCCTGCTACTGAAGGTACGGGTGTGATTGCTGGTGCGCCTGTTCGTGCAGTGATTGAAGCCGTTGGTATTAAAGATATTTTGACCAAAGCGCATGGTTCTCGTAACCCGATTAACGTGGTTCGTGCAACATTTAATGGTTTGAAAGGTCTGGAAAGTCCTGAGCAAATCTCAGCACGTCGCGGTAAAGCGTCTTAATTGAGCAAAGGATTATAGTTATGGCTAAGAAAACATTTAAAATCCGCCAAGTAAAAAGTGGCATTGGTTATCCTAAAGATCAAAAAGCAACATTAGTTGGTCTTGGCTTTCGTCGCATGAATCAAGTTGTTGAACTTGAAGATACGCCTGCAGTGCGTGGCATGGTGAATAAGATTAATCATCTTGTTCATATTGAAGCGGCATAAGCTTAAACAATTTTTCGGGAGACGAAAATGAAGTTGAATAATATTCAAGCGAACGCAGGTTCTCGCCATGTGCGCAAGCGCTTGGGCTGTGGTATTGGCACAGGTCATGGTAAAACAGGCGGACGCGGTCATAAAGGTCAAAAGTCACGTTCTGGTGGCGGTGTGATGCGTGGTTTTGAAGGCGGACAAATGTCATTGATTCGTCGTCTGCCAAAACGTGGTTTTACACCGCGCACACGCACATTATACCAAGTGATTAACATCGCACAATTAAACGCTTTTGAAGCAGGTTCAACTGTAGATGCAGCGGCTTTGTATGCGGCAGGTTTGGTGCGTAATGCTGTTGATCCTATTAAATTATTGGCAACAGGTGACTGTACGGTATCGGTAAGTCTTGCCGTGAGTAAAGCATCTGTGGCAGCGCGCCAGAAAATTGAAGCTGCGGGTGGCTCTTTGGCCACTGCGGACTAAGTTATGCAGCAACCACAATTGGGGGGGCTTGCTAATGTTGGCAAAGTCTCGGAACTAAAACAACGCATTCTTTTTGTCGTTGGCATGTTGATTGTTTATCGTATTGGCGCACATATTCCTGTGCCTGGCATTGATGCTCAGGTTTTGGCGCAATTCTTTAATGATTCTAAAAACTCATTACTTGGATTGTTTGATATGTTCTCTGGTGGGGCACTATCGCGTTTAACTGTGTTTGCCTTGGGCATTATGCCATACATTTCAGCGGCAATTATTATGCAATTGTTGCAAGTGGTTTCACCTCGACTTGAACAGTTGAAAAAAGAAGGTGAGTCAGGCCGACGCCAAATCACGCAATATACGCGTTATGGCACAGTCTTTCTGGCTATTTTCCAAGCCATTGGTATGTCGATTGGTTTAGAGTCGTTTTCTGTGGGTGGTCTGCCGGTGGTGATTGATGGCGGTTTGGACTTTAGAATCGTGACCGTGATTACCTTGGTGAGTGGCACTGTTTTCTTGATGTGGATTGGTGAACGGATTACAGAACGTGGCATTGGTAATGGTATCTCATTGATTATTTATGCTGGTATTGTGGCGGGTTTGCCAAGTGCTATTGGCGGAACGTTGGAATTGGCAAGTACAGGTGAATACAATGCAATAGGCGTATTGGCTTTGTTTGCAATGGCTTTGGCTGTCACTTATGCGGTGGTATGGTTTGAGCGGGCACAGCGTCGTATTCCAGTGCAGTATGCTAAGCGACAAGTGGGCAATAAAGTGTTTGGTGGGCAATCATCATTTTTACCACTGAAAATTAATACCGCAGGTGTAATTCCGCCTATTTTTGCTTCAAGTTTAATTTTGTTGCCTGCAACATTTGCCACATTCACTAAAGATGCAGAAGGTTTTGAGTGGATTGGTGATGCTGCAGCATTGATGGCACCTGGTCAGGCATTGTATTTGTTGGCGTTCAGTTTCTTGGTTGCATTTTTCTGCTTCTTTTATACAGCGATTGTGTTTAACCCTAAAGAAACCGCAGACAACTTGAAAAAAGCAGGTGGTTTTATTCCAGGCATTCGTCCAGGGCAAAACACAGCGAAATATGTGGATGCAGTATTAACACGAATTACCGTTGTTGGTGCAATTTATGTAACCTTGGTTTGTTTGTTGCCTGAGTGGCTGATTAGTCAGTTTGGTGTTCCCTTTTACTTTGGTGGCACAAGCTTATTGATTATTGTGGTGGTGACGATGGATACAATGTCACAAGTGCAGTCGCATTTGATGAGCCATCAGTATGAGAGCTTGATGAAACAAGCCAAGCTTAAAACGCGTTAATGAACATTATTTTGTTTGGCCCACCAGGTGTTGGTAAAGGCACTCAGGGTATGAAATTGGCGCAAGAAAAAGGCATGATTCATTTGGCAATGGGCGACTTATTGCGCGCTGCAGTTGCTGAACAAACTGATTTGGGTGTCCAAGCCAAGGGTTTTATGGATTCAGGTCAACTGGTTCCCGATGTTGTGGTGATTGGCATGATTGAAGCACGTATTGTTGCTGATGATGCCAAAGATGGCTTTTTGTTGGATGGTTTTCCGCGTAATGTAGCGCAAGCCAAAGCATTAAAGGTCATGTTGGATGCGCATCAGCTTGATATTGATTATATTGTGTTTATGAATGCATCGAAAAAAGCACTTTTACAACGGTTATGCGGACGTTTGATATGTAGTGCTTGCAGTTTTGGTTTTCATCGGCATTATTCGCCGCCCAAAACTGAGGGTGTTTGCGATAAGTGTCAGGGTTCTTTATATCAACGAGAAGATGATAGAGAAGAAGTGATTTCGCAGCGTCTTGAAGTGTATGCAGAGCAAACATCGCCACTGCTGGATTATTACGGTGATGATGAGATGTTTTGTAAAGTCGATGCGGAAGCTGGTTTAGAGCAGGTGTATCAAGCTCTATTAAGCGTAGTGAAGGGATAGCATGGCTAAAGAAGATATTATTGAAATGGCTGGTGAGGTGGTTGAAAAGCTGCCCAACGCAATGTTCAAGGTAAAGCTTGAAAATGGTCATGAAGTGTTGTGTACCATATCAGGGAAAATGCGTAAGTATTATATTCGTATTCTTCCTGGGGACAAAGTTAAGGTCGATATTTCGCCTTACGATTTAAGCCGCGGTCGCATTAGTTACCGTGAAAAATAACTACAATATTGATTGTGGATTGGTGGAGGCCGTGCTGTGAAAGTTCGCGCGTCTGTAAAGAAAATGTGTATTAAATGTCAAGTAATCCGTCGCAAAGGCGTGGTTCGCATTATTTGCGAAAACCCACGTCATAAGCAGCGTCAGGGTT
>CAZWPS010000037.1:0-11031 GCA_964635775.1 uncultured Zetaproteobacteria bacterium | reverse complement strand
ATATTGATGCTTTGATATTTCATAATTTAATACGTGGTAACTTCAATAAAATTGATAACCATGACTTTGCAGGTATGAAAGGTGGTTTAACACCGCCTAACCCCTTGCAACCTGCTTGGGTACAACAAACATTGTTAAAGCATGGCTTTGAAGTCGTTTACCAAAGCGGCATTCGGGTTTTTAGTGATTATGTCGGTGTGCCTCGTGGTGGTCATACCGATGAGGCTGCGGTATTGGCGATGGAGCTTCGTTATTCCAAGCAACCGCCCTATATCAATATGGGGCGGTATGTCCATTATTTATGCAGGAGAAAAGCGTAAAACTCAAGCTTTGAGTAATCAATTTACGGTGCTTTAGTGTTCGCTATAACTTACGTTTCACCAAGCTACGTTTGATATCGCTAATGGCTTTGGTTGGATTCAGCTCTTTAGGACAAGCATCCATACAATTCATAATTTGATGGCAGCGATAAAGTTTAAATGCGTCTTCAAGCTGATCCAAACGCTCACCTGTTGCTTCATCACGGGAGTCTTGCAGCCAACGATTCGCTTGCAACAATGCTGCAGGGCCTAAAAAACGATCCCCATTCCACCACCATGACGGGCAAGCCGTGGTACAACAACCACAAAGAATACATTCATAGCTGCCATCAAGTTTGGCACGTTGTTCAGGGCTTTGCAGACGTTCATGTTCTGGGGTGGGGGTATTGCTTTGTAACCACGGCTTGATTTGACGATATTGCTCGAAAAAATGGCTCATATCCACCACCAAATCACGCGTTACTTCCATGCTGGGCAAAGGACGAACTTGAATGGGTTGCTTTAAACCTTCCAGCGGTGTGATACAAGCCAAGCCATTGACACCATTGATATTTAACCCATCTGAACCACAAACACCTTCCCCACAAGAGCGACGGTAAGTGAGTGTACCATCCACATGCCATTTGATGTAGTTAAGTGCATCCAAAAGTTTCATGCCTGGTTTTTCTACAGGCACTTCAAAACTTTGCATATAAGGCTTTTTATCTTGTTCGGGATTAAAGCGATAAACGTTCACTTTTATTGTTTTCTTCATCTTAATACACCCGCTTTTTTGGTGGAAAACTGTCAACAGTCATGGGGCTGCTACGCACAGGTTTATAATCAAGCATCACTTCATCATTATGAATACTGGCAAGGGTATGTTTCATCCATTGCTCATCATTTCGCTCTGGAAAATCATCTCTCGCATGCGCACCACGCGATTCTTGCCTTGCCGTTGCACCTGCTGCCGTTGCACGAGCAAGACTCATTAAATTTTCAAGCTCTAAAGCTTCAACAAGTTCACTATTAAAAATACGATTTTTATCTGCAATGGAAGACTCTCTAATGCTGTGATGCAGCTTTTCTATAGCTTCCACACCCGCTTGCATCACATCTTCAGTGCGGTAAACGCTAAAATGTGTCTGCATCAAATCTTGCATTTGACTACGAATACCAGCAATGCTGCTGTGCTTGTGTTCAGCGTCGTGCAACCAGCGTTCCACGCGCCGAACACCCATTTTCCAAGCATCAGGGTCAATCGTTTTATGGTAGCGGTGCTGCTTCAACCATTTCATCACTTGATTACCACAAGCGCGTCCAAAGACAATGATTTCAAGCAACGAATTACCCCCTAAACGGTTTGCCCCATGCACCGAAGTACATGCTGCCTCACCAATCGCAAATAAACCATCCACCCTCACATCTTCAGCCTCGCCAAATGCCTTATTCTTAACCACTTCAGTAAAGCGGTTGGTCGGAATGCCGCCCATAGTGTAATGGGCAGTCGGCTGTACAGGAATCGGTTCTTTTGTGCAGTCTACACCGCCAAAACGTAATGCAAGTTCATGAATATTAGGTAGTTTTTTGAGAATGACATCCGCACCCAAGTGATCAACTTTGAGCAAAGCATAATCTTTATTCGGACCACAACCCCGCCCTTCTCTAATCTCAACAGCAATCGCACGCGAAACCACATCCCGACTCGCTAAATCTTTAGCTGTTGGCGCATATTTCTCCATAAAACGCTCGCCTTCACTATTCAACAGATAACCACCTTCGCCGCGCACTGCTTCTGAAATCAATGGTCCTACATCGGCAATGCCCGTAGGGTGGAATTGGAAAAACTCCATATCTTCCACAGGTAAACCCGCAGTTAAGCATAAAGCACCACCATCACCCGTACAAATATGCGCATTGGTCGTGGTTTTAAAGATGCGACCCGCACCACCGGTGGCTAAAATGACTGCTTTGGCTTGAAATAAGTGATATTCGCCTTTACCAATGTCCCAAGCCATCACACCATGACATGCACCATCTTCCATAATCAGATTTAAAGCGAAAAACTCTTCATAAAAGTGCGTGCCAACCTTTAAATTTTGTTGGTACATGGTATGTAAAATCGCATGACCTGTACGATCCGCTGCCGCACAGGTGCGCAAAGCTTGTCCACCTTCGCCAAACTCACGCGATTGACCACCAAATGCCCGTTGATAAATCTTACCATCATCATTACGCGAAAAAGGTACACCTTGATGTTCAAGTTCTTTCACCAACTGCGGCGCTGCCCTACACATATATTCAATGGCATCTTGGTCGCCCAAATAATCTGAGCCTTTGACCGTATCATACATATGCCAATGCCAATGATCAGAAACCTCATTACCCAAAGCAGCGTTCATGCCGCCTTGAGCGGCAACTGTATGCGAGCGTGTGGGTAAAACCTTACTCACCACTGCCACCCTATGCCCAGCCTCAGCAAGCTGTAAAGCACAGCGCATTCCAGCACCACCTGCGCCAATAATCACCACATCATGATGGTGGTGTTCAACACTATCCGTTGATAAATAACCCATTATATCTCCCTAAACCGTAGCCAAACATGCAGCAAGACAAGCGGTGAATAAATCATGTCTTATAAAGCACTTGCCAAGGTAAACATGACAACTGAACACTAACTTCTGCCCAAATATAGTATACCGCATACGCACCTAACATCATCATCACCCCTAAGATGAGGTTAAGCAGCAAAATGCGTCCTGCTGTAACATGCACATAATCTTCAACAATGACTTTAATCCCCGTCCATAGATGCATGGCTAAACTCAACAACAGCATGCTACAAACAATTTTGCCCAAGGGTTGGCTGAACCAATGGTTGAGCGTAAAGTAGTCAATTTTTCCAAAGTATACTGCTAATAAAATGCCAAAAAATGCAGGCAATAACAACAATAAAGCAACGGCACTGATACGCTGCCAATACCAATCATGAAAACCAGTGTGCGCTGCGCCTAAATCACGTTGTTGATGACCCGATTCGCTCATAATATCACTGCCAACAATCCAGCCATCAGCAGGGTTAACCACCAAACAAACTGCGCCGATAAACGCATCATGCGGCGTGATTCTCCCAAACCAATATCCAAACACAAAAAACGAACACCATTAAGAATATGATAAAACAACGACACACTCGACAACCACAGCAAAACGCGTCCTATAGGGCTATGTAACCATGCCATACCTTGGACAAAATCAAGCATATGATGCGACATACTCAGCAATAACCAAATCAGCACAGGAATCAGCAACATCAATAATATGCCACTGGCACGATGGCAAATGCTGGTCAACATGGTCAGCCGCCAGCGGTAAATACTTAACCTGGGGCTTAAAGGCGGGGGTGTTGCGTGATGTTGCGATGTTGGTATGTCCATCTATTCCTCCGTATTGAGTGTACGCATCGTTGATTAAACACTACTATTCCACATTAGTAGCACAAAACAACACGACCTTACAAGTTAATCAGCATATTTCCTATGGGGAAATACTGATTCGCTTTGCTTTGATAAGTCTACAGCATATTGAATAACAAAAAAGAGAATGAAAAGGAAGTCTATGTATCATCAAGAAAAACATAAGCTTACGGTCGCTGTAGCATTTGATTTTAAAGGAAAGAGCTTCTCTTCTTCGCTGGAGCTTGATTTGGATGTTTTTTTCACACATCAACGTGAAATAACATCACTTTATACTGATTTAGGGAGAATATTAGGTCTTGATTGTTATCGACATGAATATGATGTGATGGAAAGTGCGCCCTTAACCTTTTCAAACCCAACAGGCATTGCCATGCCTTTTGTACAACAAGGTCAAGTCGATTGGGATGCTTTAGAGCAAGCATGGCACAAGCAACTTCATTTCGGTATAGTAGAAAAAATTACCAACAAATACTTTAATGTTGAAAATATCGAAGACCGCCCCAAACTTACCGCTGCCTTAATTGAAGCTTATCAAGCAGGGCAAGAGGCGTACAAGAATAATAAAGACATACAGGAGAAAGAGACATGGCTGAGTTAAAATGTTTATTATGGGATGTTGATGGCACATTGGCAGACACCGAGCGTGATGGGCATCGTGTCGCTTTTAATATGGCCTTTGAAGAAGCAGGCATGGATAGACGTTGGAGCGTTGAGACTTATGGTGAGTTGCTGAAAGTCACAGGTGGCAAAGAGCGTATGCAGTTTGACATTGAGCGCGGCGGCATGCCTGAAATACCTTTTGCACAGATTGCCGCGCTTCATGCGCGTAAAACCATTCATTATCAAGCCTTGATTGCCGATGGTTTGATTCCACTTCGTGCTGGTGTGCTGCGTTTGTTGGAAGAAGCTTATGATGCGGGCATCATCTTGGGTGTATCCACCACAACCACCCCATCTGCTTTGGATGCTTTGATTGAACATTCATTGGGCAAAGCGTGGTTTGATCGTTTTGCCGTGCTTGCTGCGGGTGATATTGTGCCCAACAAAAAACCTGCACCTGATATTTATACATATGCCATGACGCAACTGGGTGTTGCTGCTGAAAACACTGTGGCATTGGAAGATTCGGGCAATGGTTGGTTGTCAGCCCAAGCTGCTGGTTTAAAATGTGTGATCACCATCAATGATTATACCGCCAAACAAGATTTTGAGGGTGCCGATTTGGTGGTTTCTGAATTTGGTGAAACAACGAGAGATGCAGTGGATGTGTTAATAAACAAACACGCTTTAACCGATGTGCATCATGTGACTTTAGCCCATTTAAAAACGATTTCTGAAGCTTAATCCATGGAGCTCTTTGATACACATTGCCATATTGATTTTGAACATTTTGATGATGACAGGGATGATGTGTTTGCGCGCATGGCCGAAGCTGGTGTATCGCGGATTGTGGCGGTGGCAGTGGAACTTGAGCAAACAGCGCGTTTGCTGGATTTGGTTGAGCATCGTGATGGTGTGTGGTTTTCAGTTGGGGTTCACCCCAATCATGAAGTGGCACAAGAGCCAACGGTCGAACAATTATGCGCGCTTGCCCAACACCAGAAGTGTGTCGCCATTGGTGAGAGTGGCATGGATTTTTTTCGTCATCATGTTTCGCCTGAAATTCAAGAAACACGATTTAGAACCCATATTCAAGCCGCTCACCTTGTCAATAAACCTGTGATTGTGCATATGCGTGATGCTGATGCCGCGACTTTGCGTATTCTTCAAGAAGAAAACATTCAAGATTGCGGTGGTATTATGCACTGTTTCTCATCCAACTGGACAGCAGCAAAACAAGCGCTTGATATGGGGATGTCGATTTCATTTTCAGGCAATGTCACCTTCAAAAAGAATGAAGCCTTGCGCGAAATCGCTGCCAAAGTACCTGAAGATATGCTGTTGATTGAAACAGACTCACCTTATTTAGCCCCCGTCCCCAAACGTGGCAAACGCAATGAGCCAACATTTGTTCAACATGTAGCCGCATGTATTGCTCAAGTGCGCGGTGTGCCAGTCGCCCATATTGCCAAAATTTCTACAGCCAATGGGCTTAAACGGTTTCAACTTACGTTGTGATTTATTTTGAAGGTGTCACCTTACGACGTGGTAAAAAGGTTTTATTTGCTGATTTTAGCTTAACCATTCATCAACACGATTATATTGGTGTTGTGGGTGCTAATGGTACAGGTAAATCCTCATTATTTGCCCTTATTCTTGGTCAACTTGAAGAAGATAAAGGGCAATACCGCAGCAAAGCCAAATTATCAATATCACATGTGGCACAGGAAACACCTGCTTTGGATATGGCGGCAGTGGATTATGTGATGCTTGGTGATGCTGAATTATCTTCGCTGGAGCAACAAATCAACGTTGCCGAAGACAAGCAAGATGGCTTAACATTAAGTGCTTTGCACGAACGCATGAACGCTATTGCTGGTTATCAAGCCAGAGCTAGGGCGGGGCAATTGTTAAATGGTTTGGGCTTTAAAGCTGAACAAGAGGGCTTGCCTGTTGCCAGTTTTTCAGGTGGCTGGCGAATGCGTTTAAATCTGGCACAGGCCTTGATGTGTCGTTCGGATGTATTATTGCTTGATGAGCCAACCAACCACCTGGATTTAGAGGCGGTATTATGGTTGGAGAGGTGGTTAAAGAATTATCAGGGTGCTTTGTTATTGATTTCACATGATAGGGAGTTTTTGGATAGTACCGTTCGTTCTGTTGCCCATTTAGAACACGAAAAAATCAATGTTTATGCAGGCAATTATACTGCCTTTGAACAACGCCGTGCTGAGCAGCTTGCCCTACAACAATCTTCTTATGAAAAGCAGCAGCGCGAAGTCGAACATATGCAAAGCTTTATTACACGCTTTAAAGCCAAGGCTACCAAGGCAAAACAAGCACAAAGTCGTATCAAAGCTTTGATGCGTATGCAAATGATTACCCCAGCGCATGTGGATTCGCCATTTTCTTTTTCTTTTAAGGGCTTAGGTCATATGCCTAACCCTTTATTAGAGTTACAAAAGGTTGATTTCTCTTATGCCGATACAAATATTTTAGAACATATCTCCTTGAGCTTGTTACCAAGCGATAGAATCGGCTTGCTTGGTCCCAATGGGGCAGGGAAATCGACATTAATCAAGTTGTTGGCGGGTAAATCCATGCCATCTCAAGGACGCTGTGTGCAAGCCAAGGGTGTACGCATTGGTTATTTTGCCCAACATCAATTGGAACAGCTCGATAGCAAGGCTTCCCCTGTGCAACATCTGCAACACATCAACCCTGAACTCTCTGAAAAAGAAGCGCGTTTGTTTTTGGGTGGTTTTGCGTTTAACGGTGATATGGCTTTAGAAAGCATTGCCTCATTTTCAGGTGGTGAAAAGGCAAGGTTGGTGCTGGCGATGCTGGTGTATCAACAACCGAATGTATTATTGATGGATGAGCCAACCAACCATTTGGATTTGGACATGCGTTTGGCATTAACGGTCGCCTTACAAAGCTTTGAAGGGGCAATGGTATTGGTGTCGCATGACAGGCACTTATTGCGCACGGTATGTGATGATTTATGGTTGGTATCGCAGCAAAAAGTGACACCATTCACAGGTGATTTGGATGATTATGCCCATTGGTTAAACCAGCAACGCCTCACCGAACAACAGGGAAAGGGTGTTGTAGCCAAAGAATCCCTTGCTGAACACAGCCAAGCCGCGCGCAAAGCCAAACGTAAAACAGAAGCTGAGCGCAGAAAAGCTTTGCAGCCCAAACGTCTGCAATTAAAGAAAATAGAAACACATTTAACCAAGCTACAGTCTCAAGCCGCCAAACTTCATGCCGCCCTAGCCGATGCTTCGCTTTATGAAGCCAAACACAAAACACGCTTATTACAACTCACCGCAGAACATCATGCCATTCAACACAACATTGATGAATGCGAAAATACATGGATGACATTAAGCGAAGAATTGGAGCTTTTGTAAGCTTAGGCGCATGCCAATACACCGCCATAGAAAAAGACGAATGAACACATGCTTGGCAGCAAGCACACAGCTTTGTAGTGTTGCTGACATGTCAAATGTATTCACTGCCAACCAAGACCAAGTTCTACAACAAACACGCACAGAAATCGCCCTGCAACCCCCTTCCATGTATGAGGTTGTATTGCTCAATGATGATTATACCCCTATGGATTTTGTCATTGATGTGCTGCAACGTTTTTTCAAAAAAACACCAGAAGATGCAGAAGAAATCACTATGAAAGTGCACCATCAAGGGCAAGGGCTTTGTGGTATCTTTCCTAAAGACCTTGCTGAAAGCAAAGCGCTTCAAGTCGAAAGTTATAGCCGCACACATAACCATCCCTTACAATGTTTAGCCGAACGAAGTGACAACTAAGGCAGTGCTGAAACACCACTTATTCCATCGCTTAAACCTCACCATTGGAGCCGTCAATCATCATGTCGCTTAAAGAAAACATCTGCCAAGCTTTGCAAAACACAGTTGATCAATTATTAACAGATATACCCAGCCAAAACATACCTAAAGTACTACTTACGCGCCCTAAAGTGCGTGAACATGGTGATTATGCAGCAAATATTGCCTTGGCTTTGGCTGGATTATTAAAACAAAACCCACGTCAAGTGGCGCAAGACATTATCGCTCAAACCACGTTTCCCGATGCTGTAAGCAAAACAGAAATTGCTGGACCTGGATTTATCAACATCACCCTCAAAGCAGGTGGTGAAGCTGCTATTTTAAAACACATCATCAAACAAGGCGAAACATATGGCTGCATCACAACAGACCTCGCCAATTCGGTCTGTTTAGAGTTTGTTTCTGCCAACCCTACAGGACCTATGCATGTGGGGCATGGTCGCGGGGCTGTGGTTGGTGATGCTTTGGCAAATTTGTTGGCAGCGCGTGGTTATGCTGTGCATAAAGAGTATTATATCAATGATGCAGGCACACAAATTACGGTATTAGCACATTCAGTTTGGTTAAGAATGCAAGCCATACAAGGCATAAGCATTACATTTCCTGAAGCGGCATATCCGGGTGAATATATCATTGATATTGCGCGTGATATTTTAGCAAAACAAGATTTCTCTTATTTCCAAAACCTCGATGAAACAACATGCCTCCATGAAATTGGTTTATTGGCTGTGGATGCCAATATGTTGATGATTCGCCAAGATTTAGAAGTCATTGGCATTCATTTTGACCAGTATTTCTCTGAAAAAACGCTGCATGAATCAGGAAAAGTAAAACAACTTATCGATAAGTTGCAAGCTGATGGGTTAATTTACACAGGCTCTCTTCCCCCGCCTAAAGGCAAAGAAGTCAGCGATTATAAACCCGTGGAACAATTATTATTCCGCACTACAGATTTTGGTGATGATGTGGATCGTCCTTTGCAGAAAAAAGACGGCACAGCCACTTATTTTGCCGCAGATATTGCTTATCATCATGACAAATCATCACGTGGTTTTGCGCACATGATTGATATTTGGGGCGCAGATCATGGGGGTTATGTCACCCGCGTTCAATCATCCATGAAAGCCCTAATAGGCAAAGAAAAACAACCCGAAGTATTACTGATTCAAATGGTCAACCTCACGCGCAATGGTGTACCTTTTAAAATGTCCAAACGTGCAGGTACTTTTGTGGCTTTGAGTGATGTGGTTGAAGAAGTTGGTTCTGATGCTGTGCGTTTTAATTTTATGACACGCCGCGTGGAAAGCCAATTTGATTTTGACCTTGAAGAAGCCAAAGAAAAGAACAGTGAAAACCCTGTATATTATGTGCAATATGCCCATGCACGTATTTGTTCCGTACTCAACAAAGCTCAAACAGAAAACATTCAATTCAGCCCTATTGATGACATTGATACCAGCTTATTAAACAGTGATGAAGCTCAAAAGCTCATTAAAATGCTCTTATCTTACCCTGAAATGTTAGACATTGCGGCAACACGCCGTGAACCTTACCGCATTGCCACCTTTACCATGCAACTTGCCGCCGCATTTCATAGCTTTTATCATCATAATCGCGTGATTGGCGTTGAAAATGAACTCATGCAAGCTCGGCTTTTGTTACTTCAAGCGACTTCACAAGTGATTCGTAATGCTTTATCCTTGCTTGGCGTTAGCGCACCAAAGGAGATGTAACCATGGCAGATAAAGACTTTGCTCAAATTGAAACATCCCAGTTCGACTCAAAAGATATGGCTCAACCTTCGAATAACAAAGCACTTTGGCTTTCTGTTTTAGCCATTAGCTTAAGTTTATTGTGTTTTACTGCGGGCTTTTTTCTTGGTGAAAAACATGGTCTTCAAACATCAGAAAATCAGGATGACTCGCAATTCATCGCCACCATCAAAGCCCAACAAAAAGAGCTGCTCCAACTCAAAGAAGATGAAAAAAAACGTCAGCGGCAAGGCATTACAACCTCTAAAGTAGGTGAATTAACCTTTTACAATGAACTGCCTCAACAATCCATTATACCTGAACCTCTTCATGCTCCGAGCAACATCAAGAAAAGCACGGCAACGATACCTGAAATCAACAATGAAAATGATAATATCCAACAAGTTGAAAAAAGAATTAAAGATATTATTCAACAAAAACTAGAACACTCAGCGCGTTCGTTTCGTATTCAAGTTGCCTCATTTAAGCTGCATAAAGATGCGCTCGCTTTTCAACCCAAGCTCCAAGATATTGGCATTCAATCCACGATTCACCGCGTTGATTTACCCAATATGGGCATTTGGTACCGTGTTTTCTCCACCGTCTTCGCCAAAGAGGAGCAAGCGATGCATGCCAAGTTAGCCATCAAAGAAAAACTCCATATCACAGGCATTATGATTCAAGATGATTGATGCACGTTTGTTACAAGCGAAGAAGTGGTTAGCCACACTGGGCGCGTTCGGTGAATATAGCATTGAACCCCTCGCTGGGGACGCGTCTTTTCGCCGTTATTTTCGTGTTTTCTCCAAGCTTCATGCACCACAAAGTTATGTATTAATGGATGCCCCGCCAGGTCAAGAGAGTCTTTCACCATTTTTGCGTGTGCGTGATTGGTTAGATGCATCGGGCATCACTGTACCGCAATTGATTCAACACGATCAGGCTCAAGGTTTTTTATTGTTAGAAGATTTTGGCGATCAAACATGGGCAGCATGTTTAGCCGCCGAACAAGATTCAAGACCATTATTTACC
>CAZWPS010000036.1:0-11065 GCA_964635775.1 uncultured Zetaproteobacteria bacterium | reverse complement strand
CCGACGACTGAGGCAGAAAGGGTTGTAAAAAATGACTCTCACTAGTTCTGCGGTGGCGAGGTTAGGAAGGGGTGGTACTACTGATATGTTACGACGCGGCATATAAAACATGCGGTGAACAGCCTTTCCTTAGTCTATTAGTCTAATCAAGCCACTTAATAGAGCAGCCAATCGTGGGGTGTTGCGGTTGCGGCGCAGCTTCGCCAGCGACCAAGGCTTGTGCAGCAGGCAGCAGCTCTTCATTACCAACACGCGCCTCATCTTTCCAGTAGTCATCAATGCGGCCGTGATAATATAAGGTTCCATGCTGATCAAACATGAAAATATCAGGCGTGCATTGGGCATCAAATGCTTGAGAAACTTCTTGAGTCGCATCAGCAAGGTATGGGAAATCAATGCCCCATTCTGTGATTTTTTCCACCATCGCATCCACATTATCTTCTGGAAAATCAGGGTGAATATTTGGGTTAATCGCAATCGTATTGATACCCATAGCTTTTAAAGTTGCCGCATGACGCACCAAACGCGGCCACACCGCAATCGCATAAGGGCAATGGTTACAAGTGAAAGCAACCAACAAACCATGCGTCCCCATTTGTTCTGTCAAACCATGCGCCACGCCTTTAGCGTCGTTTAAGGTCATCTTTGGTAAATTAAAATCTCCAACATGAATCGATGCAACAAGTGCCATAAACAAACTCCCACAAATAGATTTTCAATCACAAGCCAACCATCGTTTTAAGAAAGCACTGATGCGCGCTCATTGGATAAGCCTTTCTTGACGTGCAAAATCATCTTGTAAAGCGCCGCACAATGCAAATGATTTTCAATTTTGTTCCTTTATGCGTAACTTACCACCCTATGATAAACAATGCGTTAATGATTCAAGGTACAGCCTCTGGTGTGGGCAAATCTGTGGTGGTGGCTGGATTGTGCCGCTTATTAGCACGAAATGGCATCAAAGTTGCCCCATTCAAGCCTCAAAACATGAGTAATAATGCTGCCGTAACCGTCGATGGTGGCGAAATCGGTAGAGCACAAGCTTTGCAAGCGCTGGCTTGTGGTATTGAAGCCACGGTGGATATGAACCCTGTACTCATCAAACCTGAAAACAACCAACAAGCCCAGCTCATTGTGCGTGGCAAAGTCACAGGAAGATTACATGCCAAACGTTTTCGCCAAGACCGCATCATCTTACTCGATACCGTGCTTGAGTCCTTTCATCAGTTACAACAACAATATGATTTTATTGTCATTGAAGGTGCAGGCTGCCCTGCCGAACCCAACCTTCGCCAAGGTGACATTGCCAACATGGGCTTTGCTCAGGCTGCAGATGTGCCAGTATGGTTGTTGGGTGACATTGATAAAGGCGGTGTTTTTGCTGCCTTAAAGGGCTGCATTGACATCATCTCAGAGGAAGAACGCACGCGGATTCAAGCCTTGCTTATCAATCGTTTTCGTGGTGATTTAAGTTTACTTGATGATGCCATTACATGGTTAGAGCACACCACCCACAAACCTGTTGCCGGCATTATCCCCATGTTACAACTTGATTTACCCGAAGAAGATGCGCCCTTCAAACACCAACATAACACCAGCAACGCGCTTTTTCGCATCAATATCATCGCTTATCCGCGCATGTCTAACCATGATGACATCGACCCCCTTGCTGCTGATAAGAATATCCATATCAACTTCATCACCGATGCCTCATCATGGCAAGCTTGTGACCTTATCATTCTGCCTGGCTCCAAACATGTGTCCTCAGATTTGGCATGGTTAAAAAACCAAGGCTTTGTTGCACATATTCAACATCATCTGCGTTATGGTGGTGCGGTGCTGGGCATTTGTGGTGGTTTACAAATGTTAGGGCGAGCCATTCACGATGGTTCAACACAAGGCAATGCCATTGAAGGTCAATCATGCCAAGGTTTAAATCTTCTTCCCCTGAGCACAACAATGCTGAGCGAAAAAACACTACGCAACATTGACCACAATGCGGTATACCCTAAAACAACACGGGTGACTGGTTATGAAATTCATCATGGTCAATCGCAAGAAAACCCCAAGCTCTTTCCTTTTGCAGCTTGCTCTGATGACCAACAAGTATGGGGAACATATATCCACGGCTTATTTGAACAAGGTGAGTTTAGGCAAGCATGGTTACAAAGCTTAGGTTTTAAGGCTGCTGGGCAACACAATCAACAACAACGCACCCTGCACTCACTTGACTTCCTTGCCGACCAACTCGAACAACATATTAACCCCCATTTTTTACAAACGATGCTCAAAAAGTAACGATTCAGCACTTTTGACGCGAAAAATGGGCATAATTAGAAGTGAGCTGAATCGTTACCTCAAAACAAGGATTGCCACAATCCACACAATAGGCAGGTTAGCCCCATGTTAAATCCTGTATCTTATTATGTTGGGCTGATGTCTGGTACGTCTTTAGATGGTATTGATGCCGCCGTGGTTGAAATTGATAAGCAACGTGTACGTTTGCTTCATTTTGAGACATTTCCCCTCAAAAATAAACTCAAAGAACCGATTATACGCTTAAATGTGCCTGGATTTGATGAAATTGATGCTATGGGCATGCTTGATCGCGCTTTGGGCTGGGCATTTGCCGATGCTGCATTGGCAGTGATTCAAGCCGCTAGACTCAAACCTGAACAAATTATTGCCATTGGTTCACATGGTCAAACCCTGCGCCATCGTCCCCAAGGTTTAAACAATTCCGACCCTTTCACCTTACAAATCGGCTGCCCTGCAAGCATTGCAGAAAGAACAGGCATCACCACTATCTCAGATTTTCGCCGCCGTGACATGGCTGCTGGCGGACAAGGTGCGCCACTGGTTCCGTTTGTGCATCAACGCCTCTTTGCTGATTCAACCCAACATATTGCCGTGTTAAATATTGGCGGAATTGCCAACATTACCTATCTTGGTGCCGATGGAGAAGTGCTTGGTTTTGACACTGGCCCAGGCAATATGTTAATGGATATGTTGATGCAAACCATCAGTGATGCACGCTGCGCTTATGATCAAAATGGTGAGTTAGCTGCCATGGGCAAGGTCAATCAACCTCTACTCAACCGCTTGCAGCAACATCCTTTTTTTAAGAAGCCCCCGCCGCGCTCAACAGGACGTGAAGATTTTAACAGTGCCATGATTGACCAAATCATGGGCACTGATATTTGTGATGCTGATAAAATGGCAACTACCAATGAATTAACAGTTCAAAGCATTATCCAAAGCATCCCTTTTTTGCCTCATACACCCGATACTTGGTTGATTTGTGGTGGAGGCTCACACAATACACACCTGCTTTGTCGCTTAACATCAATGTTGTCCCCCAAAATTGTACACACCACAACTCAAGCTGGTTTAGCCGCCGATGCTGTAGAGGCAGTGGCTTTTGCCGTGCTTGCTGAACAAACCTTACACGGCAAGCATAATACCCTAGCTACAGTCACGGGCGCACTTCACGATGTGTGTGGTGGTCAAATCACGCCAGGAAAAAATTGGGCACATATTTTCGCTCAGTTTTAAAATGCCTACTTAAAAAGGTTGGCAGTTGATTTGCTTAACGATTAATAAGTAACTTTGCGTTGCATCTTATCAACGCTATTCTGATAAGGACGTACTGAATAAACGCATGATGTTGGATGCACAACCTCCAATCATGCCTTGCTCAACATTGCCTTACATTGTGAGTGTGAAATATATGTGGAAACTACATTATCTATGGTTATTAATAAGTTGCTGCTGCCTAGCAACCGTGGTTCAAGCCGATGCAAGCAACAGAGACGCACTTTTACGTCAATATGATGCGCTTCCCCTGTCCAGTTTGAAAATGGATAAAGAACTGCGCTCTTTACTCGATATGTCTCAACAACTTGAGCATAAAAGTGTCAAAAATGAGTCCGCAAACAGCGAATCGGACATGCCAATGCCCATATCATTGGATAACATCACCCCTCCCCTTCGTGTACTCATTGATGTGCGCAGCAATCATTCTGATGGTGCGCATGATTTTCAAACATTGATTGATTTAGCTAAAAAAAGGCAGATTGATGTTTTAACCTTCACCGAACATGATCGGTATACCATTCGTTTTGGCATTGATCCCATGCCACATATTTTGGGTTATAGCATGGAGCACCCCTCGCTCTACGATACGGGTTTAGACACTTTTTTCACCGACTTATCACAAGCCCAGCAAAACAATCCTGACATCGCCTTGCAAGCAGGGACTGAATCAACTGCTGGTTACTATTGGCTAGGCATCCCCTTTAAAAACTTAAGCTTACATAATGCTGAACGTCATTTTATCACCTTAGGTGTTCATCATGCTGCACAAGTTCGGGGGTTAAGTAGTTATGATTTGCGTCATGCTTATGGTAATACTGAACTATCGCTTATCTTTTGGTTTGTATTGGTCTTTATGTTAATCTTTTACCTCTTACGCAAACGCAAACGTGGTGTTGCTTTATTGCTGGCAGGCTCATTCATCGCTTTTATGACCACTTGGCTGACCAAACCCGTTGTCGACCCTGATGTGGCATTTATCAACAGCGCCCATGAGCAAGGTTTATGGACGATTTGGACACATCCTGGAACATTATCAGGCGTTCGCCTTGGCCCTATGGGGGTCAAACTCGATACACCGCCTTATAATCAACGTGTATTTAAGCTGCCTACTGCCGATGCTTTTGCTGCGGTATATGGTGATAGCGACCACAATACCATGGCAGGTGGTTTATGGGATCAATTTATGATGGATTATATGCAAGGTTATTTGCCTAAACCTATTTGGGCAGTTGCCGCTGGTGATTACCATGAAGAAGGTCAGTCCCATGAATTTTTGGGCAACTTCCCTATGGATGTCTGGGCAAAAAGCAGCGCCCAAGCCGATATACTCACGGCATTAAGCCAAGGTAGAATGACAGCATGGTCCATGCAAAAATCGACCAACATTGCGGTTAAAGCCCTTTATTTAAGTTATATTGACCCACAAAGCCAAGAAGAGAAACAACTTCTCGCTGGCGAAGAGGCAGTTGTGCCCGCAGAAGTTACTCTTGTCGTTGCTTTACATTCATTAACCCCTCAAAGTACAGCCATGCAAATCAAAGGACAATGGATTGTCGATGGGCATATTGCTGCTGATGTGATGTTATCGACTGATGAACACGTGCCTGTATTTGGCTCAACCTTACATTTAAGCAAGGGTACACATGTGATTCGATTGCAAATTCCGTCCCAACATAACATCCGCATGGAAGCCAACCCCTTCCTTGTGCGTGTACAATAATTCCCCGTTAACATGTCCATCATTAGTATTCACCAACCCAACTACCTACCTTGGTCAGGTTTTTTTCATAAATGGCTGTTAGCCGATACATTTGTCATTTTAGACAATGTGCAATACCACAAAAATGAATGGCAGAATCGCAATCAAATCAAAACAGCGCAGGGTAAAACATGGCTTACCGTACCGGTGACATACCGTTTTCCGCAACGCATTGAAGAAGTTGAAATCATGCCCAATCATTGGGCAAAAAAGCAGATGTCCAGCATCAGCCAAGCCTATGCTAAAGCGCCATTTTTCCATGATTACTGGCCTGGTCTGCAAGTCATCTTACAAAACCAACAATTGCGACTCGTTGACTTAAACTGCCAAATCATTCGTTATCTTGGACAAGCCTTAGGCTGCACTGCGCCACTACATCTTGCATCATCACTAAGCCTTAAGCACAGCGAACCGACAGCACGTTTAATTGAAATATGCCAATGTTTTGCTGCTGACACTTATCTATCAGGGGCAGAAGGTCGCAATTATTTGCAAACCGCTGCCTTTTCCCATGCCAATATCAACTTAACATTCCAACATATATCACCCATTATTTACCCCCAATTACATGGTGAATTCATCCCCTATTTAAGCGTGCTTGATGTCTTATTCAATTTGGGAGAAGATGCTCAAGGTGTTATTTTAAATATGGGAGGTATGCAACCATGAGCACAGTTCTTGCTTTAGCTCCACATCCAGATGACCTTGAAATTGGCTGCGGCGGCACACTTGCCATGCATGCCAAGCGCGGCGATGACGTATATATCTATATTGCAACCTCAGGCGAGGTCGGTGGTGACCCAAGTATTCGCCAACAAGAACAAGAACAAGCGGCAATCATTTTAGGTGTCAAAAAAGTGTACTGGGGTGGTTTCCTAGACACACGATTACCCGAATTTGGTCAGCCTTTAATGGCAAGCTTAGAACATCTTGTACAAAAACTTGAGCCTGACACCGTTTATTTTAACCATCGCGACGATACCCATCAAGATCATCGTGTATTAGCCCAAGTTGCCCATTCAGTCACCCGTTATATCCCTAATGTGCTGACCTATGAAACACCTTCTACCATCAATTTTGAGCCTACAGCTTACATGGATACTTCAGAAACATTATCCTTAAAGCTCCAAGCCCTAGCAGCCCACGATTCACAAGTCGAACGCACCCACAGCCGCTTAAATATCACAGAAATTGCCTTGGCAACCTCACATTTTCGTGGTGTGCAAGGTAAAATGTCTTGTGCCGAAGCTTTTGTGCCTCTTCGTGTGCGTCTTTAATGTTATCCATTCCTCACGCTCGCCCTGTATTCGGCGCTGCATATGAACACGCTGCTTTAGCGGTTGTTCAATCAGGTTTTTTAGCTCAAGGCAAGCAAACACAAGCCCTTGAAGCATGTATTAAAAGCCAGCTACAACGCCGATATGTCATTGCTGTTGATTCAGGAACCAGCGCCTTGATGTTAAGTATTCGGGCATTATTTCAACATCAACCCCGACGCATAGGCATTCCTGCTTACGCTTGTGCTTCTTTATTATTTGCCGTTAAAGCTGCTGGGGCAGAGCCTGTATGCATTGATTGTGACGATGGCTTATGTTACAATCAAACACAAGTCCATGAAATCTGCCATAGCTTGGATGCGCTGATTGTCGTTCACCCTTTTGGTATGGTTGACCCTATCATCACCGCAGATTTACCCTGCCCTATCATTGAGGATATTGCACAATCTGTGGGTGCCAGTTTATCTGGCAAAGCTGTGGGGACGTGGTCAAACATCAGCATTGGTTCATGTTATGCCACCAAACCTTGGGGCGGCGCATATGGTGGTTTTATCACCACCGAAGATGAACATATCGCAAGCAGCATTCAACACATGATTAATCCTGATCAAAGCGATTTATGCCAACCTTATGTCGGGCATCATCAATTATCAGACCTACATGCCACCTTAGCCATACAACGCATACAGCACGCTGCACAAGAGCAAAAACAACGGCAACAGTTGCAACTACAATACCAACATATCATCCAAACCACCTCCGCAACAGCCATCACCAGCCACCATGATAGCATCAGCAATGCCTTTCGTTATATCATACGAACACCACAAGATGCTGATGTCATCATTGCACAACTCAATGCTTTAGGTATTGCGGCGCGTCAACCTGTACAACAACCACTGCATCATCACCAACAAGAACGCAACTGCCCACACGCCGATCAAGCATGGCAACATTGCCTGTCTTTACCCATGCTCACCGACATGACAGAAGCAGAGTTTAATGCTGTAAAACAAGGCTTACAACAATGTTTATAATACTTGACCGCCCTCTCACCCGTTGGCTTGCTTTCCTGCTAGGAATATTCTTGGTGATTCCTTGGGCAAGCAACGACTTATGGTTGCGTGTTTGTTTTTTGTTTGGTTCAACCTTATGCCTCACCTTTGCCCTGATGCCTGTGTTGATTGCTTTGGCACATCGTATTGATGCCCTAGACTACCCCGATGCAAGACGCATGCATCAACAACCAACACCGCGTATTGGCGGTTTAGCTGTATTATTTGCTGTCAATATAAGCTTATTACTCAACTTAAACTTCTCGCTGGCATTCAAAGGTGTATGCCTTTCTGCTTTAATCGTTGGTTTGTTATCCTTGTGGGATGATTTGCGTGAACTCTCCGCACTGACTAAACTCATAGGGCAAATCTTCGCCATTGCCATACTCATTTATTGTGATGTGGTGATTCAATTTGCGCCTGATACATGGTGGGGCGACTTGCTTGAATATGCAGTGACCGCATTTTGGATGCTGGGTATCACCAATGCCTTTAACTTCCTCGATGGCATCAATGGCTTGGCTGCATCCTTAGTCATGATAACGTGTTTATTGATGGCAATACTGGCTTGGCATACCCACCAAACCTATATGTTATTCTTATGTATAGCACTTGTTGGCGGCGCAGCAGGCTTTTTACCCGACAATGCCCGTTATAGCGAACAAGCGCGTTGCTTCTTAGGCGATGTTGGTAGCACTTATTTAGGCTGGATGATGGCAGGCATCGTTGTTTTGGGTGATTGGTCTGATGAGAGTGTCATTAAAGCTTATGCTGCACCTTTACTCATTTTTTCGGTGATGATTTTTGATATGATTTATACCACAATTGCCCGTTTTTCGCGTGGTGATGTTCATAATTTCAAAGAGTGGATTGCCTTTGTAGGCAAAGACCACTTACATCATCGCTTAATCGACTTAGGCTGTACACAGGCACAAGCGGTGGTGGTCATCGTTAGCTTCTCACTGCTCATGGGACTCAGTGCTTTGGCTCTGATTCAAGGGAACATGATTACCGTCGTCTTATTACTTAGCCAAGCCGTTGTCTTTTATCTTATTTTAAGCTTTCTCATGACACGCGTACCGCCAAAGTGAGCCCAACACCGCTCATCCAACGCTGGCAAAACATTCAACAGCTTTTACCCCATTCAAGTCAACTCATTGCTGTTTCTAAATACACCAACAATGACAATGTCGCATCTTTAATCAGTGCTGGGCAGCAAGATTTTGCCGAAGCAAAAGCCCAGTCCTTACGCGACCGCGCTCAACAATACCCTCAAGTGAACTGGCATATGATTGGTCCTTTACAAAAAAATAAGGCGAAATATGTCGCCAAGTTTGCTTACATGTGGCACTCTTTATGTGATTTAGATACTGCAAAAGCCGTTGCTAAACATGTCACAAACCGCATATTACCTGTACTCATTCAAGTGAACATTTCAGGCGAGCCACAAAAACAAGGTCTATCACCCGATAACCTACCCTTGATTTTTGAACACGTAAGCACTATAAAAGAACTGCGTATCGTTGGTTTAATGGGGATGGCGGCTAAAGATGGGGATGCCAGACTGGCTTTTTCTTTATTACGCCAATGTCGTGATACTTTATTACAACAACACCCAACATCAACTTGCCAAAACTTATGTATGGGCATGAGCCAAGATTGGCATATTGCAATTGAAGAAGGGGCGACCATGATTCGTGTCGGCTCAAATATTTTTAATGATTAAGGATGCTATGAAACAACAAAAGGTTACATTTATTGGTGGCGGAAATATGAGCGAGGCTTTACTCGCAGGCTTGGTCAAAGCAGGGCATCATACTGCTCAAATCACTGTCACTGATCTCCAACAAGCACGTTTGGATACACTACAAAATAGCTATGGCATCCAAACCACCTTACATAATCAAGAAGCAATTAAACAAGCGCATATCATTGTGTTGGCCGTTAAACCCCAACATATCGCCGCTGTGCTTCAAGACATAAGCCCCTACCTCACCACTGAAGTCACTATTGTGAGCATTGCTGCAGGGATAGGCATTGAAAAGATGTGTGATTCATCCAAACGTCATGACTTATCTTTTGTCCGCGTGATGCCCAACACCCCTGCTTTGTTGGGTGCTGGCATGTCTGTATTATTCAGTGATGCTGCACAACAACACCAAGATAATGCTGAATATGTCATGGCAGCCTCAGGTGAAACGGCTTGGGTGGAAGAAGAGCGTTTATTACACGCTGTTACAGCAGTGTCGGGAAGCGGTCCTGCTTATTTCTTTTTGCTGGCAGAGATGATGGTTGCGGCGGGGCAATCCCATGGTTTATCCAAAGAGCTGGCAGCCAAGCTTGCTAGCCAAACAGCTTTAGGTGCAGGGCGTATGCTCGTTGAAAGTGGCTATGATGCCGCCACACTGCGCAGCCAAGTCACTAGCCCTGGTGGCACGACACAAGCAGCTTTGGATAAAATGTATGAACGTGAATTACCCACGGCCATCCGCCAAGGTGTTCAAGCCGCCTTTAAACGTTCCAAGGAGTTGGCGTAATGTTTATCATTGGCTTTTTTTTAGAAGCATTCGCAGGTTTAATGGGGATGATTTTAGATATTGCGATGATAATCATCATCGCAAGGGTTATTTTATCATGGGTATCCCCTGATCCACACAACCCTATTGTCCGCATCATCAATCAACTTTCAGAACCCATTTTATTTCCTGTTCGCCGCCGTGTTCCTTACTTTCAAGGCATGGACTTTTCAGCTTTAATTGTCTTGATGGCGATTTATTTTCTGGATACTGCCGTCGTACAAACCATTTATCGTTTGGGTAGTGAGTTAAGCACCTAACCCAAACGATTCATCACTGCGCCGTGCGCATGACGGCGCTGATATATTATAACACAACAAACATGCTCTATGAAGAAGTTTAGCCCATAAAAAAAGGAGCTACGTTTCCGTAACTCCTTATTTTTATCATGGTGGCCTGACCTGGAATCGAACCAGGGACACAGGGATTTTCAATCCCTTGCTCTACCGACTGAGCTATCAGGCCATAAAAAATAGACCGCCAACACTGTTCAACATTGGTGATACATTTTCAGGTCGCGATTTCTAATGTTAATATGTGCTTGTAGCAAGCTTTTATTTTACAAGAAATAAATGTAACGATTCAGCTCACCTCCGATTCGTCCATTCCTTCCTTGAAATTGAGTAAATCAGAGGGGATATGAACCGCAACAGAGGTGAAAATGGTGTTTTTCAAGTGTTTTGAAAAGTGCAGTATCGTTACAATCATTGTAACGATACTGCATGGTGTAAAACAACATGTAACGGTTCAGATTGTTTCTGATTTATGCGAGGACAAGGCGAAAAAGCACAGCTTACGACT
>CAZWPS010000035.1:0-11127 GCA_964635775.1 uncultured Zetaproteobacteria bacterium | reverse complement strand
CCTCTGATTTGTTCGTTTTCAAGGAAAAAGCGCACAGCTTACTGCTGTAAGTGAGTGCTTTTGACGCGAAAAACGGACAAATCAGAGGTGAACTGAACAGTTACCCACCTTCTTGCATCACATTCCCTAATAAGTCAGTGACTTGTATCGAGCTACCACGCAAAAAGTCGGCAATACACATCACTTTCTTACCTTCAGGTTGAATATGTGTGATGCTGTAAATTGTGCCTTCACCACATGCAATATCAAGCGTGTTTTGTCTTGCCAATACAGTGCCTGCAAGCGCTTTGGTACTTGTATCAAGCACTTTTCCGGCAATGATTTTAAGCATTTTACCGGCAAAAGAGCTGCGTACGCCAGGTTTTGGCGAAAAACAACGCACCAAACGTTCAATATAAGCAGCATTCAATGCCCAATCAATCACCCGCTCATCATTATGCAGTTTCTTGGCATACGTGACACCATCAACAGCTTGCTCAACCGCTTGCAGTTTCCCCGAAAAGATATCAAAGATGGCTTCTAGCAAGGCTTCACAACCTAAAGATTCTAAATCCGACCACAACAAAGCACCCGTGCTATTTACGGTCATTGGCAGCCTCTTTTCAAGGTAAATCCCGCCTGTATCCAAGCCCTCTTCCATCAACATAATGCCTACGCCAGTCTCAACATCCCCTGCCAACAAGGCTCTTTCAATCGGCGCAGCACCACGCCAACGCGGCAATAACGATGCATGCACATTAATAGGGGCAATTTTGGGTGTTTGAAGCCATGACACTGGCAAAATCATGCCAAATGCCACCACAACCAAAATATCGGCTTCTTTTTCTTGTAACCACAACAATGCCGCATCATTATCACGCAGCTTTTCAGGGGTAATCACATCAATTTGCGCATCTAAAGCCGCTTGTTTCACCGCTGAAGGGCGCAACTTCATACCGCGCCCTGATTTGCGATCAGGTTGAGACACCACACCCACCACATCAATGTCTTGATGCCCAATCAAAGCAGTCAAACACGCAACGGAAAATGCAGGTGTTCCTGCAAACACAACCCTTAATTGATGGCTCATGATAGGTATTTTTTTGTGAGCTTTTTAACAATCATACTGCGCCTAAGTTTACTTAAATAATCAATGAATACTTTACCATCTAAGTGGTCAAACTCATGTTGTAAGGCAACAGCTTGAAAACCTTCAAAGTCTTCTTCATAAACCTGCCCTTCAAGGTCAAACCAGCGCAAGCGTACTGCCTTTGACCGCTCAATATCAGCATAAATTTCAGGCAAGGATAAACAGCCTTCTTCATTCACTTCAGTATCATCACTTTGCCAAAGAAATTGAGGGTTAATCCATACTTGATGGTTTCTCTCAGCACCTTCACTGCGCCAATTCACATCGGTAACGGCAACACGCAAAGAAACACCAATTTGCGGTGCTGCCAGCCCTACCCCCGGTGCGTCATACATGGTGTCTAACATATCTTGCACCAATTGTTTTAAACCATCTGTGCCAAACACTTGCACAGCTTCCGCTTGTTTTTTCAAACACGCTTCGGGATACACTAAAATACGTTGAATGCTCATCTCTATCGTCCTTCAAAAATCTCTAAATATGTGTTGCTTAACCCTACTTTGATGCTGCTGCATTAAAAATCAAATATTGTGCCATACTTACTTAAGCAAGTGCAATGTTTGATCCAAACCGCCATGACTTAAGGCGTAAGGTGCAAGTTCGCGCACTTTAGGTTTGGCATGAAAAGCAATACCCAAAGCCGCAGCTTGTAACATAGGCAAATCATTCGCCCCATCACCCAAAGCCACTGTTTGCGCCATATCAATGCCCCAATGTTGACTCTGCGACAGCAATAAGCTTTTTTTCATCTCTGCATCAACAATCTTACCCAACACACGCCCTGTAAGTTTACCTTCAATGATTTCCAACGTATTGGCACACACAAAATCGAGCTTTAAACGTTGCTGCAATAAATTTGTAAAAAAGGTGAAACCGCCAGAGACCAAGCCCACTTTCCAGCCCGCTTGTTGCACCGTTTGAATCAAGTTCTCCGCCCCATCAGTCAAACAAATACATTGCTCATACACCTGCTCAAGCACCGATGCATCTAAACCTGCCAAAAGCTTCACCCTTGCCAGCAATGATTCTGAAAAGTCTAATTGACCTTCCATTGCTTGTTGGGTAATCGCGGCAATTTGTGGTTTAATCCCTAAAAACCCAGCAATTTCATCAATACATTCACATTGAATGAGGGTTGAGTCCATATCCATGAATAATATTCCAGCTTGGCTTAAGCTTGGTGTAGGTGTTTGTTTAACCACCGCAATATCCACGTTTATCGTTTCGGCTAAAGCATGAAAGTGTTGTGTTAAAGCTTGAGCAGATTGGGCATGCCCACCTAATAATAACAACACCGCACCTGAAACTTGGCGCACCTCAAAAACAAGAAGGTTTTTCGCGAACAAGGCTGCAAACAAAGCCTGAACATCACCCCCACGCTTCAAATCAGAAACATACATCAACAAAGCAGGACTTGCTGCATCATCATGCCACTTTAAAGCATCATACACGTTTTCTTGGGGCATATCAGCGTCAGTTTTGCTCCATAAAAGCTGATAACCCACAAAGGAAAACGATTTCACTTGGGCGCTGCGCTTAACTGCTGCATATTTTGTGTCCGTCAGTAAAAGATTAAACATCAAAGCTGCCCTTAAACATCATTGTGGGTATGTATAAAAAATATACGATGTTGAGTAGTCGCTAAATTCAAAATACACTTTCGTTTCCCGTTGATCAGCAATCATATTCATGTTTTCATCCAAAACACCATAACCAAAACGATAAGGACGCGGCGCATCATCTGTGGTGGAAACGGCAGTGCTTAACTTATCAATGTTTAAGAAGCGTTTGACCAATTTATTGCCTGCATACACTTCCAACACACCGTTCACCCCTGTCCAATTTTGTACCGCGCGACCCAATTTGTTTTGCGCTTCCTGAGTGCAGCTGACAAGAGCAAAAAGTACAATAGCAAGCCATACATATTTAAACATGGTTCTTTTCCTCACGAATTATAGCAGCACGTTTTTCAACTTCTGCCACCAACTCATCCACCATATTCGGCGAACGCACTTTGCCAAACTTCTCACCATCATGGTAAAAAGTATGCACTGGATAACCACCTGTAATGCCTACATCCACCTCTTTGACCTCACCTGGACCATTCACCACACAACCAATCACTGCCACATCCACACTTTCTTGAATATGTGCCAAACGCTTTTCCAGCAGTTGTACAGTCTCAATCACATTAAATTTCTGCCGCGCACATGATGGGCAAGCAATTAAGTTTACCCCGCGATGGCGTAAACCAAGGCTTTTAAGAATTTCAAAACCCACTTTGATTTCTTCTTTAGGTTCGGCAGCCAAAGACACACGAATAGTATCACCAATACCATCTGCAAGAATCAAACCCAAGCCCACCGCTGATTTCACCGTGCCGCCAAACAAGCTGCCCGATTCGGTAATACCCAAATGAAAAGGGTAGTCTACCTTATCCGCAAGTTTGCGATAAGCTGCTACGGTCATGGGAATATTGCTGGCTTTGAGAGATACTTTAATGTCATTAAAGTTCATGTCTTCAAGAATACGAATATGCCCCAATGCCGATTCCACCATCGCATCGGCACATGGTTCACCATGTTTTTCATTGATTTCTTTTTCCAAAGAACCCGCATTGACCCCGATACGAATCGAAACACCTTTTTCCTGCGCTGCTTTCACCACCCGCTCAACCCGATCTCGGCTGCCGATATTGCCTGGATTTAAGCGTAAACCATGCACACCAGCATCCAATGCCAACAAGGCCATTTTATAACTAAAATGGATATCGGCAATCACTGGAATGTTCGTTTGTGCGATAATTTCTGGCATGGCTGCCGCCGATTCTGCATCAGGCACAGAAATGCGTACAATGTCTGCACCAGCTTCTTCTAAACTCAAGACTTGCGCCACCGTGGCATCAATATCCGTTGTTAATGTATTGGTCATCGACTGCACAGCAATGGCTGCATCACCACCAACTGCCACATCACCGACCATGATTTGTCGTGTTTTACGGCGCTTTAAAACAATCGAATCACGCATGACTACTCCTCAACCTTCGTATTACGTTCAGCCGCACTTTCTTCCGCTTTCAAAATACGCAAACGCTCTTGAATTTGCTTACCCCTACGCAATGCATCGTTATATATCTGTTCTTTAGGCATCCATTTCACCGCTTTTGCCCAAAAAGAGACTGCCGCATCAATTCTCTCCAAACGAAATGCCAAGTTACCATCTTGATATGCCTTATCAGCGAGTTTTTCAGTTTTTGCCATAATCACGCTCAACAACTTATCCGCCTCAGGATCGCCTTGTCGGCGCAAAGTATGGGCATATGATTTCGCGGTAATCCAATGGTTTTTCTTCATTTGTTGCAACACTTCTGCTTGACTCACTGTCTTTTTTCTTTTTTGTTTGCGCGGCACAACACGTTTCTTTTTCTTCACCACCGTTGCGCCCAATTTAAAGCCCTTAGGTACAGCCGTTGCCATCGCATTTTTTAAATCTTGAGCTTTTTTCGTGTGGGGTGCTAAGCGCAAATATGAATCAGCATACACCCAAGTCATTTCTGGCGAATCCTGACGTTTATACTTGTTGGCTAATGACCATGTATCCTTAAGGCGCTGTTGAAAAGAAAACTCAAGACCTTTAAACCCCGCAGCAAACACCACATCATCACCAAGTAAACCTTTGGGTGGGTTATAATCACTTAACCATTTAAGCCATATTTTATCTTCACTTTTGCGTTGCTGATACATGCTTTGCGCTTGCAACTGACGCACTTTTAGCTGCATTTTAGCTTGATAACGCAATAGTGCTTTAGGTTGAATCGATAAAGCAGATGCCGTTGTATATGCCGCTTGAGCTTTTGCCCAATGATGAAGTCTTTCTTCTTTTTTGCCTTTTCGTGCATAATAACGCAGCAATTTTAAGCGTGCAGGGTTAACTTTTTTACGCAAAAATGAACGCGCTTTTTTATAGTCTTCGTGATCTTTTTTGATGGCTAAAATTCGGGTTCTTGCTTCCATCACCCGACCTTGTTTTAAGTCTTCAATCGCAATTTCATACGATGGTGTTAATAAACTTAAACCATGTTTTCCCGAACACGCTGACAACAAAACCACACAACACAATAATACCAATAATTGTTTCATTCAATATCCCCAATAATCATGCGCACATCAGTAGGCAGGGTCATGTCAAAAGCTTGCGCCACAGCATATGCCAAGTCACGATGTTTGGTGTCATCTAAAGTGCTCACCACACCACAACGCAAAGGAGCGCTCACCCCTTTCACATTTAATTCACCCATATCATTAAATGTGAAACCTTCATCGGCTGCTTCGAATGTTGAAAATGGCATCACCACTTCACCACCTTGACCCAAACCGCCCATGCGCGAAGCCACATTCACCGCATCACCAATGACTGTATATTCCAAACGCTCCGCCGCACCAATATTACCCACAATCACATCACCACGATTCAAACCCACACGAAACGACACTGCCTCACCACTTTTGCGTAACACACCAAGCTTACGACAAGCGATCGTCATCGCAATGCCTGCCATCGTCGCATTACGCACATGATGTTCATTTTGATTGGGATGATTAAACACTGCCATCACCGCATCACCAATATATTTGTCCACATGCCCGCCATAATAGTCAATAATACGATGGAAAACTTCAAAGTATTGATTCAACACTTCCACGACTTCTTCAGTATTTGTTGATTCAGAAAAAGACGTGAAACTGACCATATCAGCAAATAAAACCGTGACTTCCTGTTTGCGATTTAACATTGCCGTGCTATTACCACCTTCAAACACGTCTGAAACGAGTTTTGGATTCAGATAACGTCCAAAAACTTCGCGCATCTCCTCTTTATGACGCAGTTCAACCACCATCTTATTAAACTGATGTGCCGCATCACTAAGCTCATCATTACCCGAAACTTCCAAATGCTGTGCATAATCGCCAAAAGCCACACGACGTGCCGCAGAAGCAAGTTCTTCTAAAGGTTGACTCATGCGACCTGCCACCCAATACACCAAACCACTGGATAATAACATCACAAAAAATGCAGCCAGCAACATGCGTTGCAACAACTGACCCGCTAAATCTTCCCAAGCATCCTCAGCATAACGAACAGCCACCACAGCCACATCGGCACCACCATAAGTCACTTGTTTCGCATACCACAATGATGTTGAGGGCAACCGCACAGTCTGCTCTGGTAATGCAGATGATGATAAAATTGCTTCAACATCATCAACTGCACCCACATGCCACGACTCTAATGATGTATCTCTAAAATATACTGCCTGCACAGCGGGCACTTTATCGGCAAAGTTACGCATGATAAAACCAATTTCAGCTGAGCTTCCTGCCAACATTGGTATTTTAAGCTCATCACCTAAACGATCAACCAACACACCAGCCTGCATCTCTTGATTTTCCAACCAAGCATCTCGTTCCATGTCTAAAACAATCAATGACAAGACCACAACAGCAGCTGCAATCGCTAAACCGACAATCATTGTCCAACGCCAACGCACAGGAAAACGCAGTGTCTGATTCTTAATTAACACATTGGGGGAAGTCACATCTATATCATCTTTATCTTTGATGTGCTGTGAGCGGTGATCATCTGTCATAGGCACTCATTTTTCTCGCAAACTCAACATGGGGATAACACTAAAAGCATTAGCCTCATTACACAAATAAATGATGCCTTATCAAGCACTGCCGAACGCTTTTGTAATGATTCAGCTCACCTCTGATTTACCCAACTTTTGCGGCAAAATTCTTCACTTATGGCAACAAATACGCGCCTTTTCCTTAAAATCGAGAAAATCAAAGCTTGCCTGAACAGCTACAAGGGTAAAAGATGCCCCTTTCCAAATCTTTTGAAAAGGTGCGTAAATTCAAGCTTTACCTTACCATTATAGCCAAGACCATTTGGGGCAATCGCATTAAAATATCCAGCATTTTACTCATTTGTTCACAGTGCCAAGTATGATCATGTCTGTTATGTTCATAAATGGGTTCTTTTTTTAGTCATCCTCGCGAAGGCCGGGATTCAGCGGTCCTTAAAGCAACTTTTAACATGGCAAGTGAAGGTAAAAGGTATGCATCTCCGCCTTCGCAAGGATGACACTAGCATTTTAATGCGCTTGCCCTGCAAGCCCATCAGTGTTCACTTGGCAGCTATATCATGCAACACGTTCGTCATCCCGAACGCAGTTGAGGGATCTTGTATGACAAGATGTTTCGCCAGAGTCAACATGGCAATGCAAGCAATAGCTTTAACATACCGCTGATTTTCTTTGCGCACCAAAGGCATGGCTAACGCGCACACTTTGTCTTTATTTTTCGTTTGAAAAGTGAATCATGGCTTTTTTTAAATTGGATCTTATGAAATTCAATTGCGTTCAAGTGTTTTTTTTCATATCGTGAAGTGCCTGTTTGATATGTTGACGTTTTTTTTCAGGAAGCCGCACTAGTTGCTGACGATGTTGTAAAACAGTGTGTAATTTTAATAATTGAGCATCATATTGCCGACATGCAGCACACATCAACAAATGCACATATAATTGCAAGGATTCCAAGATGTTTAATTGTCTATCCAAGCGTGCAGATGTCAAAGCACTCATTTTCTCACAAGCATGTTTCATCATTTCCCTCCAAACCAGTTGATTTCCAAACACTGGCGTAAAGCAAGCCTTGCTCGGTGTAGCAAAACATGAAGGTTGGTCGGTGAAACATCACAAATCTTACAAATTTCGCCTGAATCTAAACCTTGAAACTCACGCATATCAAAAACAAGCTGCTGCTTGCGGGGAAGTTTGTTCACACAGGTTTTTAATATCTGCATAAACTGCTCATTTTGACACAATGATGCAGGGTCATCATGCCATTGTTGCGGTGGTTTTTTCCATGCCCCATTGTTGGCATCAAACCATGCCGTTGGGTCATCAACTGCCAGCTCTGCATACTCACGTTGCCTGATTTCTTTACGTAAGTAGTCAATCCATTTATGCTTTAGAATACCAATCAACCAAGTGCGTACAGTTGATTTACCAGAAAATGATTCGCGGCTCTGCCAAGCGGACAACAACGTTTCTTGCACCAAGTCTGCCGCTAATTCAGGGTTTTGCGCCCGTTGCATAGCAAAGCGGTAAAGAATATCGCCATATTCATCAAGCCACACTTGTGGATTCATTTCCATATACACATCCAAAAAACTATCTCAATATCAAATCTATGGTGAGGCAGACTTAGGGGGAACCTCAAAAAACCGCGTTGTTTCACCAAACCCATGCTTCTTTCCTGACATCATTGGATGAAAAGTGCAATCGCCTTGCCATAAACGAAAATCAACGGCGTTTGACGCACACAAGGTTTTTCGAGGTTGCCTTAGTTTTGATCAAACCTTATCGAAGTCAATGCTGAACAACGCTTCATGTAGCCTGAACTATTCATACATCGCGCAATGCTCACGCAGAGCATTTGTTAGCGGATATGAATAATTTGGGTAGGTCTCGCCTTGTTCAATCAAACGTTGAGCAGCACTTTCTTAATGCATTGAAATTAAAATTCCAAGCCTACTTTTATCGTTGTTAAGTCTTTGTCTCCAAACTTTGACTGCTCAACATTAAGTACAAATAAAGCCAGCTGTGCTTTCACACCAATAGCCATCGTCGTGTTTTTTTCTTCATATGAAGCAAGTACTCCTAAACTACCTGAAGGTGTTGAAGTGGATGTTACCGTGCCAAACTCAATGTATGGCTTAACGATTGGAAAATTACCACCAATCATCGCAGCAAAACCAGTGTTTTTAATTTCCATATCTGAACCCGCTGTCAAGGTGCTTGTATGATAACGAACATTAGCTTCTAACATGGGTACAGGAATATAATTACCAAATGACATACGCACTTCCAACCCCGTCATATCAATACCTAAATCGGCTGATGACAAATACATATAACCAACGTCTAAACCAAATGGAATACCCGCTGAAATACGCAAGCGCGGAACAGGCACAACATCAAGATTATAACTCATGGCATTCCAGTGTGAGTCATTCGAATCAATGGATAAGCTGGTCAACTCTAAAGCTACCTGCACACCAACTGGAATAAGACCCGCTGAATGTGACTCCGCAGAATTGCCTGGGTTCATCCACGTCACTGCTGCCAAATCACTCGATAAGCCATCAAAAGACGTCTGACCTTGCGACAAAATATCTGCCGGTGAAATCGTTGCTGCAGCTTGAGCTTGCCCAGAAAAGAACAATAGCGATGCTGCAAATAATATCTTAATATTTCTCATATTTAATAATACTCCTATGTGTTTTAAGTCAATTTAATCTTAAAACTATAAGCGACAAACTAATAAGAGAAGAAGGTTTTGTCACCAAAATTCCACTTACTATTTAGAGGCTAAAGAAAATATTTGTCATCCCGAACGCAGTTGAGAGATCTGATATGGTAGGATGTGTAAGCAGCAATGATGAAATAGTAGTTCAAGTATTGAAACACCTGTATCGTCATCCTCGCGACACCCCAGGGTAGGCTCTCTTACTTCGCAATTCACCTTCAGGTGGGGATCCATAATCATCAAGGGTTTGCTTGGTGGATACCCGATAAAAGCACTCAGGCATGAATGAAGTACGCAAAGTAAATCTGTAAAATGTAAAATCCAATGGTGGTACTTTGCTTACACTATCATGTTGAGCCTGCCTACACACCTTGCTCCGTAAGATCCCTCAACTGCGTTCGGGATGACAAATAGCGAACATATTACTGTGCTCAAATCATAAGTGCGCTTTTAATACCATTGCCCCACACCTTCATTGAACAGGATTTCACCATCTGTAGCGAAAAACTAAGGCTGGGTTGTGTGTTTGGCGCGTTCAGCAATGATAACCAATACGCTTTGCACCAAAGCTGCCAAAGGAATAGCGAAAAACACACCTAAAATACCCCAAAAGCTGCCAAATACCAATACTGCCACAATAATCGCAATGGGATGTAAGTTTACAACTTCTGAAAACAGCCACGGAATCACAATATTGGCATCAATCAGCTGAATCACCGCATAACCAATCAGGCTGTACATCGTCATTTCTGACCAACCCCACTGGAAATATGACAGCAACAGCACAGGAATAGTCACCACTGCTGCGCCCACAAAAGGAATCCACACTGAAATGCCAGTCAACACGGCAAGCAACAAAGCATACTCATGCCCCATCACATAAAACACCAACCACATCACAAAACCAACCATCAATGATTCCCAGAAACGTCCGCGAATATAGTTGCCAATTTGAGTGTCTAACTCGCCCCAAACACGCTGTAAAAGGCTGCGCTGATCAGGTAAAAACTGCTCTGTCCATTGTAATATATTGTATTTGTCTTTTAGTAAAAAAAACACCAACACCGGAACCAACACCGCATAAATGCCTAAAGCAATCAGGTTAGGAATCGAAGCCAGCGATATTTTCAGCAACAAAGCGCCCCACTCTTGCATTTTGGCGGCTACTGATGCCAAAGATTGCTGTAAATACTCTGCATTTAAGCCTGTAGGGTATTTATCTTGCAAATCATGCAGTGTATCACGCAGAAGTTGTAGATATTGGGGGATTTGGGCGACCAAACGTCCGATTTGGTCAAATAATACGGGGAATACTGCCAACATGGTGAAAAGAACAACCAGCATCGCGGTCAAACCCACCAATATGATGGAAAACAAACGTGGTATTTTGCAAGCTGTTAATAAACTCACCATACCTTCTAACACATAAGCCAAAGCGATAGCGACCAATAAAGGAGCCAAAATCGAGCCAAAAAGCATTAACAATACGAAAATAACCAATAAACATGCCAACAACATCATCAATTCAGTATCTTCGAGATGCGTTTTAAACCAATCAATCACAGGGCGCATTCATTACCCTTGTCGGTCAAGCTAAGAAGGTTGAAAATCATAACGCAGCTA